>JAVBUF010000107.1:0-10664 GCA_031555615.1 Lachnospiraceae bacterium | reverse complement strand
TGAGCTGGATAAATTCATTATGTTCCCACCAGTCCCCAGGTCCGATAACATGGAACCGCAGTCAATGTTAAACCCGTCACAAAGAAAGCTGATACTGATGATTCGCAGAGAAGGAATGCCAATCGTAATCATGTTTTCCGAGGCATTGAACATCCTCAGCAACTGTCCCGGGATGATCTGGAAAACCAAAAATCCTACAATCATAATGGCTGTTGCATATATCGCACTGAGCTTCACTGCCTTAACCACCCGTTCCCGCTTACCGGCGCCGAAATTGAAAGCCACGATTGGCATTAATCCACTATTCAATCCGAATACCGGCATGAAGATAAAGCTTTGCAGTTTAAAATATACCCCGAATACTGCCGTAGCTGTAGAGGTGAAGGAAATCAGGATCCGATTCATGGCATAAACCATAACGGAGCCACCGGCCTGGATAATGATGGAAGGAATACCGACTGCATAAATCTGTCTGATAATCGGTCCATCCGGTCTGAAACCTTTGATTCGAAGGGTAATCTCGTGATTTTTTTTCAAGTTGAAGTATAAAGCTAAAAATGCCGCTACGGTCTGGCCGATTACGGTTGCCACTGCCGCTCCGGTCACGCCCATTTTGGGGCAGCCAAGCAGTCCGAAGATCAAAATGGGGTCCAAAATAATATTGATGATGGCTCCCACTCCCTGAGTAATCATGGTATAAAAAGTCTTTCCCGTGGACTGCAGCAGCTTTTCCAGGGTAATCTGAAAGAATATGCCCATGGAAAAACAGCAGATGACAATCAAATATTCTTTTCCGTATTTAATAATCTCCGCATTATCCGTTTGTCCGGCATAAAAAGGTCCTACGGCAAACAATCCAATCGCCAGAAATACCAGATAAGACAGGGCGGCCAGAAAAATACCATTAATGGCTGAACCATTTACTTTATTTGCATTCCTTTCACCCAGGGCTTTGGATAATACGGCATTGATACCGATGGCTGTTCCGGTGGCCAGGGCGATCATTAAGGTCTGGATAGGAAAGGCCAGGGAAACTGCCGTCAGGGCATTTTCATTGATCTGTGCCACAAAGATGCTGTCGACAATGTTATAAAGTGCCTGTACCAGCATGGATATCATCACCGGCAGGGACATACTGATCAGCAGTTTGTTAACCGGCATGATCCCCATTTTATTTTCTGTTACGTTTATTTCTACTTCCTTTTGCATTTTTCTTTATTTCTCCTCATTATTTCTGACATTGTTCGCAATAGTATATGGTTCCGCCCATATAGCTGGCTTTATGTATGGGATTTCCGCAAAGAGGACAGGGTGCCCATGCGTCACCCTTGCCATACGTTTTTTTGCTTAGGCGGGTAGTATATCCCCCAGGATTGCCAAACAGATCTTTTTCTGTATCCCGTCCGCCCTGGTCTGTCATCTGGGCTAACACCTGCTTGACCGTTTCATACAATCTGCGGTATTCTTCCTCCGACACATCAGTCATCTTTCTTTTGGGATGAATCCCGCTCAAAAGCAGGATATCCTGTAAAACTCCGTTGCCAAGCCCCGGAATACGTTGTTCTGTGGCCAAAAAGGCTTTTGCTGACATCTTTGTCGTTTTATCAGTTTTCAAATTCAAAAAATAATTATAGTCAAATTCCGCCGAGAGCGGTGAAGGCTTCTCTACTGCCATCAGGTAATACGGATTGGTATTTTCTCCTTCCCGATAGGCCCACAGGCCGCCATACATCTGTACCGTTCCCACCAGAGCGGTCTGATCATCAAATTCGATATATAGCTGATGCTTCTCCGGAACTTTTTTCAAATCCTCATAATATCGCGGGGATATGCCGTCTCCAATCACGATCCGGCAGTCTTCGGCTTCGATTTCCACCATGCCTGCCCGGGCGTGGCTGAGGCCGATTTTTTTCCCGGAAAGAAGCTCGTCATAACCTGCCGGATCACCAAAATACCAGGCAAATCCGTGAGGCGAATGATTGGCTTCGGCATAAGAGATTATTTTTCCCTGTAAGGTTTCAGTTAATTGTTTTGCTATGGTTTGACTTTCTGGTATTTCAAGCATCTTCTTTTTCCTCCTGAAATAATTCCCGCAGCTTCTGATTGATTGCTTTGGCATTCATGCGTTCTCTTTCCCAACTGCCAAAAATCACTACCAGATAAACCACCAATACCATCAGCACCATTACTATATGCTGAATCAAATCCCAATCCTGCAACCATTGGAATAGGAAGTGTCCGCTCCCAATCACCACAATTTCCAACAACAGGAAGTGCAATACCTTTCGTATTCGCCATTGTCTTTTATCCAATTCCCGGGGAGCATAAAACACCAGATAGGGGAGGTCATATAAAACTCCGCTGATCAGGATATATCCTAACTCTGTTACGGAAAAACTGCTGACCGGCATAAATATCATACAAAAAACCGTTACGCTAAGCAATACTCCCGCAGTTATCATAAAATAGCTCCTGTACATTTGTTTCAATATTTCTCCAAAAGGCATCCTGGTCCCTCCTATATCATCAGCTTTTTCTTCAGGGCACTGACATACTGTCTGGAAATAATCTGCTTTTCCCCACTGTCAAAGCAGGCCTCGAAGCGGCCGTTATAGGCCGGGCTGACATATTTAATCTTCCTGATATTCATGATAACAGACTTAGATGTACGCAGGAAATGACTTCCTCCGTACATCTGCTCAATTTCATATAATTTCTGTTTGGATTCAAAAACCTGGGACCGGCTGTAAATAAAAACCTTGTTGTCCACCGCTTCAAAATAATAGATATCTTTAGGGGCAATCCGGTGAATCTTATTGCCCTCATAGCCGATTACCATTTCTTCGGTGGATTTTAACCGATTGATAATCTGCAGAACCTCATCACCTATTTCATGACAGCGGATGACAATTTCTTCCTCCTGCTCCCGGCCGATTTCTTCAATACTGATTTTCAATGCCCTCACCGTCCTCGACGTTTATTGTAACACAGATTATTTCGCTTTACGAGATATATTTAAAATTGCCAGGGTAAAAAAGATGACGGCAGTTGCCGCTAATACCGCTATATGCAGGCCGGCTGTTCCGGTGGTGCTTCCATAGGTGAAGACCACACCCATTTCCTGCTCAAAGCCTTCAATGATTTCGGCGGGAACCCCCTCAAAGGAAACCTTCATGGTCTCCTCCATCATCAGTTGACGAAGCAGAACACAGGCCGATGATGCCGGAAAACATTTAATCAGCCACTGCACATTTTCAGATAAAGTCCCTACCGGGAGATACATTCCGGTGAGAAAACCGATCAGGGTACCAATGATAATGCTGACATTGGAAAAAGCACCATTGGTTTTTAAAAAGCTGGTAATAAAGAGAACCATTGATCCCGAAGACAACACCGCCAGAATGATAACCCCCATAATCTTCAGCATGGTCAAAGGGGCCGGCAGGGTACAGCCGCTGGCCACCAGGTAAATTTCGGCTGCTGCAAAGGTCATGATACACATCAGCAGTCCGATCAGACAGGCACTGAAGACATAACCGCCGACAATCTGATAACGTTTCAGCGGTGCCGAAAGGAGATCTTTCCCGTTTTTCTTCACCTTGTCATCCACCATCACACCACAGGCTCCCAGACTGGTGGTAACGGAAGCCACCGCAATGATGCCGGCCATCACCCAACTGTCAACCATCAGGCCGCCCTCCGGCAATCCGACAACCTCTTCCTTCATGCCATTACCCAGAAATAAAACATACAGCCCAATAATGATCAGGATTCCAAGAAAGGAAAAGAATACCCCTCCTCCGTCCCGCAGATATATTTTCAGATTACGCATTCCCAAATTAATCATTGCTGTTATCCTCCATTCCGATAATATTTAAAAAGACATCATCCATTGTTCCATGGACAACTTCAAAGCTTTCCACCCATTCTTCTGCCGCCGTCAGGATTTGAATGGCCATTCTGGTATCCTTGATGGCAATATGAAATACCGAATCTTTTTCTTTTCCTTCTATATTTATACGAGACAGAAATTTTACCAGTTCCTCCCGCTGTTCACGATAAGGCTTTATCTTTAATAAATCCGAGCTGTAGATATCCCGCAGTTCATAAGGTGTTCCTTTTACTGCTATTTCTCCGTGGTCAACGATAATAATATAATCCGCTTTGGCAGCCTCTTCCATATAATGGGTGGTAAGAAATACGGTCATTTCCATATCCTTCTGCAATCGGGCGATCATATCCCAGACACTTTTCCGGGTCTGGGGATCCAGGCCGGTGGTAGGTTCATCCAGAAACAGGATTTTCGGTGCATTGATCAAGGCTCTGGCAATATCCGCCCGCCGCCTTTGGCCACCCGAAAGCTTGCCATAGGGACGGTCCATAAATTCTTCAATTCCAGCCACTTTGGCCGCGTTGGCAATGGCGGTTTTAACATCTTTTGCGTTTTTCATGTAAAATTTTCCTCTGACCATCAAATTTTCCCGAACCGTCAGCCGGGCATCCAGAACGCTGTCCTGAAAAACCGCACCAATCCGGCTGCGGATGAAATCATCTTCACGGCCCAGGCGGCATCCGTCAATGAACACCTCCCCGGCATCAGGTTTCAGGAGGGTACAGATCATATCAATGGTGGTACTCTTGCCAGCTCCGTTTGGCCCCAAAAAAGCAAACAGCTTGCCCCGCTCCACATAAAAATCGATTCCTTTCACTGCCCGGACCGGGCCGTAGCTTTTCTGTAAATTTTTTACTTCTATTATTTTATCCATATAAAAATCACCTTTCCATATTGCTTGTGCTGTGCGCCAACATCTTTGTAAACTCAAGTATATACACAATTTTGCACAATACAATATAGGGAAAGGTGACCTGTCGGATAGGAATGGTCAGTTACATAATTTTTTATGTCAGTTGCATGAGAGACTTGAAATTCTTCCTACCTGACGATCTTGTAATATGCCCGGGCGGTAAGTATATAGCAGCCCAGGTAAACCAAGCCAAAGATCATAATCACTCCGGCTCCGCACCAGAGCATCAGCGGCACATCAAACATCCTGATTGCTCCCATCAGCTTAATGATCATCGGAAGGCCTGCTGCCGTATGCAGGATCGCTCCCGCCAGAGGGATAAAAAATACCATAAAAACCTGCTTCCCGATGGTGGTACGGACCTCATGATCACTCATGCCCACCTGCTGCATAATATCAAAATTATCCTTGTCCTCAAACCCTTCCGTAATCTGCTTGTAATACATGATCAAAAGCATGCACATCATAAATACCAGACCAAAAAAAATCCCAATGAACAAAAGACCGCCATCCATAGACTGAATTTCCATCCGTCCGGCATAGCCGTTTTCCAGGCCGATAAAGCCTTCCCTGCTGCTGGCCAGGGCACTGGCTTCCTGGATAAATGCCTCAACGGATGCTTTTTCCCCTGTCACTTCGATACAGACATTTCTCAGAATCTGCCGAGCCTGTTCTTCCCACATTCCGGTATACGCAGACAGCACTTCCACATCCGGCAGAATAATATAGTACTCCTGGGTAAAAACATTGCCCCTTGCTTTTCCACTGACAAGGCAGTCAAAAAGTTCCTCTTTGACCCGATACTCCTTGCTCTCTATTCTGATCCGGTCATACCCGTAATCATTTCCGGTACTGTATACCATCACTTCTTCCGGGGTTAACGCATAGGCTGTTCCCTGAATGGCATTGAAATCTTCCAAGGGAATAAAAGACACCTGATATTTGCCCTCCAGTGCATATCGCCTTTCTTTATCCGAATGAATGCTGAATAACTCTTCTTCCTGATTCAGCATGGTATCCAAATATCGATAGGAAAAAATCCTGTCAACCGCTGCCCCGCACCCTGCTGCCAGCTCGGTCAACTCCGCTTCCACCTGCCCGGACTCCGGCAATTCCTGAAAATGCAGCTGCAGGGTATAAGGATGGGTGGTCTTCATTATTCCTTCGGTTCCGGCATAAAGGGCGGAAGTACATAACAGGGTAATCATCACCATGGTACTGAAGATGCAGATATTAACCAGGCTGGCCGCACTTTTTTTCATCCGGCTGTACATCCCCGACAGGGTAATGAAATTTTCTTTTTTATAGTAGAACTTTTTGTTTGCCCGCAGAATCCGCAGGATAGCAATGCTCCCCCAGGTAAATAGAAAATAGGTTCCCATGACCACCAGTAAAATAGCACCAAAAAACTTAAAAAAAATGAAACTGTCCATTTCGGCAGTGAAGGAAAAATAATAACCGGCAAGCAATGCGACAGCCCCTAAAACAGCAAAAATCCACAGCCCTTTTTGTTCCCTCTCACCCCTCCGGGATTTGCCCATTAACCCTGCCGGATTGGTCCGGCCTACCTGAAATAAATTGACCAATAAGTTCAATGCAGAAATAAATCCGAAAAAAGCAGCACTTTCCCAAACGGCATCACTTTTAAAAGTAAATGCCGCATCAACCGGCAGACCGGCCATATTTAACAGTACCAGGAACACCAGCTTGGCAAAGACCAGTCCAGTCAACACCCCCATTACCATTACAATTATATAAATATAGAGCGTTTCCAATGCCATCATGATCCCGATATGCTTTTTTTCCAAACCCAGAATACTATATAGTCCCAGCTCCTTGCCGCGGCGTTTCACCAGAAAACTGTTGGTGTAAAACAAAAAAGGAACCAGAATAATACCTAGCAGAATAAATCCCAGCCGCATCAGTATCCAGGCATATCCCGCCCGGGGTAAACTTTTCATAATGTCATTGTATAGGATTGAATCAAATACAAAATAGGCAAATACCGAAAAGATACAGGCCGCCATATAGGGAATATAAGTGGAACTGTTTTTCCTGATGCCCATCAGTGCCAGCCGGGGAAGTAAAATCCATTTAGACAACCTGCTCACCCCCTGCCATGGAAACCGTCAGAGAATCGGAGATTTTTTTGTACATTTCATCATTGGTCAGGTTGCCCCGGTAAATCTGATGGAAAACCCCGCCATCCTTAATAAACAGCACCCGGCCGGCGTGGCTTGCCGCACTGATGCTATGGGTTACCATCAAAATGGTCTGCCCTTCTTTATTAATCTCCGCAAATAAACCCAACAGGCGGGCTGCCGCTTTAGAATCCAATGCCCCGGTAGGCTCGTCGGCGAAAATAACCTGAGGGCTGGTAATCAATGCCCGGGCCACTGCTGCCCGCTGCTTCTGTCCCCCCGATACCTCGTAGGGATATTTCTGTAAAAGTTCTTCAATATTCAGTTTTTTAGCCAAGGGGATGATTTTTTCCTGCATCTGTTCAAAAGGTGCACCCGCCAGAACCAGCGGCAGAAAGATATTATCCTGCAGTGAAAAAGTATCCAGCAGGTTAAAATCCTGAAAGACAAATCCAAAATTATCCCGGCGAAAAGCGCAGATTTCCTTTTCTTTAATCTCCGAAATGTTTTTTCCCGCGATAGACACCTGTCCGGCGGTAGGCTTATCCAGCGATGCCAAAATGTTCAAAAGAGTGGTTTTTCCCGAACCCGATTCACCCATGATGGCCACATACTCCCCTTTTTCTACCGAAAAGCAGACATTTTCAAGGGCTTGCACCTTGTTGCCGCCAAAGTGGGTGGTATATATTTTTTTGATGTTTTTTGCTTCTAAAAGAGCCATTTTCGACCTCCTGTTATTTTACTGGGACAGCGGTTCGCCGTCGCTAATAAAAATATAATAGAAAAAGAAATGCACTGCCATCGATTCGGCTTACATTTCTTTGTGTATCCTTACATTTTTGTAAGACCGGCAAAATCCAGACAAACTTGGGTTCCCTGCCCCTGGCCGGAAGATATGGTCAGGAGGATACCAAGGCGGTCAGTTACCTGGCGGCTGAGATATAAACCAATACCGGTGGACTTTTTGTCCATTCGGCCATTATATCCGGTAAAGCCCCGTTCAAAGATCCGGGGCAGATCTTCTTCACTGATTCCGATGCCCGTATCCCTGATAAATAACTGCTCTCCTTCTAAATAAATAGCAATTTCACCGGCCGGAGTATACTTGATGGCATTGGATAAAAGCTGCTCCAGTACAAAGGTAAACCATTTTTCATCGGTAATGATCTCCTTTCGGAATTCCTGCAGATTCAGGCTGATCCTCCCCTCAATAAACAGCAGGGAATACTTCTTGACCGTGTTCTTTACCATGGTATAGACGTCATATTTCTTCAGCAGCAGATCTGATGATGGACTTTCCAAACGCAGATAGTGGAGAACCATCTCGACATAGGATTCAATTTTAAATAATTCTTTCTCCATCAGGAAATTATTTCCCGGTTCATTCCCAATCAGCAGTTTCATGGCCGCAATCGGGGTTTTGATCTGATGGGCCCACATCAGGTAATAGTCCATCATTTCGCTTTCTTTTTGCCGCTGGGTGGACAGGTTCCTTTGAAGCGCCTCCTGCATCTCCCGGAGCCGGTTCTGATACTCTTCCTGTAAACTGTCTGCTGCCGGAGGAAGGTCATCCAGGGAAAAAACCTCACCTTCATTCCTCTGTCCTGAAAGCCGGCACAGGGCATTGTAGTGCCTGCTGTATTGCCAAAAGTCATAGATTCCATAGCATACACCAACAAATCCGATGATCACTGCGGCATAGATAACCTTGGCCAGGCTGCCCAACTGATAGAGGGCGCACACTGCCAGAAAGCAGGCGATAATCAGCACATAGCCGATAATGACTTTTCTTTTATCTTTTAAATAGTGACTAATCAATAACATATCCCATTCCCTTTTGTGTCCGAATTAAATCCGTGATGCCGATTTCCTCCAGTTTTTTGCGAATCCTGGTTATATTAACCGTTAATGTATTGTCATCCACAAACATTTCATTATCCCACAGCCGTTTCATCAGCATCTCCCGGGAAACGATGCTGCCGGCATTTTCCAGCAGAACCTGGAGGATCTTAAACTCATTTTTTGTTAATTCCACTTTTCCGGCACCACCGGAAAGGGTGGCATCTTCCAGATTCAAGGTGATTTCACCGTGGTTCAGCAGCCGGCCGGATCGGGTCTCTCCGGCACCAAAGGTATAGGTACGGCGGAGCAATGCCTGGATCTTGGCCGAAAGCACCTCCAGTTCAAAGGGCTTGGCCACAAAATCGTCGCCACCCATATTCACCGCCATGACAATGTTCATGTTGTCACTGGCCGATGACAGAAAAAGGATGGGCACCTGAGAAGTCTTGCGAATTTCGCTGCACCAATAGTATCCGTTATAAAAAGGCAGGATAATATCCATCAGGACCAGATGGGGCTGAAAGGATGCAAACTGGGTATTTATCTGGGTGAAGTCGGTTACATTTTCGACCTCATAACCCCATTTGAGGAGGTATTTACGGATTTCATCCGCGATGACGGCATCGTCTTCAACGATTAGTATTTTATACATGAAGAGGTCCTCTTTTCTTGGTTTGATGGATGCAATTACTTTTATCATAGTATAGGGAGAAAAAAAGTGCCAGTCTTTTTCAAAAATTGATTGTTTGAAAGACTGGCTTTGTGTTATAATGTTTGCATGCAGATATGGTTCATCGGTAGAACGCTGGCTTCCCAAGCCGGAGAGGCGGGTCCGACTCCCGTTATCTGCTTTTTTTATTTTACAAAATTAAATTGAAAGGTCATCTAAAAAACCACTGCTGGTTTCTATCTTTCCTTTAATATCCGATGCAAGTTCTTTTAAATCATCTGTTTCCGACAATTTTTCTGTGACCTCGTCATCATAATCATCATGCCCAAACACCCCATTTTTTCTATGGAATATTTTAGGTGCTGCACCGTTTGTAATTGGGTTTTGCCTTCCGCTATTACTGCCATGGAGCAATATTCCATTCCATCCATCGTCGAATCCATTTGCATCCGGAACCACCTCAGCGGCTATCAGACCTTGAACAACATTGTCCGGTATAATATGATGTGCTTCTCCTCCATCGCCATCGCGTCCTATGTTTTTTCTTAACGTTGCTTCATTTAGCACTCTGCCCTTTCCAAGCCCTCTTGGAATATATGGACCATCTGCTTTCTTTTTTCCTTTAACATACGATATCATAAGAACCTCCTGTTTTTGCTTTAAGGTTACCAGGATGGTATATACATTTTTATAGACAATTCTAACATCAATGTTTATACTGGTCGTCATTAGTCCATTAAGTAATCACGAAAGCCCTCCGAAAATACAACTTTTACAAAATCGTACTTTAGCACGCCCTTACTGTTAAAAGTTGTTCTTAATTGTTACTTTCCCGTTATCATCTCTTGCCCAATACTTCGCCGCCCGGCTGTCAACATGGACGAAACCGTTGTACTGAATAATTCCCGGTATACCAAGCTGCTGGGCACACTGTGCCACTTCAAGCGGTTTCTTACCTTTCACCACAATATCAAAAGCCTGCCCGGTAAGATGATATGACTTGAAAGCACCTCCGACTTTCTTATTATAGCTTTCTGTCCGGAATGCAGAATTGATTGTGACTGCTGCTGCGAAGTGATCCCGGATGACCTGAAGTTTGTTCTTTACAAAGTCTACATCTACTAAAATCTTGTCGGAACCGTCCTTGCATTTGAATTCTTTCACTGTGAAATTGGGGGATATCTTTACCCCTCCATCGCGCTTTAA
>JAVBUF010000060.1:0-29727 GCA_031555615.1 Lachnospiraceae bacterium | reverse complement strand
TTCCAATGATGATGATTTTACCATGCAATTGAAAGAACAGGTGGGAGTAATTATTAAGAAATTGGATGATAATATCCGGTTTCATGACTTCCGGATTGTAGCCGGCCCCACCCACACCAATATCATATTTGATGTGGTAGTCCCCTTTCAGTATAACCGGACAGACGAGGAAGTTATCGGATATCTGCAGGCAGAAATTTACCGCCTGAATAACAGTTACTTTGCGGTGATTGAGGTGGATAAAGCATATCAGTAGATGGCCGGCAGAAGTACCGATAGAAGTACGGCCAGAAGGCGCGGGGGTATTGCGTATCCCAGGGAAAGCGTGTATAATGCGTAAGGGAAACAAATTGAAAGGAAAGAAAATAGAATGAAGAAACCAACTGTATTAATGATTTTAGATGGATATGGATTAAACAAGAACAGCAAGGGTAATGCCGTAATAGAGGCCAATACTCCGGTTCTGGACGATTTAATGGCGAACTGTCCTTTTGTAGAAGGGAATGCCAGCGGTATGGCGGTAGGTCTGCCGGAAGGGCAGATGGGCAACTCAGAGGTGGGACATCTCAACATGGGTGCAGGCCGTATCGTATATCAGGAATTGACCAGAATTACCAAGGAAATACAGGATGGAACTTTTTTTGAAAATCCGGCTTTACTGGATGCCGTAAATAACTGTAAGCAGAACAACTCGGCCCTGCATATGTTCGGTCTGGTATCGGACGGCGGTGTCCATAGCCATAATACTCATATATACGGTTTGCTGGAGCTGGCAAAACGCAGCAATCTTTCTAAAGTATATGTTCATTGCTTTTTGGACGGAAGAGATACTCCCCCCGCCAGCGGCAAAGGATATGTGGAAGAACTGGAAGCAAAGATGAAAGAAATCGGAGTTGGTGAAGTTGCCAGTGTAATGGGACGTTACTTTGCCATGGACCGTGATAATAATTATGACCGGGTAAAGACTGCTTATGATGCCCTGACCAAAGGAGAAGGCCTGACAGCCGAAAGTGGTCCTGCAGGAATTCAGGCTTCCTATGACCGCTCAGAAAACGATGAATTCGTAAGACCTACTGTTGTGGTAAAGGATGGCAAGCCGGTAGCAACCATTCAGGATGGTGACTCGGTTATTTTCTACAATTTCCGTCCTGACCGGGCCAGGGAGATCACCAGAAGCTTTTGTGATGATGATTTCAAAGGCTTTAGCCGTGAGAAACGCTTAAATATTACTTTTGTATGTTTCTCCGATTATGATCCCACGATTCCCAATAAAGAAGTGGCATTTCATAAGATTTCGGTAACCAATACCTTCGGAGAATGGCTGGCTGCCAATAGCATGACCCAGGCCAGAATCGCCGAAACCGAGAAATACGCTCATGTAACCTTCTTCTTTAACGGTGGCGTGGAGGCGCCCAATAAAGGCGAGGACCGGATTCTGGTTAATTCACCTAAGGATGTGGCGACTTATGATCTGAAGCCCCAAATGAGTGCTTACGAAGTGTGTGATAAGCTGGTAGAAGCTATTAAAGCAGATAAATATGATGTCATCATTATCAATTTTGCCAATCCGGATATGGTGGGCCATACCGGTGTGGAAGAAGCCGCCATTAAGGCTGTGGAAGCGGTGGACGAATGCGTCGGCAGAGCCGTGGCAGCAGTGAAAGAAGTGGGCGGAAGTATGTTTATCTGTGCCGATCATGGTAATGCCGAACAGTTAATCGATTATGAAACAGGTGAGCCTTTTACCGCTCATACCACCAATCCGGTGCCCTTTATTCTGGTAAATTATAATCCCGCTTATACCTTAAGAGAAGGCGGCTGTCTGGCTGATATCATTCCCACCCTGATTCAGATGATGGGTAAGGAACAGCCGGTGGAAATGACCGGAAAATCATTGTTGATACAAAAATAGAGGAAACATAATGTTAGGAACAATAGTCAATACCGGGGCGGTTATCATTGGTGCCGCCATCGGTATGTTATTAAAAAAAGGCCTGCCGGAAAAAATGGCCGATACGCTGATGAAAGGATTGGGGTTGTGTACCCTTTTTCTTGGGATCAGCGGCTCGCTGAAAGGCGAGAATACATTGATTATGATTTTATCTATGGTTATCGGTACGGTAATCGGTGAAGCCATTGATCTGGAAGATAAAATCAATCAGCTGGGTAACTGGCTGGAACGTCGTTTTGCCAGTAAAAATGAAGGACGGGTATCCATTGCAGAGGGCTTTGTGACAGCAAGCCTTTTGTTTTGTGTGGGTGCTATGACCATCGTTGGTTCCCTGCAAAGCGGTTTACTGGGAAATCATGAGATGCTTTTCAACAAATCGATGCTGGATTTCGTGGCAGCGATTATCTTTGCCTCCTCATTGGGAGTAGGAGTGATGTTTGCTGCTGCCTTCGTGCTGGTTTATCAGGGCAGCATTACTTTGCTTTCACAATGGGTAGCGCCATATCTTACCGATACAGTGATCAATGAAATGACCTGTGTGGGTTCGGTTATTATTTTGGGGCTTGCCCTGAATATGCTGGGCATTACCAAACTGCGGGTAATGAATTATGTCCCCTCTATCTTTATGCCCATTCTGTTGTATTCCCTGATGAATTTATTTTCTTAAATTACTTAATTATTAATTAATATGAATTAACGGCAGTTGACAGAAGAAATGGATAATGTTACCATCAGTGTATTAAGGGTAATAGTACAGAGAGTATGCAGAAAGGAGCAGGTATGATTATCATAGACTATAAGGACACAAGGCCGATCTATGAACAGATTGTGGATAAATTCCAACAGTTGATTTTGCGGGGCATTTTAACTACCGATGAGCAGATGCCGTCGGTCAGGATGCTTGCCATGGAGTTATCCATTAATCCCAATACCATTCAAAAGGCATATGCAGAGCTGGAGCGGCAGGGATTTATCTATGCCGTTAAGGGCAGAGGTAATTTTGTGGCTTACAGCGATAAGCTTTTGGAGGGCAAAAAAGAAGAAATCCGTTTAAAACTGCAGAACATTTATCAGGAAGCAGCAGAAATCGGTATTTCCAGAGAAGAATTTCAAGGATATCTGGAAGATGGGAGGAAATCATGATTGAGATCAGGAATGTAAGCAAATCATTTGATAAAATCAAAGCCGTTGATGATGTCAGTGTTACCGTGAAGGAGAATACGGTTTTTGGCTTAATTGGTACCAACGGGGCCGGCAAGAGCACCATCCTGCGGATGCTGGCAGGGGTTTTAAAGGCTGACAGCGGAGAAATTATTGTGGACAGCATGCCGGTTTTTGACAATATTGAGGTCAAGAAAAAGGTGTTTTTTATTGCCGATGAGCCGTATTTTTTTTCCAACAGCACAGCAACAGATATGGAGCGGTATTACAGCAGTGTTTTTGAAGAGTTTAAGCGAACCGATTTTTATACTTATTTGTCCCATTTTCAGCTGGATAAGAAAAGAAAGATCAATACCTATTCCAAGGGAATGAAAAAACAGCTGGCACTGGTCTGCGGCATTTGTTCAGGAACCAAATATCTGCTTTGTGACGAGACCTTTGACGGACTGGATCCGGTGATGCGGCAGGGAGTCAAAAGTATTTTTGCCAGTGAAATGGAAAAACGCGGGCTGACTCCCATCGTGGCATCGCATAATCTGCGGGAACTGGAGGATATATGCGATCATGTAGGACTTTTGCACAAGGGCGGGGTTTTATTATCCAAGGATCTGGAAGACATGAAATGCAATATTCAGAAAGTCCAGTGTGTGTTTGCCAGTGCCGAAGATGAAATCCGAGTGCTGGATGGTTTGAATATCATGCGTAATGAAAAACGGGGATCGCTGAGTGTATTGACGGTACGCGGCAGCAGGGAGGAAGTGATGGCGGTTTTTGCCACCGTCACGACGGTATTTTTTGAATCTATTCCCCTTTCCTTGGAAGAGATATTTATCAGTGAAACGGAGGTGGCCGGATATGACATCAAAAAACTCATTTTGGGCTAGTTTAAGGGAAAACAACAAGCGAAGGACATGGCTGTGGGCAATTTCCTGGTTATTCTTTTTGCTTTATTATGTAGCGGGAACGGCATTGGTTATCAGCAGCAGAAAAAGTTATCTGCAGGGTGTTGAACAGGTGCAGCAGATGACTGATTTGGAAAAGCATCAGGTGCTGGCGGATACAGTGGCTGGCTTTCTAGGTTCCAATATCGTATTAGTGTTAGCGGCCGCGGTTATGGCGGTGGTATGTGCCATCCAGGGATTTTCTTATCTTTACCAGCGGAAGAAAGTAGATTTGTATCACAGCCTGCCGGTCAAGAAGAGCAGCAGATTTGTGATAATCTGGATGAATGGAATATTGATCTATCTGATTCCCAGTCTGGCGGGGATGGCCGCCGGAGTATTGGTGGCGGTAAGCCAGGGGGTAATGACAGGGGACCTGTTGTATACTATAATTAATGTTTTAAGTACTACTTTGCTTTTATATATCAGTCTGTACAATTTGTCGATTATTGCCGTTATGCTCACCGGGCATCCGGTGATTACCGTATTTGGTGTGGCAGTTTTTCAGGGATATGAGTATTTCCTGCGGTTTTTGCTGATGTCGTTCCAACAGGATTTTTTTGAAAAATTCGGTCAGTTCAATACCAACTGGCTTGAACTGGCAAGGTGGTCACCCTATAATGCCTATCTGTTAATCTGGACTCAGCCAAGCTGGGCGGGTGCCATGAACCCCCTTGGCAAATTGATTTTTTTAGGCATCCTGTTTTTAGTCATTGCTTATCTGTGCTACTGGAAACGTCCGGCAGAAGCCGCCGGCCGGGCCATGGCCTTCCGGATCAGTAAGCCGATTATCAAAATGGGCATTGTTGTTCCGGCAGTCTTAATGGTGGCCCTAGTGATTAAGGAAACCACATCCGGATATGAAAGAAATGCGGCTTCAGGCAGTCCATGGTTTATTGCCTTTGCAATTTTAGCCGGTGCAGTAATCTTCTGCTGCTTGATGGAAGTGATTTTTGAATTTGATATCAAAGCCTGTCTGCATAAAAAGAAAGATATTCTGATCTGCAGTATCCTGGCAGCGGTAATCTTTTTGGGATTCCGCTTTGATATAGCAGGGTATGATAAATATATTCCGGAGCAGCAAAAGCTGACCAGCTATGCGCTGGTAATGAATGAGAATAACGGTGAAGGCAGGTTCTTTGATGAAGCCGGTAATTATGTGCCGGCCACCACTTATGCGGATCAGAATATGTTTGTCACCGACACCCAGGCAATTTGTCAATTGGCGGCTATCCAGCCGACTGAAGATTGGGATGAAAGTATCGTGGTGAAATACCGGCTGAAGAACGGCCGGACCACGGAAAGAACCATTTGGCTTGATTACAGCAACCCGGAGACGGATGTTTTATTAAACCGGATCGTCAGCAGTCCCGAATATAAAAAAGGTGCTTTTATGGTGTTGGCCGATTATTTTGATAAATGGATGGCCGG
This sequence comes from Lachnospiraceae bacterium, assembly GCA_031555615.1. GTDB lineage: Bacteria > Bacillota > Clostridia > Lachnospirales > Lachnospiraceae > UBA935. Next base: position 24,243 of record JAVBUF010000060.1, on the reverse strand, counting down.
TAACAGCGACTATACGGTAAGCGCCGGATACAGCATTGGGGCCTATTCTTATAAGATACCGCCGGAAGCCATCAGCGTGTTGATGGAGTTATACCGAAAAGATCTGGATTTTATCAGTTATACCGACTTAAGTCAGACACTGCCGGTTGGAAAAATCAATCTGGAAGCATATAAAAACAAAAATGGGGAAAGAGCGTACTATTATTATAATTATAGTTCCATAGTGATCTACCCCAATTGTATCCAGACCATTGCCTATCTGAAGGAACTGGGGGTATACCCGGAGAGTATCATTAACATCGAGGATGTCGAGCAGGTGGTGATTACAAACTATAATCGTGATACGGCCGATGAGACAGTGGATAAGGAAGCTTATTTAAGCGGTATGGCTATGGTGAAGGAGGCCGCTCCGCCTGTAAGTGCATATTATACCACTCCCGGAGAAATACAGGAGGTGGTGCAGATCAGCTGGCCGGCAACGTGGTACTATGGCAAGCGATATGAAGAACTGCTTGAAAACAACTATGAAGTGACGGTATATTTCAAGAAAGGAACCAATCCCTATGAGCATGATTGCACGAGTTATACTTATCATGTTCTAAAAGGAAAGATGCCTAATTTTATCCGCGAAGCCACCGCATATAACCCGGAATAAAATTGATCACGATAAATCTAAAGTAAAAACCCACTTCACAAAGAAGTGGGTTTTTTGTTATACTGTAATCTAAGGCATAATAAAATGGAGAAGACATGGAACGAACAGTAGACAAAATTTTAAAAGCAGAAAAGAAAATCGGAAAAGGACAATGGCACTTTCTGGATGTGTTGTTTGTGATCTGTTTATTGCTCATCTCCCTGGAAATACGGCTTTCGTTATTCCCCAGTATATCCGGTGATTATTCCGGCTTTCTGGAGCCGTGGATGGAAGAAATCAGGCGGTTAGGCGGTTGGGCGTCGTTGGGTAAGGAAATATCCAATTACTCTTCGGCTTATATGATCATCATGAGCCTGCTGTCTTATGTCAATGCGGATCCTCTTTACCTGTTAAAAGGAGTTTCGGTATTGTTTGATTATGTAGCGGCAGCGGCAGTCTTTCTGATTATTAATGAATTAACCGGAAGTGTGCGTAAGTCAATCGGGGGAATGGGTGCTCTGCTGCTGGCACCGACAGTGATTTTAAACGGTTCCTACTGGTGTCAATGTGATATTATTTATACGTCTTTCTTATTATTTGGGATATATTTTCTTTGTAAAGGCGATGGCGGCAAGGCACTTTTCCTGACGGCGTTGGGCTTTGCTTTCAAATTGCAGGCGCTTTTTATCCTGCCCTTTTACGTCATTATGTGGCTCTGTCCGCTTAACCGGAATGGAAAAAAAGGAGCGGGGGTTCAGTTAAAGGACTTTTTGATCATCCCCCTTCCCTATCTGCTGCTGACCTTACCGAGTATTATCATGGGCAGGGATATCTGGAATTCTATCGGTGTTTATTTTGAGCAAACCGATTATTACCCCTGGCTGACATTGAACTACCCCAATATATATACGTTTTTCGGGCAAACCTATCTGAGCGAATATTATATACCGGAACTGGGCCAGGCGGGAATCTTTGTCACCCTTCTGTTATTGGGATTTCTTGCTTATTATCTGTATGGAAAAAAGAGCAGGATGAATGGTGAGATGATGATCACCACAGCCCTGTTCAGTCTCTGTCTGGTTTTATATTGTTTGCCTTATATGCATGAGCGATATGGCATGCTGATCGATGTGGTGGCGGTTATCTATGGAGTCCTTCGCCCTCGCAAGGCACCTATTGCCATTGGTCTGCTCATGAGCTCGCTAATTTCCTATATGCCATTCTTATTCGGAAAAGAAGGTCTTCCGCTGATTTATCACGCCCTGCTGCAGATGGGGCTGATAGCAGCGGTGGGACTGGATCTGTATAAGCAGGTCAACCTACAAAACCAGAATCCACTCCCGTAGCAGGCGCAGCTTAAATTCATAATCCCGATCAGCAGGAATTCCGGACACCACAGGGAAAAAGAAGATAAATGTGACCACCGCAAGAAGCAGATAACCATAGACTATTTTGTTGCACCAGGGTCTTAAGTGAGCCAGGCGGTCTAAGGTATATCCGATGATTAATATCATAAACAGAGAAGCCGGAAAGTAGTGATAAATAAAGGTAATTCGTCCGATAAAAAACCAGGGGAGATACTGGGCCAGATAGGAAATTACCAAAAATCCGGCTTTTTTATCGCCTTTTATCAGCCACATTACCATGGCCAAAAGGATGCAGGGGATGCCAAACCACCAGATAGCCGGGTTGCCCATACAACTGACTGAGCTGACCAGCGTGTCGCTGACCATATCCGTAGCATACAAAAGAGGCATATTGATATAGGGCCATTCGTAGAAGGGCGAACTGTAGTAATGAGTTGCTTCCAGCTCCGAATGATAGGAAAACATATATTTCAGATTTTCAAATACAGTCAGGAAGAGATTATTCTGCGGCGGATTGCCCACAAAGGGCAGGTAGGAGAGGATATAGATACCTACAGGAAGAATCACGAAGAAGATCAGGCAGAAGCCAACCAACCGGGGAACCTCTTTGGAAAAATGCGTGACCAAATACCAGAAGAAGAGTACTCCCAAGCCCAAACCGGCATAGATCCCAGTCCATTTGGTAGCAATGGCCAGCCCCATAGTAATACCGCAAAGACCCAAAGGAAGATATTTATTTCCCGGCAGCATACCCCCATCTTTTAAGAAAAAAAGATAGAGCAGAGCATACATGAGCAAAATAAAGAAAGCCGCAATAATGTCAATGGTGGCGATCCGGGAAAGGGTATAGTGCATACAATCCACAGCCAGCAGTAAGGTAACTCCGGCGGCGGCCAAAGTATTTTTAAACAGTGCTTTTCCAAACAGATAAATCAGCGGAATCATGAGGATACCGAATAAAGCCGGAATCAGCCGCCAGCCAAAGGGATTCATGCCGAACAGCCGGATGCCCAGGGAGATGATGGTTTTGCCCAGGGGGGGGTGGGTAGTTTCATAAGTTGTCAGTCCGTGAATGAATTCATAGGCAGTCCGCCCATGATAAACCTCATCGAACATGGTTCCGGAGAGATAAGTTTTGGGTGGCGAAAAAGTATTCTGCTCATCAAATAATTCCGGGTAGTCGGAAGCATTTACCGGAATTATCGGATAGCCGTCAGTAGTAATGATGACCAGTTCGTTGAGGACCGCTTCATCGTCCATGGCCACAAGGCCTAAATAGCGCAGGTTATAGGAAATATCGATGTCATTCCAGGCAAAAACTGATTCGGCCTTGCCTTCGCCGTTAACGATTTCCCACATGGAATTATCGACATTATAAGCTGAAATGGAGAAGGAACGGGTATTCAAATGCCCCAGAAAGATGGAGATGTGGCTGATATTGGTGTTTTGTCCCAGATCCAGAACAATATCCCGGTTTTCACTGGTGGCAGTATAAAAACTTTCCGGCGCATAAGAATTGCCGATGCGAAAGAAAACCAGTATGGTAAATAATAAAGTAATGAGACCGAGAACGGCATAATCAATTCGTTTCAAAGTTTTTCAAAGCCTCCTGACAAATTGAGTATATCAATTTGTGAAAAATTTGGCAATAAAAATGTAAGGAGAAAAACTGTAATGAGTCCTAAAACATTCAAATTGTTTAAAATATTTGGTATCGCCATAGCCTTCCGGATTGCCGTATATTTTTTGAGCTTTTGTATCATGCTCATCTTTGGTGAATATGGAGCGCAATTCGGACTTGCGGAGTTTCTGGAGGGCTGGATTCGTTGGGATGCAGCCCATTATCTTAACATTGCCGCCAACGGATATGCCGGGGCGATTGAGAACGGAAAACACCTGATGCTGGTTTTTTTCCCCTTATATCCATTTTTTATGAAAATATTGCATATGGTCATACCGAATCTGGCATTATGCGGGTTTTTGATTTCAACGGCAGCATATGGGGGCGGGTGCTGTTATCTATACCTGTGGATGGAAGAAGAACATGGCGCTGCCGCGGCGCAGAATGCACTTATTTTGATCAGTATTTTCCCTTTTGCGTTTTTCTTTGGGGGGGTTATGACAGAATCTCTTTTCTTTTTGGTATCCATGGGGGCACTGTATTATTTAAAAAAGCAAAATTGGCTGGCGGCGAGTATTTTCATCTGTCTTTCGGGGCTTACCAGACTGCAGGGTATTTTGCTGATTTTACCGGCATTGGCAGAAATCTTCGCAGCATACAAGCCGATCAAAATGATGCGGGAAAAGTGTTACGGGCAATTGCGTAAAGGATTGGCTGGTGCTGCGGCGGTAAGTATCGGTACCATGGTGAGTATATGGATTTATCTGGGAATCAATATAAAAGTCAGCGGCAATCCGTTTCAGTTCAGTATTTATCAAAAGGAACATTGGAACCAGGGATTTGGATTTTTGCCGCAAACCGTAAAATATATATGGGAAAATGCCGTTGCCACCAGATATCAGTCTATCAGTATGTCATTGTGGATTCCGGAACTGATACTTTTTGGGGGGGGTATCCTATCTTTGCTTTATGGGATTAAAAAGCAAAGAATCTCCGTTAGTATTTATTATGCAGCGTATTTGATCTGTGTCTATTCGGCCACCTGGCTGCTTAGTGCCGGAAGGTATATGGCTTGTGCAGTTCCGATGTTTATGATTGCCGGGGAATGGCTGACCGAACATCCCAAATGGAAGCTGCCGGTTTTTTGGATATGTACCTCATTATTCACAGTATATATGTCAGCATATTATCTTTGGAAGCAAGTTATGTGATGGCGATAATCATTATTTTCATTGTTATTTTGTTAATAAAGTGATATTCTGTAATTGTAATGGGATACAGAAAAAAATCTCAAGGAGAGATGGTATGGCATACAATTTTGCGTATAATATATGTGCGATTATTTTGCTGAATATAATTTTAGTTACTCATGTGGCTAAGAAAAAAATGCGAAGCATTCAGAATAATTTATATACCGTTCTGGTATGTCTTTCACTGTGCGGTGCCATCATCGATATTGCTGACGCATGGGGAATCATGAATTACCGCAATACACCGTTGTGGGTGGGATATGCCACCAGTTATCTTTATTATTCACTGCAAGGGCTGGTAACCTTTGTTTTTGCGTTGTATGTATTGGCCATAACGGAACATACCATCAGTGAAGTGGGAGGCCTGACCAAAATAGGCATGGTTACGCCAATGGTGCTGCAGTTTGTGATCCTGCTGACCAATCCCGTCACCGGAGCGTTGTTTTATTATGACAGTGCCGGAACCTATCATCGGGGCAGCTATCAATTTGTAATATACATACTGATTATGATCTATGTGGTTTATGTAGCCGCTTATTGTGCAGCATTAAGAGAGGTGTTACCGATAAGGATGCAGATAGCCTTGTGTGTCTGTGTTATGATGGTTTGTATTCCCAGTGTCTTTCAAATGTTCTTTCCCAGCCAGCTGGCGGTTTATTTTGGGGTAGCCCTTGCTGTTTTAGTGATTTATATGAATATTCAGAAGCCGGAAGAATATTTGGATACCGTAACCGGTTTGTTTAATGCCCTGTGTTTTAGGAAGAACTTCAGCTTAAATGCCCGTTTCAACCCTAAGAATCATCTGATCTTAATATATGTGGAAGATGTGGCGGTTTTGAAACAGATTATGGGTATTGAGTCTACCAACTATATTTTGAAAGAAATTGCGGCTTACCTGGAACAACGGTTTCCGGGAAATGCCTACTTCATGGGAAGTGAAATATTCGGCATTATGCTGCGGTGCGATGATGAAAAGAAAATCCGGGACATTATGAATTCTCTGGATGAACGTTTTATGGAAAAGTGGCATTATGGAAGCGGAGAAACGGATATTACCATAAGAAGTATTGAAATTCGTCTGCCTGAGGATGCGGCTGACCTGGAAACCATAGATTCCTATGCGGATTATTTGCGGGCTCTGGATTCCAGTCATAAGTGGATATTATATGCCAGAGCAGTGTATATGCAGTTCGTACAGCGAAGAGTTGAAATAGAAGGAGCTATTCGCCGGGCTATCGAAACAGAAAGCTTTGAGATGTATTATCAGCCTATTTATTCCGTTAATGAGAAAAATATCGCTACAGCCGAAGCATTGGTGCGTTTACAGGATCCGGAACTGGGCATGATTTCGCCGGCAGAGTTTATTCCGATAGCGGAAAAGAGCGGTTTGATCTTGCCGGTTGGAGATATTATTTTTAGAAAAGTTTTTTCATTTATTCAAAAAAATGATTTGCTGAAAAAGGGCATTCAATACATTGAAATCAATCTTTCCATGGTTCAATGCATGCAGGAAAATTTTGCAGACAGATTATCGGATATGATGCGGACTTATGGGATCGACAGCAGTCGTATTAATCTGGAAGTAACCGAAACGGCGGCGGTGAACTCCCCTAGACGTCTGCGGGAAAATATGCAGGAGCTCTATGAACGTGGAATCCGTTTTTCCCTGGATGATTTCGGAACCGGGTATTCCAATATTGATTCCCTGATGGATTTGCCTTTGGATATGATTAAGCTGGATAAATCTATGATTGATATGGCAACGAAGCAGGATAAGGGGAAAATCGTTTTGAGCAGTGCTATTGCGATGGTAAAGCGGATGAATATGAAAATTGTTGCCGAAGGCATTGAGACCCGGGCCCAGAAAGAGTATCTGGAGAATATGGGGATTGATTATCTGCAGGGTTATTTTTTTGCCAGGCCTTTACCTGAAGAAGAGTTCGTTGCCTTTATAGAACATTTCAATATTCCTTCAAAATAAATCATATTTACTTCATTTTGGGAAATACTTCAATTATTAGGTATATATTATAGTACTTACGAAACAAATAATTGGAGGTTGACAAGATGAATAAGTATATGCAGATTACACAGGTTCACGGGAGAGAAATACTGGATTCCCGCGGCAATCCCACTGTGGAAGCGGAAGTGATACTGACTGATGTGATAACCGGAAAACGGTATTTCGGCATGGCTGCGGTACCCTCCGGTGCCAGTACCGGAAAATTTGAAGCAGTAGAGCTTCGTGACGGTGAAACCAGGTATTTTGGTCTGGGTGTCAGAAAAGCGGTAGAAAATATTAACACCAAGATCAGAGAGGCCATTGCCGGAAAAAATGGCTTAAATCAAATCGAAATTGACCGTCTCCTGATTGCGCAGGATGGCACGGACAACAAAGGGAATCTAGGGGCTAATGCGACTCTTGCAGTCTCCATGGCAGTGGCAAGGGCAGCGGCAGAAGCACTCTATATTCCCTTATATCAATATTTAGGTGGTGTTTATACCAGACAGATGCCGGTACCCATGATGAATATCCTTAATGGCGGGAAGCATGCCACCAATACGGTGGATTTTCAGGAATTTATGATTATGCCGGTGCAGGCCGAAAATTTCGCGGATGGTTTGCGGATATGTGCCGAAATTTACCATAACTTAAAAAAAATCCTGGAGCACCGGGGATTGTCTACCGGGGTGGGCGACGAGGGTGGTTTCGCGCCGGATCTGCCGGACGCCGCCGCGGTTCTGGAATTGATCGTGGAAGCTATTGAGACCAGTAAGTATGTGCCGGGGCAGGATATTAAGATTGCCTTGGATGTGGCTTCCAGTGAACTGTACAATGAGGAAACCAGAAAGTACCATTTTCCCGGGGAAAGTAAACTGACCGGACAGGAGGTCATTCGAGACACTCAGGCGATGATTGCTTACTACGAAGAGCTCATCGGCCGTTTTCCGATTGTGTCTATTGAAGACGGTCTGGCAGAGGATGACTGGGATGGCTGGAAGGAACTGACAGTACGGCTGGGTGACAAAATCCAGCTTGTGGGTGATGATTTGTTTGTCACTAATACCAAACGGCTGGATGCCGGCATCAAGCTGAAAACGGCTAATGCTATTTTGGTCAAGGTAAATCAGATCGGTACGGTATCAGAAGCTATGGAAGCAATTGATCTGGCCCATAAAAATGCCTATAAAGCAGTTATTTCGCATCGTTCCGGCGAAACAGAGGATACGTTTATTGCTGATCTGGCGGTAGCGGTAAATGCCGGCCAGATTAAAACCGGTGCACCCTGCCGAAGCGACCGGGTGGCCAAATATAACCGGCTGTTAAGGATTGAAGAAGAATTAGGGCGCGGGGCTTGCTATAAGGAGCCTTTTAATAAAATATAATTAAAATATAATGAACAAATAAGCTTATTTTGTTTGCCTGCTCTTTCATATTATGCTATGATATTAAGCGGATGCGTTCTAAGCATTTGAAGACTGATTTATGAGAGAGGGACAAAAGATGACAGTGTTTCGTAAATTATCCAGAGCCTGTGCAGCGGTTGCGGTTGCAGGAGCCTTGAGTATGTTACCGGCAGTTTCGTCGCTGGCAGCAGTGAGCCCGGCCGGTGCCATCGCTACCGGGGTGGATGTTTCCAAGCATAATGGCGCGGTGAACTGGCAGGCAGCTGCGGGAGCAGGAGTACAATTTGCTTTTATTAAAGTGGGCAGTACCAATAGCGGGGTAGATCCTTATTTTACAGCCAACATTACCAATGCAAACAATGCCGGTATTCGGACCGGAGTATATATTTATTCCTATGCAACTAATGTCGAGCAGGCAGTTAACGAGGCTAATCTGGTATTGAGCTGGATCAATGATTATCCGGTCAATTATCCGGTGGTATATGATGTTGAGGATTCGATTCACAAGGGCAATTCTAAAGAAGAGCTGGCGGCAATGGCAAATGCCTTTTGCGCAGTTATTGAGGCGGCCGGTTATTATCCCATGGTGTATGCAAGCAAAAACTGGTTTGAGGGCAAAATCGGTAATGTGGGGTATGATAAATGGGTAGCTCAGTATAATGATTCCTGTCAATATGGCGGTAATATCAGCTTCTGGCAATCTACTTCTCATGCTTATATCAACGGCTTTAACGGCAGGGTTGATTTTAACTACCAGTATAAAGATTATTCCAGCCTGATTATTCCGGAGGGCTTCCTGAATAAAAATGGAATTACCCGCTTTTATCGTAATTGGCGGATGCAAAGAGGCTGGGTGGATTATGCCGGAACCCGCTTTTATCTGGACGGCGGAGGAACATTGCAAAAAGGGATATGGTACGGTGACCAGACCGGAACTTATTTTCTGACACCGGAGGACGGCAGGATCGCCACCGGACAATATAAGGTTGGCGGCAATGATTATTATTTTTCCGCAACAGGTGCGAAAACAGTGGGGTGGGTTAAACTGGAGGACAGAACTCTTTTCTATGACCCCCTCGCCGACGGAATAATGAAACGGGAGTGGTATAGTGATGAGGCCGGCAGATTCTACTATTTTGATAAAACGGACGGCCGGATGATGACGGGACCGGTTACCATCCAGAAAAAGAATTATTATTTTGGTGCGGATGGAGTCCGGCATTCCGGTCTTTTTGCCTCTCCGGAGGGGGCATGGTATTATGATCCGGCCACCGGTGAAATGCTTTTCGGCTGGATCAATACAGAAGATAAAACTTATTATGCGGATGCCGCAGGACGTATTGTGGTTGGCCTGATTCCCATCGACAAAAAGAATTATTATTTTGATGCAAGCGGTGTATTACAGAGAAACCAGGAGATTGTACTGGAGGGGGTTACCTATGTTCTGGATGAACAGGGCGCGGCAACAGTTAAACCGGCACCGGAACCAGCGGCACCGGAAGCAGTCCCACCGGTACAATAGGTTGGCAATAGTGGTTGGCAATAGTTTTGAAAATTTGCTTGTAATCTGTAAGAACTTATGATACAATAAGTTCTGCTTGACACCAAAGGTGTAATCGGAGCAGTTATGCATGGAGGTAATTATGGCAGTATTAAGAATAATATTAACAATTATATTTATAATCATATGCCTTGCATTAGTAGTGCTGGTATTGTTGCAAGAGGGTAAACAAGCAGGTCTGGGATCCATCAGCGGTGCTGCTGAGTCATACTGGGGTAAGAATAAGGGACGTTCCATGGAAGGAACCCTTGTGAAGGTAACCAAGTATCTGGCCATCGGATTTCTGTTTCTTGCGATTGTTTTAAACCTTAATGTTTTTTAAGATTTGAACGAAAAGCACTCTTGTAAAAGGGTGCTTTTTTTAACATTATTGAAATGAATCAGAATAGGAAGTGTATGAATAGAGAAGAAATCAAACAACGTAAAAATTTAATCTGTAAATTGGTACAGGAAGAATTGTATGTGCCCATGAAAGAAAAAGAACTGGCCGTCTTTTTACAGGTGAAGCCGGAAGATCGTCCAGTCTTGAAGCAGATCTTGGAGGAACTGTTAACGGAAGGAAAACTGCAGATTTCCAAACGAGGCAAATACAGTAAGCCGGAACCGGCAGTCAAAGCAGCCACCGAATCAGGAAACGGGGACCTGGTGGGTAAATTTATCAGCAATCCCCGGGGTTTTGGATTTGTGGAAATAGAAGGCCGGGAGGATGACCTTTTTATTCCCGAAGGAAAGATAAACGGGGCCTTTCATAAGGATATCGTTCAGGTAGAATTAATGGATTCCCTGCGCCAGGGCAAGCGTCAGGAAGCTCGGATTGTGAAGGTCATTGAACGTGCTACGGAACGAATTGTGGGAGTATTTGAAAAGTCTCAGAATTTTGGATTTGTGGTTCCTGATAATACCAAAATGTCCACTGATATTTTTATCCCCGCAGGTTGTTCTAAAGGTGCTGTGGACGGACATAAAGTAGTGGTGGAATTGACTGATTACGGCGATGACAAAAGAAGCCCCGAAGGACGGGTGGTGGAAATATTAGGCCATATAAATGATCCCGGTGTAGATATCCTGTCCATCGTTAAAGCCTTTGGGCTGCCTGAGGAATTTGAAGAAAAGGTCCTGAATCAGGCAGAGAGAGTTGCCGGAGATGTATCCGATGCTGACCGGGAAGGCCGTAAAGATTTACGGGATGTTCGCATGGTAACCATTGACGGTGAGGATGCTAAGGATCTGGACGATGCGGTCAGTGTCACCATGGAAGGTGAGAACTACCGGTTGGGAGTTCACATCGCCGATGTAACCAATTACGTTCAGGAAAACTCAGCATTAGACCGGGAAGCCTTAAATCGGGGAACCAGTGTTTATCTGGTGGACCGGGTGATTCCCATGCTGCCTCATACCTTATCCAATGGGATCTGTTCCCTGAATGCCGGAATGGACCGCCTGGCTTTAAGCTGCATCATGCTGCTTTCACCCCAGGGGGAGGTATTGGATTATGAACTGGCGGAGACGGTTATCAGGGTGGATCAGCGGATGTCTTACAATGCTGTCCGGGAAATCCTGGAAGATAAGAATCCGGACCGGATCACGGAATATAAGGATTTTTACACGATGTTTCTCCAGATGGAAGAATTGGCGGCAATTTTAAGAAAGAAAAGAAAAAAAAGGGGCTCCATTGATTTTGATTTTCCGGAGAGCAAGATTCTGCTCACACCGGAAGGCGAACCGATCGATGTAAAACCCTATGAAAGCAATACGGCAACGAAAATCATCGAGGAATTTATGCTGATGGCCAATGAAACCGTAGCTCAGCATTTTTACTGGCTGGAATTGCCCTTTGTGTACCGGACCCATGATAATCCCGATCCGGAAAAAATTCAGCAGTTAGGCGTTTTTATCCACAACTTTGGATACAGCCTTAAGATATCCAGAGAAGAGATACACCCCAAGGAAGTCCAGAAGCTGTTGGCCAGGATTGAAGGAACCCCTCAGGAAGCAATGATCAGCCGGCTGGCCTTGAGAAGTATGAAGCGGGCCCAGTATTCAGAAGACTGTACCGGTCATTTTGGCTTGGCATGTCCTTATTACTGCCATTTCACGTCCCCCATTCGCCGCTATCCGGATTTGCAGATTCACCGCATTATTAAGGAACAGCTGCGGGGGCGTTTAAAGGAAAACAGGATCGAACACTATCGCGGGATTCTGGCTCAGGTAGCCAAACAATCTTCAGACCGGGAACGTCGTGCGGATGAAGCTGAGCGGGAAGTGGATAAGCTGAAGAAAACAGAGTATATGGCAGCTCATATCGGCGAAGTTTATGACGGAATTATTTCCGGTATTACCGGCTGGGGGATTTATGTGGAACTTCCCAATACCATTGAAGGCATGATTCATGTGGCATCCCTGGCAGGAGATTATTACTATTATGATGAACAGTCATATGAAATGGTGGGAAAGGAAACCGGCCGCACATTTCAGTTGGGGCAAAAGATAAAGATAAAGGTAAAAAATGCCGATAAATGGGAGAGAACGATTGATTTTTCTCTCTGGAATGAAGACGAGGACTAAACCATGGCAAAGGAAGCAATGAAGCTGGTGGCCAATAACAAAAAGGCTTACCATGACTATTTTATTGAAGAGAAATATGAAGCAGGTATTGTGCTGCATGGTACGGAGGTAAAGTCTCTTCGGCTGGGGAAGTGCAGTATTAAGGAAGCATTTATCAGGATCGATGGGGGCGAGATATTTGTCTATGGTATGCATGTCAGTCCCTATGAAAAAGGTAATATTTTCAATAAGGATCCGTTGCGGGTAAAAAAACTCCTGCTTCATAAGCAGCAGATTCATAAACTCACCGGAAATATTGCTGAAAAGGGGTATACACTGGTGCCTTTGCAGGTATACTTTAAAGATGGGCGGGCCAAGGTGGAGATCGGCCTGGCAAAAGGTAAGAAACTTTACGATAAACGTCAGGATATTGCCCGTAAGGATCAAAAAAGAGAAGCGGAAAAAGATTTAAAAATGAAAATCCGCGGATGAATTTATATCGTTTTTATAGGCTGGCGTGGTTGTATTTTTACAATATATTTGGTACAATAGTTATTGCTAAGGGTTAGTAAAGGTTTCGACAGGGGTCTTGCAGCTGGAGAAGCTATCCGCAGGCGATGCGTCAAATCGCAACAATAAATATAAACGCTGAAGATAATTTAGCTTACGCTGCCTAATGGCAGCTGTCCGACTTAGTGCACCTACACGTTAAGAACCGGGCATCGACTATGTAGGAAACGACTCAGGCTAAGCTTTGCCCCTGAGGGCGTAGTATGAAGCTACTGAATGTATCGGGGTGTCGGTTTCCTGATACAGGAGGGAATGTGGGATAACCCGAAATAATCGACTATGATAGTAGAAGGACAGGGAATGGGTCTTTGGACGCGGGTTCGACTCCCGCCTAATCCATTTTGGTTATTGAAAAGGGTTTGGGGTGATTATAAATAAAAGGAGGGAAAAGCTTGACCGATAACGAGTTATTATTGGCAATATCAAGTATGCTGGATGAAAAGCTTGACGAAAAGCTTGATAGAGAAATTGGTGCTTTGCGAAGCGAAATAAAGAGCGATATCTCTGAAGTAAAGCAAGATATCGCTGAAGTAAAGCAAGATATTGCTGAGATAAAGCAAGATATCGCTGAAGTAAAGCATGATGTCTTATTGTTAAAATTAGATAACGAAAATAATATTATACCTCGTTTAAAAACAATTGAAGCGTGCTATGTTTCAACCTATGACAGATATAAAAATAGTGTTGAAGGCTATGAAGCCATGCAGGAGGATATCAAATTATTAAAGCAAGTAGTAAGCGATCATAGCGAAAAATTACAGAAAATATCATAATGTTTTTTTTAAAAGAGCATCCCGCGGGATGCTCTTTCATTACAGTTAAGGGATTATATTTTTTCCAGAAGCTGTATCAGCCGTCCGATCGAAATGGGCTTGGCAATATGAGCATTCATTCCGGAAGCAAGGGCAGCATGGACATCCTCCTGATAGGCATTTGCGGTCATGGCAATGATCGATACGCTCCGGGCATCCTCACGTTTCAGAGCCCGAATACGCCGTGTGGCTTCGTAACCGTCCATAATGGGCATCTGAATATCCATCAGAATACAGTTATAGTATCCGGGTGCGGAGGAAGAGAACATGGATAAAGCCTCCGCTCCGTTTTGAGCCTCTTCAAATAAAGCATTTGTATCAGACAATAGTTCAATGATGATTTCACGATTGATACCGATATCTTCAACAACAAGAATGCGTTTACCAGATAAATCGAGGATTGTTGGCGGAGTGGCACAAGATGCGGCCATTACTTCCGGTGTGGTTAAAGGAAAAGTCAGGCAGAAAGAAAATACAGAGCCAACATTAGGTTTGCTTTGAACCTGAATAGTTCCGCCCATCTTTTGGACAAAACTCTGACTGATAGCAAGTCCTAAACCGGTGCCGCCGTATTGTCCGGCAATACTTGGATTTCCCTGTTGAAAGGGAACGAATAATTTGGATAACTGATTTTTATTCATACCGATGCCGGTGTCTTTTACAGTAAAGGAGACGGTAATGGCATCAACGCTTTTTTCCAGTATGCGGATAATGAAATCAGTATGTCCGTCTTTGGGAGTGAATTTAACAGCATTCCCCAGTAAATTAATCAATATCTGTTTGAGCCGCAGCTTATCACCCAGCACCAAAATCTCTGTCAAGTCATCGGAATCAATGGAAAAATGAACACCTGATTCGACACTCTTGGGACCAATGATATATTCGACATCCTGGATGGCGGAGGTAAGAAGAAAAGGATCATCGGCAATGGTTAATTTGCCGGATTCAATTTTGGACATATCAAGCACATCATTCAGCAGAGATAATAAATGGTCGGAAGCGGAAAGAATTTCATTTACCGGTTTTGTAATATCAGAATGGCTATTAGCGGCAGTTCGCTTCGCAATCTGCGCCATGCCGATAATCGCATTCAAAGGCGTTCTGATTTCATGGCTCATATTGGAAAGAAACAAGCTTTTGGCCTGATTGGCATTTTGTGCTTCGGTGGTTGCCTTTTTCAGGGCTGCAGCACCCTTATGGAGTGCGATTGCTCCAGCCATAATGGAACAGGCTGTGAGGGCCAGATGACATTCTTCAGGAGTCCAATGGGCTTGCTTTTTTACGGTCAGAAAGTTAATAAAGCCCATCAGATTACCATCAACAGACAAGGGCATGTACAAAGAACTGACCGCCCCAAAGTCCAGGTAGGGATACTTGTCATAATGGGCACGGACATCGTTGTATAGCAAATAAGGCATATGTTTCAAATCATCCATGATATCTTGAACCAGTGCAAAGGGGAAAATGAGTCCAACCGTACTTTCAAAATCCTGATAACGGATTTGCTCAAAGGTCAGTACCAGCTCCTGTTCCGGCATATGAATATCATACATGTAGATACGTTCGGTATGAAGCAGGTCTTCCAGCTGCTTTAGGGCAAAGTTCATCAAATCTGAAAATTTATTTGGTTTTGCAAATGGAATAGCAAATTGTGATAAAAATTCTAACGAACGCAGGTGTTTTTTCTCTTCAGAGATATCTTCCCCAATAGTTGCATATGCGAAAATATTTCCCCGTTCATCCCTGACCGGAAAAGAAGAATAACGCAGGGGAACTTTTTCACCGTTGAAATCGATTAAATTGACTTCGCCGTTAAGGGTGTTTCCAGCCAAAACCTGCGGAAAAACGTTGTCGAAAAAGCCATCCACATCTTTTTGTATATAAAGGGACTCAACCGGCAGCTTCTGGCCGATTTCAAGTGGCCTGCCGGTAATCGTACGAAACAGATTATTAACATAGAGGATACGGCAATCGGCATCAATCGCAAAGAAGAACATATTTGCCGAATCAATAATGGCTTCATGGATGGAGAACTGTTGTTTTAGCTCAATCAGTTCGGAATTTTCCACCGGCATACATAAACGGGCTTTTTTTCCGTTCGGCCAGTCGATTAAACATATTGAAACATTATAATAATGTTGTGTATGAGGATTGAAGTGATTCGTGGAAAGGGTATATTCCCCATTGGGATCAAGCTCTTTTGTATCCGGACATCCGGGACAAGGTGCATCCCGTCCGCACAAACTTTGGTAGCATGTTTGGCCAAGCGGGTTTCCAACTGTTTTTTGCACAGCCTTATTCAGATATAATAAGGTGAAAGTTTCCTCATCAATAATATAAACAGGCATTCCCAGTTTATCATATGCTGAAAGCCAAGAAGGTGCGGGAGTAAAATCGGAAAGATTCTTCATATATTGTTCTCCTGTTATCAAATTCCTGCTTATAAAAAATAGGTGTAAATTTAATGTATCACATTCTGTATGGCTTTACAATTAATTTTAGAGGGGGTATGATGAAAATACCCATAATAATTTGCGTAATCACAAGAGGAGGTTAAAATGAAATACGTCAGCCGTAAGTTGTTTGTAATCATCCTAACAACGATTTGCCTGAGTACAATGATTTTTTCTGCCTATTCAATTTTGGGGGCTTATAAATTAAACAACAATTTGAATATTCAACGTGAGCATCCGTTTGTTGTTTCGGAAGCAGCTTATAAAATTAACGAAGATAATGCAATCAGTCAGATTAGAATAAACAGGCTGGTGATGTACAATACAAAAGAAGATGTTACCCTGGTAAAGGGTGAGATTGAGAAACAGTATAGAAAAATTATAAACAATTTGAATATTATTTCGGAAAGATATCTGGGTGATATTAAGGAAGTGGAAGAACTTGAAGATACTCTTGAAGAACTCTATAATAAAGAACTGGATTTTTTGGAACAAGCTGCTGATTTGAGCGATGAAGAGATTGAAGAGTATATAAAATCAGAGCTGGAGCCTTATTATGCCCGGATTGAAAATATTACATTAGTCATACTTGACTTTGCCAAGGGAGTAACCAAAAAATTGGCGGGAGAATCACAGACAATATTGATCCGGAGCATTATCTTTTCAGTTTTATTTTTTATGTTGTTGGTTGGAATCAGTATCCTGTTATATCGGGAATACAGCCAAAAAATAAGTGCCAGTAGGGCCAAGAGTGACTTTTTATCCAGAATGAGCCATGAAATTCGCACACCACTGAACGCCATTATCGGCATGACAACGATTGCGGCAGCCGGCATTGATGAGAAAGAACGGCTGGAGGACAGCCTGTCCAAGATTTTAAGTGCGTCCAAGCATTTGCTTTTGCTGGTTAACGATATTCTGGATATGTCTAAAATAGAAAGTGGCAAAATGGTGTTGCAGAAGGAAACATTTAATATTGCTGAATTGCTGGAGAACGTTAAGGCAATTGCCGAAGAACAATCCCGCACCGGAGCTCTGGAATTTGAAGTTGCCATGCAAAGCCTGAACTATGAAATGTTGAATGGAGATTCCTTAAGGCTGCAGCAGGTTCTTCTGAATATCCTGTCCAATGCTATCAAGTATACCCAAAAGGGCGGCAAGGTAAAACTGGAGATTCAGGAGAACCGCCACTCTCTAGACGATACCCTGACATTGTGTTTTATAGTGAGTGATAACGGAAGAGGCATGAGCGAGGAGTTTTTGGAGAAACTTTTTACGCCTTTTGAACAGGAAGGACAAGACAGTCACTTTAGAATGGGCAGTACCGGAATTGGAATGGCCATCACCCGGAATATCGTGAACATGATGGGTGGGACGATAGAGGTGAAAAGTACCTTGGGAAAAGGAACTTCGTTTGCCGTTGAGATTCCTTTTGAAGTGGCAGACAAAGAGCATAAGTCTGCGGCGGAAATGATATCAGAAGTGGAGAACCAAAGGGTTTTTTCAGGGAAGCGGTTTTTAGTGGCGGAAGACAATGAAATCAACATGGAAATAACAGTTACACTGTTGGAATCAGTTGGAGCAAAGGTGGAAGGGGCATACGACGGCAATGAAGCTTGCTGCCGATTTCAGGAGGCGGATGAAGGGTATTATGACTTGATCTTGATGGATGTCCAGATGCCCGGCATGAATGGATATGAAGCCACCGGGAAAATACGCAAACTGGAGCGTCAGGATGCACAGACCATTCCGATTATCGCTATGACCGCCAATGCCTTTACTGAAGATGTCAACAATTCCCTGGCGGCAGGGATGAATGATCATTTATCCAAGCCTATTGAAATTGAAATTTTTTACAAAACAATCCGGAAATACTTAAAATGAAAATTATTTTTCACGTTCGCGCAGCGTGACACTCACGGTATCTCCGGGCTGTTTGTTGATCTTAGCGCGGAGATCCTTGCGGATACCGATAATGTGACAGGGGGTCTTCATTCGGACCAGACTGCCGTCATAAGGTTCTCCGTCAAAAGTAGCATGAACCGGAACACGGCCCTTGCCAAACTCGGCTTTCACATCAAAAGGGATTTCAATATAAGCACCGTCAATATCCTCGACCTTTTTGATAATGGCTTCAAATTGGTATGTTTTTTCGTTCATTTAGTGGCTCCTCGCTTTATGATGAATGAGATATTTTGAGTATAATATACTTAAACCGGAAAAACAAGAGGTACCATTGATCGGATATTTGCGGCCGGCGTTAGAAAATTCCGGCCGCACTGGTTCATAAAGATATAAAATCAAAAAATTGTTTATTAAATAAAGCAAGTTCTTCATAAAAGACCGCATGACCGCTTTCTTCATACGGAAACAATTGAGAATTCCGAATACTCTGGTGTTGGACCAAAGCGAATTCATATGGACAGATTTGATCCTTTTTACCATGAAAGATACCGGTGGGAACATTGATCATTTTCAGATCACCTCTCAAATCCTCATCTCGCAGAGATTCGGCAGTGTGGATAGTACCGAGACCGGATGCACTCCACCCGATTTCCTTAAACCAGGTTTTCAGGTTTTCACTTTGCGGGCGGGCAAACAGCTTTTGGCCAAAATCGGCAACCATCTGGGGACGATCCACATAGGCCCGCTCAATCAGGGCATTAACTGCCTGAGGGGTCATACCATAAGGGTAATCAGGCCGTTTGGTAAAAGAAGGAGCGGCAGCGGCAAGCAATGCAAGTTTTTGAATGCCATGCCCTTTAAAACGGGAAAGATACCTGACGGCAATAGCGCCGCCCATGGAAAAGCCCGTTAATGTAACATTGCGTGCATTTAGCGTCCGAATAACATCATAAACATCATTGGCCAGGGAATCGTAGTCATAACCACCGGCAGTGCAGTCCGAATCACCAAATCCACGGATATCCATAGCGATAACGCGGAAGCCGTGGGGCACTAAAACATTAAATTGATATTCAAAGATTTTGCGGTTTAAAGGCCAGCCGTGAATGAAGAATACCGTTTTGTTTCCCTCCGGGTTAATGTCTTCAATTGCAATCTTTACTTGGTTTTCTGTTTTAATAAAATACATGCGCAAACACTCTTTTTATTCTATTCTATGAGTGCTTGCGCAAAATATGAAATTTTTTAGTGTGTTATCCGTTAAATGGAAGGCAAATTGCCAAGATTATTACTTTCCTCATCATCGGGCAATGATTTAAGATATTCATTACCTTTTCTGTTGGCGATGCCAACTCCCTGAATACCACCGTCTTTTGCCAGAGCAACGGCATCGCTCTTATCCAAAACCGTCCCGTCGGAAAGCTGGTAACCGGTTACCTTTCCACTGTTTTTTACCAATGCCGTAATTTCTTTTGCATCGGCCTTTGGAGTGGGGATTTCATCTAATGCCATCATTGGCAGTTTTGACAAATCAAAATTATTTTTATCCATGAAAATGATCCTCCTATGCCAGTAAATTTGAAGTCGTAAAACCTCATAAACAGTATTCCGCTTAATTAAAAAAATATCCAAAAAACTTGTTAAACAGCATATTTAATGGTATAGTGTACAAAATAGAGGTAGTTAATCATGGATGATAAAAATAATTTAATTGTGTCAGGATTTTTGTTTGCCTCAGAAGAGGATGCGGAACTCGCCAGGCAGGAATGCAAAAAAATAGAATATTTAGAAAAAAAGATGGACTATAAGATGCCGGAAAATATGCTGGCCGTTTATATGAAGTCATTAGACAATAAAATCTTACAGACCCCGGTGGGGTGGGATTATCTGCGCAAAATGCAGATACAGATGATAGATGAGGGGATCGAGATCACGCGGATCCCGCCGATTCCTCTTTATGGCGACTTTTCCCATAAATTCATTAACTCTGTTACCGGTACAGGTGTGGCAAAGCAGAGAGTACGGTCAAACAGAAAAGAGGAGCAGGATAGATATCGCAAGAATCTTCAAAAGGCAGTCATCATCATTATAGGGTTAGTGATATTGGTGATATCCATGTTTTATATCACTTTAAAAAGTGAAAATTCCAATATGCTGAATTATGAAAAAGCATTGATTAATAAATATGCTGCGTGGGAGCAGGAATTGAAGGAAAGAGAACAGATTGTCAAGCAAAAAGAATTGCAATTAGATGAATAAAAACACAAATTTTTCATATTTTTCGGTTATAATTAGAATTAAGTAGCTGAAAGGTTGGTGTTTACGTGGATAAAGTGAAAATATTAGTTGTCGATGATGAAAGCAGAATGCGTAAGCTGGTCAGGGACTTTCTGGTAAAAAACAGTTATGAAGTTACCGAGGCGGAAGATGGCAGTCAGGCGGTAGATATTTTTTTCGCTCAAAATGATTTTTCACTGGTTATTTTAGATGTGATGATGCCCAAAATGGATGGATGGTCTGTTTGCAGAGAAATCCGGGAGTTTTCCGCGGTTCCTATTATCATGCTGACGGCAAAGTCTGATGAGCGGGATGAATTGCTGGGATTTCAGCTGGGTGTAGATGAATATATATCAAAGCCCTTCAGCCCGAAGATCCTGGTGGCAAGAGTCGAAGCAATTCTGCGAAGAACCAGTCAGTCGGCTGGTGAAACGGTTGTGGAAGCCGGCGGGATTGTTATTGATAAGGCGGCTCATAGTGTTAAGATTGACGGCGAAGCGATTGATTTAAGCTATAAGGAATTTGAGTTGCTTTCCTATTTTGTGGAGAATAAAGGAATTGCATTGTCCAGAGAAAAAATTTTGAATAGTGTATGGAATTATGATTATTTCGGTGATGCCAGAACCATAGATACTCATGTCAAAAAGCTGCGAAGTAAAATGGGAAAAAGAGGCGATTTAATTAAGACCATTTGGGGCATGGGCTATAAACTGGAGTGCTAAAATATGAAATATTCAATTAGAAAACAGTTTACGATGATTTTTTGCTTTTTGATGGCCGGAACCATTTTGTTATGCTGGTTTATTAATAATACTTTTTTAGAAAAATATTATATCAACGACAAACAAAGAGTACTGCTTAATGCGTATAAAAGAATAAACAATGCTTCCAGTAGCGGAGATATCAGTACCTCGGAATTTGATATCGAATTACAGAAAATATGCGGAAAATACAACATTAGCGTGATTGTTCTGGATGCGGAGTCCCAAATTGTTAAAACCGCCCAGATGGATGCCGATCTTATGGCCAGACAACTGATGAATAATATTTTCAGGAGCGGAACCGGGCGATATAATAATATACTGGCAGAGGAAGAAAACTATAAAATATGGATTGATACCGATTATCTGACCCAGACAGAATTTATTGAAATGTGGGGTATTTTGGATAATGGCACTTACTTTCTGATCAGAAGTGCTCTGGAAGGAATTAAGGACAGTGTGGCATTAGCCAATCGCTTTTTGGCCTATGTGGGCTTAGGGGCAGCACTGTTAAGCGGTTTGATCATCCTGATCGTAACCAAAAAAATCACCGATCCCATTAAGGAGTTAACGGATATATCGCAGCGGATGATAGATCTGGATTTTGAGGCTAAGTATCAGGGCAAGAGCAGAACGGAAATAGCGCTCTTGGGACAAAATATCAATGAACTGTCCATGAGTCTTGAAAAGACCATATCCGAGTTGAAAAGTGCTAACAATGAGTTGATGCGGGATGTACAGCGAAAAAATGAAATAGATGAAATGCGGACAGAGTTTTTATCTAATGTTTCTCATGAATTAAAAACCCCCATTGCGTTGATCCAGGGCTATGCTGAAGGTTTACAGGAAGGCATAAATGACGATCAGGAGAGCCGTAATTATTATTGTGAAGTTATTGTAGATGAAGCAGCTAAGATGAATACGGTAGTAAAGAAGCTGTTAACCTTAAATGAGTTGGAATTCGGAAATTCTCCTGTTACATTAGAACGAGTTGATATCGGATTACTGATCGAAAATTATCTGCAGTCAACCGAGATATTGATTAAACAGCGGGAGATCAGCGTGATTTGGCAACCGTCGGAACCGGTTTTTGTTTGGGCGGATGAATATAAAATAGAAGAAGTCTTTAATAATTATTTTACCAACGCATTAAACCATGTCGCGGACTGTGGAAGGATAGAGATAAAAACAATCCTTCAGGAAAGTAAGGTAAGAGTATCGGTTTTCAACGAAGGGGATCAGATTCCGGAAGATAATATGCCCTTTGTCTGGGATAAGTTTTATAAAGTAGATAAAGCCAGAACCAGAGAATATGGTGGCAGCGGTGTCGGTTTATCCATTGTAAAAGCGATTATGGAATCGATGAATCAGAAGTATGGTGCAGTAAATCATGAAAAAGGTGTTGAATTCTGGTTTGAATTAGAAAGGGTAACAAATAATGAACAGTGAATTAGATCAAAGAATGCAGGTATTACGAGAAGAATTAGAACAACTTGAGAAGTGGAAGCAGGCGGAAGAGGAACAAGCCGTACAAACACCTGAAGAAGTTGTGAAAAGGCGTATATTTGAATTGCAGGAGATATCCAGAGATCCCTACTATGATCAATTCCTGGGGCAGCTCCTGCGTGATTTGGAAAGCAAAAAAGCCACACCTAAACAGATCGCTGATGAGGCGGAGCGTACCTACCTTATTTACCAGAACAGGATGCAGCAGCCGGCAACTGCGGTGCAGCCGCCAATGACAGCAGTACAGCAGGCCGTGAATAAGCCGGAAAAGAAATCCTCTAATCTTGAATTTACAATCGGTGCCGGTTTATTAAGTATTGTCGGGGCACTTTTCTTATTAATAGCTTTTATTACTTTTGGGTTAAATTATCTGGACGGGTTAGCACAGGGAATTTTTTTGTATGTGATCTCAGCGGTAATCATCCTGCTTTCGGAATTGCTGATTAATCGGAAAGTTCCCAAATTTGCCAGAGGAATCACGGGATTAGGCATTGCGGGATTATATGCATCGACAATTATCAATTATCTATATTTAAGAACAATCAATAGTGTAATTGCAGTAGTAACTATAATTGTAATTGCAGCTGTTTCTATTCTTCTGAGCAGAAAAAAAGATTCTACCAGTATCAGGCTGATCAGTTTTATCGGGTGCTATATTTGCTTTCTGCCCATGAGTGAGTTTGACACAGCGCTGGAATTCTTAATAGCGTCAGGGATTTTGTTTTTGGTAAATATGATATGTGTGTTCTTTCCCAATCAGAAAAATAAGAACATGATTCATCTGATACATATGGGCATCAATACTTTCTTTTCGATTATATTTGTTGTAGCGGCTCAGCGTAGCGGTATTGAATCCCTCTATATTATTTTCTATATCACCTTGAATGTTATTCTTTTAAATATTGTTTATTGGAAACAGGAAAAGAAAGAATACAATACCGTCTTGTTTTATATAGAATTAGCAATAAACGGATTAATGACGGTTATATTCACTCTAAATGTCGTAAATGTCGCATTGACAGTCAGTACGGGAATTTATCACAGGATTATTACTGTGATATTAACGTTAGCGGTTTGCATTTTTTTCTTTATATTAAATCGGGAGCAAAAAGAGAAAACAGTTCAATTTTATTATTTTATGTCGGTTGCATTAATGCTCTATCTGTTTTCGGATATAAAATTGGAAAATCTGTTTGGCATACTGGCGCTGTTTATAATCACAAAACTTTTTTCGCGATTTAAAGAAACTGAAGTCATGAATTGCATTGTTACAATATTTGCTTTTATCATCGGTCTTTGTTATTATGATATATGGCAGGCTTGGATATTATTCGGTGCCTTTGTATGCAGTATTCTTTTTATCAGAAGATGGCAATTGTTCTATCAATATACGATCTCCCTTTTTTTGATATGGTTCATTGCTCTGAATACTACTTATAATGTATTTAGTCCTGTATGTGCGGCAGTGCTGTTGGGATTGGTGATGGTATTTCATTTTATCAATAAGAAAAAAGAAACGGCAGAAAAGGGAAATAATATCGAGAAGATATACAATATAACAAACCTGAGTGTGA
>JAVBUF010000111.1:0-4081 GCA_031555615.1 Lachnospiraceae bacterium | reverse complement strand
TGCAGACGGCAGCCTCCTTCGCGGCTACGAATACGGTCCCATGAACCGTCTGGACCGGACCTGGGATCAGCAGGGGATCACCATCCGCTATACCGACAACGGCCTGGGCCAGCGGGTAGGGATGAACGAGACAGAATACCTCCTGGATCTGACCCTCCCCTACCATAACCTCCTACAAATCCAGGAAAGGGAACATACCCAGAGCTTCTACTGGGATGGGAATGTCACAGCATTCACCGATAACCAGGAGGAAGGAAGGGTGCACCCGCTCCTTGCCGATGAGCTGGGGAGCATCATCCGGGCAGAACGGGGAGCTGGCGGATATGAGAACTACAGCTACGATGAGTTCGGCAATGACCTGTACGGGAACCCGGTAGGGTACCAGCCCTTTGGGTATACTGGGGAGTATATGTGCCTGGAGACGAAAACGATATATTTAAGAAATAGATACTATCAACCGGCCACGGGACGCTTTCTCGAGAGGATTCTGCAAAGGCCGGGTTAAACTGGTATACATATTGTAATAATAATCCGATCATGTTTGTAGATCCGCTAGGTTTAGATGCATCATTACAAACGCTAGGAACAGGTGTTTTTGGGGGAATTATTGGAACAAATGGCACACAATACTACGGTGGAGATCAAAGGTGGTTTGACGAGAAATGGCTGAATGACACGGGATGTGGTACAGCAGCCGCATCGAATATTTTAGCTTATTTTGCACAAAAAGATCCGGCACAATATGGAGCACTATATACGTCTGTCGATTTAACAAGTACCTCATATAAAGCGCATATGTATCAAACGCTAAATAGTGTTGAGCCAATGCATGCCACAGTATTTACAATAAAGGATGCTGCCAGGTAAGAAGAAAATAAAAAATAAAGAAATAAAGATATTTTTAATTTTAGCATTTTTAGTGATTGTCATAGGCTGCGCACTTAAAAAAATTGAAAATGACTATCATGGCAAATATCCTGAGCTTTATTCGGTGGCGATAAATTCATTACTTGGTGCGAGAGGATATGCTCAGGATGAAAGAAAATATGATTCTGAGATTACAATTATGGAAAGTGATCAATATGGGAGAACCTTATTTTTTTACTATGAAGGCAAAGAAGTGAGTAGCTATAGTCTGATAATAAGTCAAGAAAGTACTGATAATTATACTTATTTTTATCCAGATGTTAACTTTATCTCTGCATCTGAGAATGATTTCCCACAAGCGGAAATTGAAGAATTAAAAAGGAAGAATGATTGGGATAAACCAATCGTTCCTGAAAAATGCATTAAGGTTGAGGTAGTTCGCAAAAAGGAAAAGGGGCCGATAAATAATAATAAGTTAATTGAATTATATAATAAAGCATTGGGAGAAGATGCTTATGGGTTATCAGCTATTATTTTTTTTACAACTGATGATTATAATCGTTCCATATATTTGGGGTACGGAAAATCTTCCAAAAGAAGATACGTTGTTATGTTGTTCAACGCCGATGGTTCATACGATGAGAGCAAATGTATTATGGAGTTAACCGATTTATATAGATATCAGGACGAGTTAAAAAGCTTTAAAGAGTTAAACAACTGGAATAAACCTTATTAATGATATTTCCAATTATAGCAAAAAGTGGTTCTATTTTTACAATACGAAATAGTAATGAAAAAGATCATGATTACCGGCAGCCTGATCTGTCTGACCCTGATCAGCATATGGACAGTCTACCGCTTATACAGCAAGACTACCTCTCAAGGTGTCCAGATCAAACCAACAGCAGAGATAATTTGCAATACTCCGGTCTTCTGTTTACAGAACGATGAAGAATGGGCTGACCACCATCTTGGCCAATCAAGATTTGTGATGAAATCCTCAGGCTGCCTTACCACCAGTATGGCCGCTGCGTTGGAACTGCAGAAAAAAGCCGATCAGCCGGGCTTCCAGCTGACACCGGTAGAATTGAATCGATTATTTTCGCAGCATCAGGTTTATAACGATAACGGTGATATTGTCTGGGGCAGGATAAATGATGCAGTTTATGCAATGCGTTGTGTGTATTGGGAATAACATAAAGAAACTGCCATAGGTGGATGGAACTTATGGCAGTTTTGCTTGTGTTTTTACTTTTATTTATATAAGATAGAATATATGACATGAGGAGGGAAAGTGAGTGGAGGAGAATCAAAATACAAGTTTTTATGATGATGAGGGACTATGCAAGCTGTGCCATAACAGATACATAGACCGTACCGGGAATCCGGAGTCGGTTTTGTGCCAAACCTGCCGGGAAGAGTTGATTAAGCTGAAAGTGCCGCCGGCTATTTACGCCGCCATGGCAGCGGTCCTGGTGCTGGTGGCCGTTGCAATTTTCTTTTTTATTCCGGCCCTGAAGGAATATGCGGTATATGAGAATGCGGAGCGAAAAGCAGCCGAAGGATATCCCCAGACGGCTTTGTTTGAGTTGATGAACTTAAATGAGAAGTATCCGGATTCGGCGAAGATAGCCATTAAAAGTGCGGATATCGGTATGAAATATTTTTTTCCTGATTATGCCGGTTATGCCATCGATACCTATCTGGTAGGGAAAGAGGTGGGTGAGAAGGACTATGACCGCTTGACGGGATATGTGGATGAACTGGATAAATACTATCATACCCTGGACTGGATGGAGGCTTTAGGCGGCAGGTTAGCCGAGAGTGCCGGAGCTGATGGGGAAAATGCCCAGCAGGCTCTGGCAGAGCTTTGCGGCAGTCTGATGGAAGGGGCGGAAGATGGCCAATATGATCAGGCATTGGCATGTTATTATGCCGGATATTATTCCGGTGAAATGGAACAGCGGATTTACTGGTTTGAAAAAAGTATCGGGTATAATCCCATGAACTATATGGCGGAGGTGGCAAGTGCCAACACTTACCGGAGACAAGGGGATGTGGCTAAGGCCAGAGCCTTATTGGAACATGCCTATAGCATTAACAAAGAAGATGCGTTGATCCCCCGTGCCTTTGCGACAGTGGAAATGGTGGAAGGCAATGCTGCCGAGGCCTTGGAATATGCCCGGACAGCATATGAATGGTATCCGGAAGGGGAGTATGTTGTGGATACTTATATCGTGGCATTATATGATAATGATCTGGCTGCGGAAGCCAATGCCGTAATGGAAGAGTGGAAAACGGAGGGGCATTTTTTTGACGAAGATCTGTACGCATTGCTGGCAGGCGAAATGTCAGTATATGATTATTATGTAGGGGAATAGGAGGAAAAGATATGTTTTTTATACCGGGGCAATTAATCAGTATCATTACTTTTCCGGGAGTGATCGTGCATGAACTGGCACATCAGTTGTGCTGCCGGATCTGTCGGATTCCTGTTTATGAAGTGAAGTATTTTCAGGTGGGAAATCCCTGTGGTTATGTTTTGCATGAGGGCTGCAATAATCCGTGGAAAAACCTGCTGACGGCGGTGGGGCCGTTTTTAGTCAATACCATTTTTGGCATGATCATTACCATGCCGGCCTATATTCAGGTTTTTATTTTGGGCAGTTGGGAAAGTGCAATTCGTTCTCCCCTCGGCATTTTACAGCTCTTTTTGCTGTGGCTGGGATTTTCCATCCTGATGCATGCCTTCCCCAGCACAGGCGATGCCAAATCTTTGGTGGCCAGCGTTCTGAAGAATCAAGAAGTTTCCTGGCTGGCCAAGCTGATAACAGCACCGATCGTCGGTTTAATTTATGTCGGGGCTCTGGGCAGTGTGGTGTGGCTTGACTTAATTTATGCGGCAGCAATCGCCATGGCGGGACCCTTCCTGCTGGCGAAAATATTTTTCTAACCCACCTTTATTATTTTATTATTATGTGATATGATCCTGTCTTTGACAGTTGGAAATAAAAAAATCTCTGTAGACCCTTGAATTATGAGGGGTACAGAGATTTTTGTGCTTGTCACGGATTTTAGTATTTTATTCTTTGCCTTTGCTATTTTTCTGAATAGTTTTCATTTGACTTTTGGTGATGAATTGATAGTCTGTACGGAAACCGCAAGCATCGTGTAGCTCATCTGTAATTTTTTCACGTTTATATAGGGGCATAAA
>JAVBUF010000036.1:0-51568 GCA_031555615.1 Lachnospiraceae bacterium | reverse complement strand
TTACTTCGCAAGGATGCCATCATTCCTTTTTTTATCATTCGGACTAAGGTTCCGCCTACACCTTCAAACAGCTTTAAGATTACATTTCCTACAAAAGCTTCACAGACAATAACATCAGCAGCACCGCTGGGGATCTCTCTGGCTTCAATACTGCCGATAAAGTTTATTTCCGGACAGTTTTTTAACAGCGGAAAGGTCTCTTTTACCAATGCATTACCTTTTTCCTCTTCCGCTCCGATGTTTACAATGGCAACCTTGGGGTTCTTCACTCCCACTACGCTTTCCATATAAACCGACCCGATCTTGGCAAACTGCACCAAATGAGAAGGTCTGGCATCTACATTGGCGCCGCAGTCAATCAGCAGCGAAACGCCTTTTTCGGTTGGAAGCAACGGTGCTAAGGGCGGCCGCTCCACGCCTTTAATCCGGCCTACCAAAACCTGTCCGCCAACCAATACTGCTCCGGTACTTCCGGCGGAAACAAATCCGTCACAGGTTCCATCCTTTACCATATTCAATGCTTTTACCAACGAGGAATCTTTCTTTTTACGAATGGCCAAAACCGGCGGTTCTGCCGTTTCGATCACTTCTGTGGCATTTACCACCTCTAACCGGCTCTTGTCGTATGTATATTGCGCCAGCTCCTTTTCAATCATTCCTTCCATACCGGTCAGAAAAACCTTGACCTTATCACATTCCTGGACTGCCTGTACAGCCCCTTTGACGATTTCTGCCGGGGCATTATCCCCGCCCATGGCATCCACCGCTACATTTATTAATCCGGACATAAACTACCTCCTACAGCATTCTACTTTACTATACTAAACCACTTTATAAAAATCAAGTTTTTTATAAAAAAAGACCTTTCGATTATATCGAAAAGTCTTTTCAAAGCTACATTTTAAATTTATGGCTAATACCATACATGTTTTCCGAAGATGTTTTCACTTCTTTACTGTTCTCTTTAATTTGCTCCATATTATCGGCAATTACATCTGCCGTGGCCGATAATTCCTGGGTAGTTGCTGCATTCTCCTGGGAAACAGCCGACAGATTTTCAACCAAATCGGCGATGGTATTACAATTACTCTCCAGCCCTTTATTAATCCGGTGGAATGTTTGAATCTCAGCCTCTACTGATTTGATATTTTCCACAATCTCGGTATATTTATCCCTTGTGAAATCAACACTCTTCCGCTGCTTCTCAACACCTTCCCGAACCACTGCACTTTGGGCATTGGCCTGACTGGAGTTGGTCTGCAGTCCCTGCAGCATTTCGTCGATAATCCCCACGGAATTAGCTGAATCTTCGGCCAGCTTACGGATTTCTTCGGCTACTACCGCAAAGCCTCTGCCACTCTCACCGGCTCTTGCCGCTTCGATGCTGGCATTCAATGACAGCAGGTTGGTTTGACTGGCAATCTCTGAAATCAAATTACTTGCCTCACTGATCTTATCCGTACTCTCGCTGATTTTGTCAATCATATCAAAAATCTCATCAAAAGCCTTTTGATTGTGCATCGTCAATTCCATCAGCTCTTCAATTATTTTCATGCCTTCCATGGTGGCTTGGTTGATTTGCTGACTGGCTTCATTGAGGGTCTCTGTTCCCGCCGCGCTTTGATCGACGATTTCATTCATGGAATGCATTTCACCCGCAATCTTTTCCGTTTCAGCCGCCTGATGATTGGCTGAAACAGCAATATCACTGACAGCCTCCCGGATATGCTGGACCGACTCATTGGTGTCCGCCATGGCTGTACTCATGATCTCCGAAGAATTCAATAAATCTTCTGAGGTACTGTTCATAACTGCCATAATTCCCTTCAGAGATTCCTTCACCCGAATCACTGCCGCAGCTAATGTTCCCAGTTCATCTCTGCTGTTTAAATCCAGCGAAGCATTGGTAAGATCATTATCTGCTAATTTGCTCATATCCTCTGCGATAATCAGAATGTTTTTGCGCAGATACCTGGCGATTACCAGAGACAGCACCATTACAACAATCACAACACCGGCAATAACAGCAGCCGCAGCATACATCGTTTTCATAATATCTTCCAGCAGTGCGTTACTCTCATAAGCACTGTATAAATCCAGAAAATCTGTCATGGTGTTGATATATTCTCTCGTCACCCCGAATAATTCCTGCTGTGCCATAAAATCTCCGGCTTTGGTTTCGGGATTGTATAGGGACTGCCATTCTGCAAAATCCCGCTTGAAATTATTATTGATCTGTTCAAATGTATCCGTTCCATTTAAATATCCGATGGGATCATCCGTCTCATCCTCACCATATGTGGCTATAAATAAATCTCTGGTGTTATAATTCTGATACAGCACCGGATCAGTTTTGACAATGTCTGCCGCTGTCTGTACCCGGTCCAGAGCCTGCTGTATGTTCACATAATAATCATCGATCTGAACGGCTCTTTCCTCTTCGGTCAAATTCGGATTATAGGCCAGCTCCAGCTCTGCCACAAAAGCCTGATAATAATCCCGGTCAGCATTAAGCAAGGCACTTTGCGCCGTATACAGATGCTGATTAAAAATTTCTTCTGCTTCCTGATAAATCGCGTTCTGTCTGACACTGAAAAATAAAACACATACAATCATTGTAATCACTAACGGCACAACCATTAATAACAGTTTCGTATATACTTTTGTATTCCTTATCATCTTATTTTCCTCTTTTATGTAATTTTAGTGATATGTATTTTACAGTCTATCACCTTCCGTTAGCTTTTACTATAGCACAAAAAAAGACAATCTACTATGCACAATTTTGAATAATAAAATAGAACCTTTCATGGTGAAAAATCACAAAAGACTTGCCCCTTTATCAAAAAACCTTTATTATCATAATATAATGAAATAATCTTATCGAAAAGAGGGTAAAAATATGAATAATGAACGTAATTTCTTAAAATGCGCCCATTGCGGCAATGTCGTCGAAATGCTTAAGGATCAAGGCACAAAGATAATGTGCTGCGGCCAGATAATGTCTCCGCTGATTGCCAATACTGTGGATGCCGCAGCTGAAAAACATATTCCCGCCGTATCCAGAAACGAAAATGTTCTGACCGTAACGGTAGGCTCTGTTCCTCACCCCATGACCGACGAGCACCATATCGCCTTTATTGTGGTTGCACAAGGGGATAAAACCCTGCGCGCTGCTTTGTCTCCCACCGGTTCACCGACCGCCGTATTTTTAATCGATGACGGTCCCGCAACGGTTTATGAATATTGTAACTTACATGGTTTGTGGGCAGCCGAGATTACTGTTTAAGATTACCGGTCATAACACAAACACGGCTGCAGCACCAGATATAGCAATTCTCCAACTGTTATATCCGGTGCTGCAGCTTTCTTTATTTCTAAATACTTTTTGACTGATTTTTGTTTTCGTACATCAAACGATCCACCCGGGCATAAAAAGCTTCATATCCATTTTTGTCTTTCTCTGGATCAAAAACATCATATCCCAGCGAAACATAAAAAGGATATTTTACAGTTTGCTCTATTTTTTTAATTTCCACATAAAACTCTTCTGTCAATTCTTTGAAAAGCATTTCATCCCCATGGAAAATAATGCCTGCAAATTCATCCCCGCCGATGCGGTAACAGCTTCCCTGCCGGCCAAAAGTCTTTTTTATACATTCATAAGTTTTCTTGATTGCATCGTCACCCATCAGATGCCCATAATTATCATTTATAATTTTCAGATTATTTAAATAAAAAATAACCAGCCCCAGTTTTTATTTCTTTATTACGGCAAAATAATGATCCATATCCCTGATATAAGCCGACCGGTTCCGGCTGTCCGTCAGCAAATCTGTATACGCCAGCTTTTCAAAGTACTCCCGCTCTTTCCTGCTTTCCAATATTTCCTGCATTCTTAATAGAATATCAACACTGATATATATAATAATCACCAAATAGCCGATGCCCATGTATCTGGTGACCGACAGGGTAACAATATCCTCCAGATAAAAGCTGGCAATCTGAAATAAGGCCAACCCGAAAAAAATGCAAAAAGCCTTAAGCAAACGGCTTGCTCTTTTGTTTTGATATTTTATGATCTCCATCAGAAGATCTGCCAATAAAAATAAAATGGTAAGCACACACATAACATGGGTAGTCCATATCGTTGTCAGAAAATCATAAATTTTAAATAATTGCAAACTTGCAGTCACAATAAAATTTGCAACAAATCCAACAAATAATGCCGGAACGATCTGAGGGTGGTGGGATTCATAAGATTCACCCACAAAAAGCAACAGCGGAATGGGAAATAGTAAGAATCCCCAAAAATGCATTGTCGTGGCCAGAACAGGATTCCCCGTTACAAACTGCAGCATCTTGGTCTCTCCCATCATCCACATTGCAAACAAAATCGTAAACAGAGCCAGATAAATCATCGAACGCTCAGGCACTTTCTTGATTTTCATAAGGATTCCGATAATCAGCAGCATGATGCCCACCAGAAGCATAATCAGCGAAATAACAAAGTTAAGCGCATTTTCTTTGATAATACTGTAAAGGTTTTCATTTTTGCTGCCGTAAGTAATGTCATTGACAAACCCCTGATACTCCTGATAAGGAGTACTGTATGCCACTCTGATTTCTTTGCCGGCATATTCTGCTTTTAAAGGAACGAGATTCCAATTTCCCCAGATTACTCTGCCAATATACGTATCCTCACCGGTAAGGCGCTGATATATCACTTCTCCGTCCACATATACCTTTAACTCTTGATTGGAAGCTCTGAGGCACAGATAATCATCATCGGACAGCTTCACCGGAAGCTGATTATAAATTTCCCATTCATTACCTTCAACTCCTTCTAAATGAATCGGTAAAGAAAGCTCTGTTACTGTTTCCTCCTGTACATATTTCCAGGATGTTTCTAAGCCCTCCGCTTCATCCATACGCAGCCTCAAATCTACTGAATCATATCTAACAGCCAGCACTACTATCAACACAACTGTAAAACTCAGTAAAAGTATCAAAAATCGAAGGCTGTATTTCTTTACTGTTACCATGCCGTCTCCTCCTTAGCCGCTGCAAATACATATGGCGGCCAATAATCATTCATTATTATATCATTCTATTCTTATTTTTGCCACCAAAATCACCCACTCTGTTTTCCAGGTGAAATACAGCTGATACACAAAAATACGAGAGGTAATTACTACCTCTCGCAATGTTTTTGTTTTTTATCAGACTTTTAACTGATTAGTCCATGCTGATGATTTCTTTTTTGTTGTAAGAGCCACAAGCCTTACAAACTCTGTGAGGCATCATTAAAGCTCCACATTTACTGCACTTTACCAATGTCGGAGCACTCATTTTCCAGTTTGCTCTTCTTTTATCTCTTCTACCTTTGGAAGATTTATTTTTAGGACAGATTGACATTATTACACCTCCTTATGTGCGTTAAAGATATCATTGATTGCCGCCATTCTTGGATCCGGAACGAAAGTATCACAACCGCATTCTCGCTCATTTAAGTTTTGCCCACACTCTCTGCAAATTCCTTTACAGTCCTCTTTACACAAAACCTTGGTCGGCAAATTAATTACAATTTCATAATACATCAAGTCTTCTATATTAAGTTGATACCCTTCCACAAACTGTTCCCACTCTTCGTTGGAATCAGTGACTGCATCCGGCGCTGATACTTCATGTGCAAATTGCAGGTCTAAAGGCACTTCCACCGGCTGCAGGCATCTGCTGCAGGGCATCTTCAAAACGACAGTTGCCGCTCCTTCGATCAAGGCCTTATTGCTTCCGATATTGGTAAAGGTAAATGCTGCCTGGGGCTGATTGCATACAGGATAACATTCTCCCTTGCAGACAAACTGATCCATTTCAAGAGCAATCTGTTCTTCCCTTATCTTACCTGCTGATGTTAACACATCAGTTAAATTCACTAACATAGTTGACTCCTTATGTGAATAATTACCATAACATACTCACACTCAAACAATTATACTCATCCACACGCACTTTGTCAACACTTAATTTTACATGATATTTGCCATTGAAAATTTTTACTTCATGCTATTTACAATGCTGTAAGTGTCTCTGGCAATCACCAGTTCTTCATTAGTGGGAATGGCCATTACGGCAACCTTGCTCTGGGGCGTGGAAACCACTAAATCCTCGCCTCTTCGGGCATTGGCCTGCTGGTCAAGGGTAATTCCCAGATATTCTAAGTAGGCACAGACTTTTTCCCGGATAAATCCGTTATTTTCACCGATACCGGCCGTAAAACAGATGATATCAACGCCATTCATGGCCGCCGTATAGGCACCGATGTATTTGGCGATCCGGTAGACGTAGGCATTGATGGTGCGAACAGCTTCCGGTTTGCCGGCTCTGTACGCTTTTTCCACATCTCGGAAATCGGAAGAACCGCCGTTCTGCAATCCCACCATACCGGACTGCTTATTTAAAATATTTAAAACTTCCTGAACCGTTTTATGTTCTTTTTCCACCAGAAATTCGATAATGGCCGGATCGATATCCCCTGAACGGGTTCCCATGATGAGGCCTTCCAGAGGGGTCATGCCCATGGAAGTATCCACGCTTTTTCCGTTCTTTACTGCCGAAACACTGGCGCCGTTACCCAAATGACAGACAATAATCTTCAAATCTTCATAGGGTTTACCCGATAATTCTGCCGCTCTGCGGGATACATAAGCGTGGCTGGTTCCGTGAAATCCGTATCTCCTGATCCGATACTTCTCATAGTATTCATAAGGAATTCCGTAAAGATATGCTTCCTCCGGCATTGTTTGGTGAAAAGCGGTATCATACACGCCTACCTGAGGTGTCTCGGGCATCAATTCCTGACAGGCACGTACCCCGATCAAATTGGCCGGATTGTGCAGAGGGGCCAGATCGTTACACTCCTCTGTTGCTTTGATCACTTCATCGGTAATCAGCATCGAACCGGCAAACTTCTCTCCGCCGTGAACCATCCGATGACCCACTGCACCGATTTCATCCAGGCTCTTCAACACGCCGTTCTCCTGGTTTGTCAATGCCTCCAAAACCAACTGTACTGCTTTTGTATGATCTTTCATGGGAATCTCGGTTACTTGCTTATCCTGTCCTTCCGGTGCATAAACCAACTGACTGCCGTCAATTCCGATTCGTTCACAAATCCCCTTGGCAATGGTCTCTTCCGATACCGCATCGATCAATTGAAACTTCAGGGATGAACTCCCACAGTTAATGACTAATATTTTCATCTGAAAAATATCTCCTCTCTATTGAAGCTGGGCCTGAACTGCCGTTAATGCCACAACACCCACTATATCCTGCCAGGAACATCCGCGTGACAGGTCGTTTACCGGTTTGGCAATACCCTGCAGCATGGGACCATATGCTTCCGCATTTCCAAGTCTCTGAACCAGCTTATATCCAATATTACCGCAATCCAGATTCGGAAAAATCAAGACATTGGCTTTGCCTGCCACTTCACTGCCCGGGGCTTTGGATTTGGCTACCAATGGTACCAGTGCCGCATCCGTCTGCAATTCTCCGTCCACTGTCAGATGGGGATATTGCTCATGGGCAATTCTGGTAGCTTCCACCATTTTATCAACCAGCGGATGCTTGGCACTGCCTTTGGTCGAATGAGAAAGCATAGCAATAATGGGCTTGGTACCTACCAGACTCTTAAAGCTTTTGGCCGAAGTGTCCGCAATGGCCGCCAATTCTTCTGCGGTAGGATCCTGGTTCAGTCCGCAATCGGCAAATAAAAAAGTACCCTCTTCGCCATAAGGACTGCCCGGACAACACATCAGAAAAAATCCCGATACCAATTTCACTCCCGGTGCTGTTTTCAATATCTGTAAAGCCGGACGCAAGGTATCTGCCGTGGCATGACAGGCTCCTGCCACCATCCCGTCGGCATCATTGGCTTTTACCATTACGACCCCGAAAGTCAGATAATCATTCAACAATATCTCTTTTGCTTTTTCCGGAGTCATTCCTTTTGATTTTCTGGTTTCATAAAGTAAATTTACATATTCGTCCAACTTATCACAGGTCTCGGGGTTAATGATGGTCACCCCTTCCAACTCAATCTCCAGCCAGGTCGCACCATCCATAATCTTGTCCGCATTTCCGATCATGACGATATCTGCAATCCCTTCACTCATGATATGAGACGCCGCAATCAGGGTACGCTTATCCGTTGTTTCCGGCAGCACAATTGTTTTGCGGTCCATTCTCGCCTTATTCTTTATCGTTTCTATGTATGACATTCCGGTTCTCCTTCCAATAATTGCTGACTTAAATTATACCGTATTCTTTTTCCGGTTTCAAGCAAAACAATCTATATTCAGTCAGGTCCTCAACCAGCGTTAAGATATTGCTAAGGTTGGGTGTTTTCTATTTAATCTTCCTTCCACAATTGATAAAATTAGCTAATTAAAACTAAAATGAAGGGCAGGCTTTAATCATGAACATCTTAATCTACGTAGTTGCTTTTATCGGCTCTGCAGCAGGCATTTTGTCTTCTGCTTATTTACTTTTCAGTATTCCGCTTATTTTGATCTGGAAATTTTACCGAAAAATTCGCTTTGGAATTTCTTTAAACAATTAGTTCTTTTTCTTGCAACCCGGCGTTTTTCATGCTAACCTTTTTATAACAAACATCGAGAGGTAACCGC
Organism: Lachnospiraceae bacterium; assembly: GCA_031555615.1. GTDB lineage: Bacteria > Bacillota > Clostridia > Lachnospirales > Lachnospiraceae > UBA935. Next base: position 42,878 of record JAVBUF010000036.1, on the reverse strand, counting down.
TTTGAAAACAGTGGGCATCATTGCAGAATTTAATCCCTTTCACAACGGGCATAAATACCTAATTGAAGAGGCCAGGAAAATCACCGGTGCAGACTACTGTATTGTAGTTATGAGCGGTGATTTTGTGCAGCGCGGCGGTCCCGCCATGATTGATAAATATACCCGGGCTCATATGGCTTTACTGAATGGGGCTGATCTGGTTTTGGAGCTGCCTGTTTGCTATGCCACCGGCAGTGCCGAATTTTTCGCTCAGGGTGCGGTTGCCTTATTGGATAAAATAGGGGGTACCGATACCCTTGTTTTTGGCAGCGAATGCGGCGATACCCACTCTCTGCTGGAAGCTGCCCGTTTCTTATCGGCCGAAAATCCGTCCTATAAGACTCACCTGCAAAATAATTTGAAATCCGGTTTATCTTTTCCTGCCGCCAGACTGCAGGCGGCTTTAGGCGAAAAAGAAACTGCTTTTTCACCGGAAATATTAGATTCTCCCAATAATATTCTGGGCATTGAATATTGTAAAGCTCTCCTGCTGCGAAACAGTACCATCTGCCCGCAAACCATCAGACGTATCGGTGCCGGCTATCATGACACCGGTCTTCCGGCCAACACCTTCAGCTCCGCATCGGCGATCAGAAGGTCCCTGAACACAGCCGCCGGACGTAAGGAGCTGGAAGCATATGTTCCGGCTGATGTCCTTTCACTTTTGGCACACCTGTCCCCCGAAAATCCTCCCATTCAGGAAAATGATTTTTCCCTGTTATTGCAGTATAAGCTGCTGACCGAAGCTGCTGAATATTATACCAGGTTTTGGGATGTAAGTCGGGATTTGTCTGATAAAATAGGAAAACATCTCCCCTCCTTTACCAGCTATGATGCTTTCTGCCATACATTAAAATCAAAAAATATTACGTTCTCCCGCATCAGCCGCTGCCTTGTTCATATCTTACTGGATATTTCAAATGAGGAGATGACCGCTTACCGGAACGAGGATTGGATCTTTTATGCCCGCATTTTGGGCTTTCGCAAGGCATCCGGCGAATTATTGCATGCCATCAAGCAAAATTCTTCCATCCCTTTACTTTCCAAGCTTGCGGATGCCGCTCTTTATCTGACTGCAACCGGAGAACGAATGCTGCAAAAAGACATTCAGGCGGCCCATATTTATAACGCCGTCTTTTCTGCCAAATATAATGTTCCTCCTGCCAATGAATATACCCGCCAATTAGTCCTGACGGACTAAAAAAGCGAGCAAAGCTCGCTTTTAAGAACATCTCTGCCCTCTTCCTATCTTTAATTATCAGCGGTTACGATCTGGTTCCTGCCGTTGGACTTTCCTGTATATAAGCATGTATCCGCTTCTCGCAACATCTTGTCCAGGTCATCCACATCCCCCGGTGCCATTCCGAAAGTCATGGTTACCCCGATAATATTCTCACCGTACTGCACCTTGGCAACCCGCAATTCATCTAAGAGGGTATCCAGCTTTTGCTTTGCCTCTTTTATATCATCTTTTTCATAAACGATTAAAAATTCTTCGCCGCCCCATCTGGCAACAAAACCATTTCCGGCCATATGTTTTTTTAATAAAAGTGATACATTTTTCAATACCATATCACCACATTCATGTCCGTAAGTATCATTGACTTTCTTAAAAAAATCTATATCACCAATGGCAATTGCAAAAGCAAGTCCACTGTTTCTGGCTTTTCTCTGAATCTGTCTCAGCTTCTTTTCACCATATCTTCGGTTATTCATCTGGGTCAGCGGATCCTGTTCGATGAGTTCCCGCAATGCCTTCTGCATACTGACCACATAGCGTCCCATTTCACCCACTTCATCACTTCTGCCCAAGACCTCCGTCTCCAGCTCTGTGGTAAGATTTCCCTGCTCTACTTTACCTAAAAATCCTTCCAGTTTTTTTATGGAAGCAATCAGCCGCTTCGAATATACCGTTGAAAAAAATCCGGTAATGATCATGCCGATTACCGCAATGATAATAATGGGAATCAGACAGTTTTGGATGCTCTGATTCACCTGTTCGGTAGGTTTTCCAACAAACATCATCCCAACACAAGTGCCATCAGCATTCCATAGCGGCGCGTAATAGGCAAAATAACTTTGATCATTAATTTCTACTTCCGGATAAAAATGTTCTTCGCCATTATACAATACATCCTCCAAAACCACAGCATTGGCACCGGTGGCAATAATCCTCTCACCTGCCCTGTTCATAATTGTGGTAATGATTCTGGTATCCGTATAGAAAATCGTAAAGTCCAGACCGGTTTCTGCTTTCAGCTTGTCAATCACCGCATAATCACCGTTAATCTGGTGTTCGCCCTTCATAACCGTTATGCCGACGCCATCTTTCGTTGGTTCCTCTACCAATATGTAATCCCCCGGATATAGCGTATCAAAGATCACAATTGCTGTATTGCCCATACTTCTCAGCCCATTTTGTACTTCCTGGTGCATGGCACCGGAAAAACGGCCGGAACTAAATAAAACAATAACTATGGCAAATATAAATATCGGAATAGTGGTTATCATCAGCATGGTGCGAAATAATCCGCTTCTGCTTTTGCGTACTTCCATTAAGCGTTCCCCCTCGTATTATTCTTATCTAAATAATACGATAAATATCCTTATAAAGCAATTAATTTTTTAATTACGGTTGCCGCCAATAATATTCCTGCCGCCGAGGGTACAAAGGAAACGCTTCCGGGAACACTCCTTCGTTCCCCTGACGGAACCATATAAAGAGGTGTCCGCGGTTCTTCTTTAGAATAAACCACCTCCAGTTTCCCGATTCCTCTGGCCCGCAATTCCTTTCGCATAACCTTAGCCAGGGGACAGATGCTTGTCTGATAAATATCTGCCACTTCCAGCCTGGTGGGATCCAGCTTGTTGCCGGTTCCCATACAGCTGATAATGGGTATCCCAAAATAATCGGCCTGCCGCACCAGTTCCAGCTTGGCCGTTACGGTATCCACGGCGTCAATGATATAGGAATATCCGGCAAAATCAAACTGTTCCATGGCCTCTCCGGGCAGAACGAAACAGTGATGCGTATGCACCACTGCTTCAGGATTGATTTCTGCAATTCTTTCCTTCATAACATCTGTTTTCAGTTGTCCGATGGTCTTTACAGTAGCAACGATCTGACGATTACGGTTGCTGTGAGAAACCACATCATTATCTACCAGGGTCAACTCCCCGATTCCGGCTCTTGCCAATGCCTCCACCGCAAAACCTCCGACACCGCCGATACCGAATATCGCCACATGGGAGGTTTTTAATTTTTCTACTGCCTCTTCACCCAGCAGCATTTCTGTCCGTTCATACCAATTTTCCATAGTCTTTCAACATTCAATCCATTCTCAACGGTTTTCATTCACGTATATTTTAGCACGGCTCTGGATAATATCCACCACTTCCCCGGCTGATTTCTGTCCGGCAAAGAATGGCGCCGCCTCTTCGGTAATAATATTCAATAAATCTTCGTTATAATCGGAAGCAGTTTCCACACTGTAAATATAATTTTTAACCTTTTCCAGCTCTGCTGCATCGATGGGCGGCAAGACTATTTCCTGCTGGCCGATATAGAAGTATTCGTCTGTTTCTACCCGCTTACCGTGCTCATCCTCATAGTACTGTTTTTTCATCGCTTCCTCGCCCTGTGCATCAAATGCCTTGATACTGATGGGGAAGGTGTAATTAAGCTTGGATTGGTATTCATCCGTAAGAAAATAACGGGTGAATTCCCATGCGCCCTCCTGCTTCTTGGATTTGGCCGATATTGCAAAAGATAAATTGCTGTTCAGTGTGGCTCCCTGACCATTTTCAGTAGGAAAACCAACCATCGTCACGGCTTCGCCAAAGGTTCCCTTGGCAATTCTGTTATAGGATCGGAAAGAATCAATAGAACTGATCATAGTCAGAATCTTTCCGTTCCGCCATGCAGACTCCCGTTCATTCCAGTAATTGGGATCATCATACATGCTATAATCTAATTCCTCAGGAAAAGTTTTGATAAATTCCAGCAAGGATATGAATGCTTCACTGTCGTAGTGACACTCACCTTTTTCCCAATCCACAAACTGTTCACCGCCCATAACCATTGAATAATTAAGCATCTGAGCCCTGTTGGCTCCCTCGAATAATTCTGTCCCTTCCGGTTTACCTGCTAATAAATTCTGGGCCTCCTTAACGGTCCATCCCGGTTCACTTCCCACATCGGCGGTTTTGGCATAAACGGTCATGACGTGAAAAGAAGGGGTTAGCTGATATAAATGCCCCTCTGAAGAAAAGGCTTTGACCACATTAGGCATCAGATCAGCCGCATCAAGCTCAGGGTCCGTTTCAATCAGCGGCAGAAAATCAGCAAACAAGCCCTTGGCCATATAGCTCTTCACCGGCAGATCATATGTAATCTGCAAGATATCAGGAGCTTTTCCCGATGCAATATCGGCATTCAGCTTGGTTACCCCAGCCCGGTAATCCTCCGGAGTATTATATAACTCACCGTAATCCATGATTTTGATACGATATTTCTCATTACTCTTGTTAAACTTGACTACCTGGCCCTTTACCTCCCAGTCAATATAGCTGCCCGCCATAATCAAGGTTTCCTTATCCGCCACATCCTTGGGATCTACCTTACTGAATTTGGCCAGGATTCTGTTTCCGGTGTTTACCTCGGAAATAAATCCCCAGAAGGTAGTTTCATCCACCGCCATCACACTTTCAATTCCGTAAATGTTCAAATCCGAATCCACATAATTCAGCAGTTTCACCGGTTCCTGCCCGATATTGTAACCATAAACATTACTGTAGTCAACCAGCAGCAAGTCATATCCATTACCCGGATAAACAGCATACGAATAAACATTTCCGGTTAATATCTGCTCTTCACCCAATGCCCCCGTCCCGGTATTCATCTCCTGAATTACCATTCCTTTTTCGCCATATCGGTAATTGATCACCCGGCCATCAGCAAGAGTTAATAAATTACCGACGTTATCACTGTTTTCCTCCACACCAGGACCGGATAGCTTGAATAATCCCTGATAATTCCCGGCAGTATCGAAAATGCCGCATTTTCCCATGGTATATACCAGCAGTTTTTCACCAGGCAGGCAAATCACTGAATTTACATAAAAATAATCCTCGGTATTTAATTCCTTTATTTCATTCAGGCAGACACTCCAGATTTTATTACCGTCAGCATCCATTCGGGTTAAATAAAATTCCTCCCGGTAAACAACCTCGTTGGGGTTGGTGGTATCCTCCCAATTATTGGTGCTGATACAATAAATAGCTCCGTCTTCACCCCCCACAAAGGAATTATAATAAGAGCCCATAGCCTGTTCGATTTCGGTTTTATGGGCCACTGTACCGTCTTCATTTAATTCGCAAAGAATCAATTTCGAGCTTTCATAATCATCACTCCATTGGACACCATATACATATTTTGTATTTCCGGCGGTAAACAGACTGGTTATATCCTTTATCTCTGCGGACACTGGTAATTCCTCACTCCGATAAACATAATCTTTGGAAATACCGGCTGCACCCTCCTGCTTGCCACAGGCTGCTAATGCTGCCAATGCCAGAACACCCCCTAATAAAACCGCCATTTTTTTTATTGTCCGCTTTTTCATATTCACCCTCTTTTCTTTAAAAATGTTCCCAGCGGTGCTTCTCACTTTTCACCCGCTCTTTAAAGCGTTTCCTTAAATATACGATAAAATTCACGAAACCATGCCCAATATCTTTCCATGTCCATGTTCTGTGGCGGTATCCCTGAATCAACGCCGCCACCATGATCATAATGGCAATCAATAAAAATAAAATTTGAAAAATCAAAAGGAAAGCCAGAATATCTTCATACCCTCTGGCATAATTTTCCCAATAAGGATATTGAATGGCGTAGTGCTGCATGGAGCGCAAACCAAAATCCAATATTACACGGACCATCGGTTCGATATCATATCGATGGGTATTATCCACCACTTCCATTTTATATTCGTCAAAACCAAACTTTTCCTTTACCAGCCGATAAGCAAACCCGCTCACCGGATTGGGCATCACAACTTCATATTGATGGATTCCGGTGGTGGTGCCGTAGGCTGCTAAAGTCTCACTGGATACATAAACAATACTCTCTCCCAAACCGGCACTTTCCCACATTCTTCCTTCTGCTTTCCGGATAACCCCGGCGATATAATGAGGAACATTCCCGATGGTGACCTGCATTCCCACCACATCATTGGAGCCAAACAGCTTCCACGCCGCATTTTCATCAATGATGATATAGTCCTGCATCAAATTGTCTTCCGAAAAGTAAGAACCGTTTAACAGCTTAACCGGATGAAAGCGAAAAAAATCACCGCCAATACCGATTGCATCCGTTTCCCAGTTCGACTTGCCGCTATTGATCACAATCTTTCCCTGACTGCTGTAAGAATCAATATACGGCCGGGCATTTCCTTCGGCCACCTCCAGTGATGCTTCTTTCAGACCGGTATTAATCTGATTCCGAAAAGATAAAATCTGATAATGGTCTATTTCCTCTGATTCCGAAAAGAAGCAGCTGACCTGGGCATAGGCCTCGTCTCCGGCCCATCGTTCTGCCGCCTGCTGGTCTGTCATGGATGTTTTTATCTGCTGTGATACTACCGTCAGAACCAGAAACAGAAGCAATGAAACAACCGTTATGGAGACAAGCACGATCTGTTTGATTGAGAATTTTCTTATCCAGTTTTTCATGCCTGCCTCCTTTTCTTTCAAGCGATCAAGTGGCTTTAGTGCTTGATCACTTTAATCGCTCAGCCTTACCTGCTTTCCGGCTGTAACCGGCTTGGTTGCTGTCGTTATTACATATTCATATCCATAAAGCCCGGCAGATACCGCCGTGTTGTTATCATCCGATGCCACTACTTCCACATCCACTCTGGTGGCAAAGTAACGATTGCCCAGGGGACTGTTCCGTGGCTCTACGATGAGGATAAATTTACCGTTGTTATCTTCTCTGATGGCACTGTTGGGCACTACCAGTTCATAATTGGCACTTCTTTGTCCCACCGAAATGTTCAGGGCCTGTCCGGCCTGAACATCACTGCTGTTTACTGAAAAAGTCAGCCGTTTCCGCTGTCCCGGATTATCCGGGTCCGGTTTGACGGAGGTCAGGATAATCTGCATATCCTGATAGTACCAGGAATTCTGCAATTCGGCCGTATCACCTACCTGAACCTTCTGAGCCTGTTCGTTGGTTACCGTAAAACTGACGCTGAAACCTTTTCCGGCCACCTGGATCACCGCAATTTCTTCATCCAGCTTGATGGTTTCTCCGGCCACATGGGCAAGGTTGGTTACGGTACCGGCTACCGGTGCCTTAACGGCAGACCCCATGGATTTTTCTTTAAGTTTTTCGATTTCCTGTTCTTTCAGCTCAATCAGTTCATTTTTGTTATCCAGATTCAGCTCAGCCTGGAGATTCTTGATTAAATCGGTCTGCTCGGTTTGGAGCTTTTCTAATTGGGTTTTGGCGGTTGTTAAGGCTGATTTGGCTTCAATCAGCTTATTATTTATATCTTTTTGGGAACTGGCATTGCTTTTGTTTTCTTTTTTGTCGGCAAGTATTTGTTGAGCGGTCGTCAATGTGCTGTTGGCATTGGTCACATTATTGGTGGCTGACCGCAGTTCGTCACGCACATCGGAAATTTCCTCTTCCAATTTTTTCAGTTTTTCAACATCTGCACTGTAATTCTGAAGTTGCTTTGTTCCTTCTTCGGTATTCTTTTTAGCTACATCATAAGCTGCAAACGTTGCATTATACCGGGTAAGATAGGTTTCATATGCCGCTTTCGAAGCTTCAAATTGTGCTTTATTGTCCTTAGTCACTCTTGCCAATTCTGTCTTACTCTTTGCTTCTTCAAATGCAGCATCTGGAGACAATTCACTAAAGTCACTTTCATATGTTTTTAATATATCATTTATTGCCTTTTGAAGCTCAGCCGGCGCATCATTCTTCGCTTTCAATGCTAACGCTTCCTTCTCCTGAAGCAGTTGGATACCGCCTGCCTGGGTACCACCCGTTGTATCTACTCCCGGCACCAACGCTTTTACTGCTGCTATCTGAGCCTCCAAATCCGTTTTTCTGCTTTCCAAATTCGTAAGCTTGGCTTGTATATTGGTCACTTTATTACTGGCATCGGTCACACCCTGCTGTGCTTCATTTACGGCGTTCTGTTCAGCAGTAGTATCAGCAGTGCTGTTATTAGCCAACAAGTCCAATTGTTTGGTAAGGTTGTCCACATTAGTCTGATGCGCCGCCACATTATCTTGCGCCGCCTTGACACTGTTCTGCATCCCGGAAATCTTCGACTGATAATTGTTAAAGGAATCCGTATTGCCACTTTCCACCTTGTTAATAATCGAATTACTGACATCACCATTAAAAAGGGACAGCATATAGTCCAATACCATAGCATTCAGCTCGGCTTCAGCCTTGGTCAGTTCTTCACTTTCCGCATCCTCCAGATAATACAGGACATCATCTTTTTCAACTTCATCCCCCTGCTTCACCGGCACACTGGTAATTACCCGGCTTTCCTTTGCTATCACTTTATAAGGATCAGTTGCTTCCACATTGCCGGTTCCTCTGACCTTTGCCGTAATGCTCCCTGGCTGGACATATACCGTAGCCACCTCCGGCAGGGAATAGTTCATTATGGTATTGGAAAAAAATGTCAAAACCAACATCACCGATAAAAATATGATTGCTGCATTTTTTACCCATTCTCTTCTTTTTGATGTTCCCTCGCTCACTTTTTTCCTCCTCTTATCCTTTTATTCCACCCTGATAGGTAATTCCTTCTATCAGGTAATCTTCACCGTAAAGAAAAACTAATATGGGCGGTACCATATAAATGGTGGCAACCGCAAAGGCCAGTCCGATTTCACCGGAATTGATCTTTGACAAAAATACCGACAGCGGATGCAATTGGGCATCTGATAATAAGATCAGCGGCTGCTCCACCATGTTCCAATAATCGATAAAGACTAAAATCGCTACCGAACCAATGGCTCCCTTACACAGGGGCAATGCTATTTTGGTAAAAATCTGCCATTCCCCCGCTCCGTCTATCTGGGCCGCTTCCATGTACGACAGGGGAATCCGCCGCATGTACTTTGTCAGCAGAAAGACCGCAAAAGGAGAAAAAATGCCCGGCAGCCAGATGGACCACCTTGTATCCAGTATATGCAGCCAGCCGGAAACCAGAAAATTAGGCACCAGGGTAACCTGATAAGGCATCAGCATCAAAATAATATACAGAAAAAATATCATTTCCTTGATACGGCCCCGGTATCTGGTAAAGCCAAAGGCAGCACCGGTTGCCACCGTCAGCTGAAAGGCCACAATGGGAACCACTAAAATCACCGAATTCCAAAATTTCAGCAAATAATCGGGACTCTTAAGCAAAACGGTAATATATTGACTGAAAGAGACCATATCCGGTATGAATTTCAAATTTACTTTTTCCGAGATAAAGCTTTTTCCGCCCGTATCGGTAGTGGCAAAAACCTGACCGTAGTTGGACGATATTTCCGACGCCGCCATAAAAGAATTGGTAATCGTCAAAAAAATCGGCATCAGGAAAAGTACGGCGAAACATGTGGCCACAGTGGTGGCGATGGAAATCCGGATAATCGCCACTCTTCTTTTTTGCTCGGCTTTCTTTTTAACTTTACGCTGCCATATTTCCAGGGCCGCTTCGCGGCTAAGCGCTTGATTCTTTCTCATCCTTCCACATCCTTTCCGAAATAATTTTCCGTCAGGAACAGGATTCCGATCAAAATCACCATCACAATGGACATCATGATAGCTGCTGCCGACAATTTCTGATAATCCAGCTTGCCAAACATATTATTCATGTAATGCTGCAGCATATATACCGTGTCATAAGGATAATCCCCGGTTAACAAATAGATTTCCCGGAAAACCTTAAAAGAATTTATCAATGACATAATTGTAACAAATAACAGCGTGGACGACAGATAGCGAATCTTGATATGCCAGAATATCTGCATCGGCGTAGCACTCTCCAAAACCGCCACTTCCAGGATTTCTTTGGGAATACTGGAGAGGGCCGCCATAAACAGGATCATATTGTACCCCAGGTTTTTCCATAAAAACAAAATGACGATTACCACCTGAGCATAAACGGATTTAAACCAGTCGATTTTATGAACCCCGAATACTCCCAGCAAATCATTGACAATACCGTTGTAGTGGAACAATACCTGCCAGATCAACACGATGGAAGCAATAGGCACCATCATGGGACTTAAGAAAAAGGTTCTGAACTGACTCTTAAAAGGGATCCGGCTGTTTAACATCATGGCCAGCAGCAATGCCAGTATCACCGCCAGAGGAACGGCCACGCCGGAAAACTTGATGGTATTTAAGGCCGCCTGCTTAAAGGCTGCATTCTTAAATACACTGATAAAGTTATCCATAAAAACAAATTCCCGGCTAATGGGATTGTCCACCATGGAGTAATAGATGACTACCATAAATGGCGCCACGAAAAATAACAGCACCCCGGAAATGCTGGGCAAAAGATAAAGTATCGATATCCTTTTGCCCCTTTCATCACGTTTCCGAATCCTGCTGTTCTTATTTCCTTTCAATGATTGTCTGGTCAGCTTACCCTTCTTCACAATAATATTCGCCCTTGATTATCTATTTTCATTCACATAAATCTGCATTCTGCTCTGAATAATATCCGCCACTTCTTTTGCCGACTTCTGACCGGCAAAGAAGCTTTCCGTCTCCTCACTGATAATATTATACATCTGCATATCATCTTCCCGCAAGCCGCCGACACTTCCGATCAGCTCCTTAAACTGCGCCACTTGCGCTTCCGTGGCGGCATGGATCTGTATCTCAATATCATCATATCCATAAGTATGGTTGGAGACTTCCACCTGCTTGCCATTTTCATCGGTGGTGTATTCCTTTTCCATGGCTTTCTCACAAAGCTTATCGATGTAAGCTTTTTTTACCGGAATGCCCCACCTGCGGTCACTTGCCTGTTCTTCCTGATACTCATCCGACAATACGTAGGATATAAATTCCCAGGCCCCATCCTTTACCTTGCTTCTGGCACTCATTCCATAACTGAAGCCGGATGGTAATGCGACGATTCCGCTTTTTTCATCAGAGGGATAGCCGATAAACTTTACCGGACCGTCAAATAGAGCTTCCGCAACTTGTATTTCATTGATACTGCTGATATATTGATCCATCAATATAAATTTTCCGGTACTGAGCCCTTCATGAGTTCCGATACGGTCAGGACTTTGATAGTCCAATTCCTTATCAAAGGTATTGGCAAACTCCAGTGCCCCGATAAATTCTTCATTGTTAAAACCGCATTCACCGGTATCCCAATTAATAAAATGCTCCATATTGGAAGATATAAATGAACCCAATATGCCTCCCGACGTGGTATTGAGCAGCTTTGCATCGGGATATTTCTCTGCAAATTCAATTAGTTCCGGGATGTTCCACCGGTCAATTCCCTGTAAGTTTTTTTCACTGCCGGCCAATGTAATGATCGTAAAGGCGGGCAGGATTCCATAAAGCTTCTCATCCGCTTCATATAATTTTAATATATTTTCCTGATAATCCTCGATACGGAAATTCTCATCCTTTTCCATATAAGGATAAAGATCTGCCAGCACCCCTTTGTTCTTTAACTGCTCCCAGTTCAGGTTGGACAGATTGATAATATCCGGACAGTTGGCACCGGTCAAATCGGTGTTGAGTTGGATCACCCCGGCTTCATGATCATCCCGGCCGTATTCCTTGACCGTAATTTTGTATTTATCGTTGTTTTTATTGAATTTAATGATAGCTGTCTGGACATCGCTGTCCAGCCACAGGGAACCGTATGTAATCATTTCTCTTTTCGGCAGCTTATCGGCCGTGGTCTGATTTAAAAATGCCAGCTCCGCGGTACGCGTTTCACCCTCCCAGGTCTGACTCAAAGTCCAGATCGTACCTTCCTCAGAAACTCCAAAGAAACTGATATTGTTACCGTACATATCGCAATCCAGCCAACTCAGAATTTCCTCACACTTACCGGTTTCCAGTTGGCATTCATATAAGTGATTGCTGTCATTCACCAAAAACCCGCCAGCCCCATTGGATACAAATGTCAGATTACCGGAATTCATCTTGTTCTCCAGCTCTATTTCAGCACCAACTGATTTGCTTGCAAAATCTACTTTCTTAATAGCCATTCCGTTAGTGCCCCAGGCCGTAATATAAGCATTTCCGGCATCATCACAAAAAAGATTATTGATATAATCATTATGCTCTACCTTACCGGTAACAGCTCCATCCTCATTTAATGCAAGAATCATCATGCTTCCCGTTGCCTGAGACAGCAGCATATACAGATTTCCTTTACTGTCTCCGATGAGTCTCTGGATATAATCTCCGCCGTTCCCTTTGATGGCCTGCGTGATTTCATTTTCTTTTAATTTTGCCCCGTCCGGGGAAACCTCATAGAGAAAAAACTGATTTCCGTTTTCACCGTAAACGGAAGACAGCATGATAAAATTTCCTGCTTCATTGATAAAAAAACCGGAAAAATATTCATTTTCTTTTGCCGCAAACAGTTCCACCTGTTCCTGCTCGCCGCTGACAATATCCATCTTTACGATTAAATTAACCTCTTGTCCGGTCTCCTCATTGTAGTTACCGGACAGTGCATAAAGAGTATTGCCTCGGGACTGTAACTGATTAATATATCCTTCACCCAAATCCAAATCTTTGATTTCGGGAACATAGACAATTTTGTCAGGGTCCCAATCCGCTCCGCCGCTCTTACCGCATCCCGCAGCCAGGAAAACACAAAAAAGCACTCCGGCTAGTGCTTTCCATCTTTGACCAATCTTCTTGTTTCTCATAATCTCTCCCTTGTCCTTTACACAAACATTGTTACTTTATTAACTATACCATATGACAGTCTCTTTCACAAATTAATATTTGCTTAAGAAAAGGTCAGATGCACGCCTCTATCTTAAGCAAATATTAAGGAAATTCTATTTGATAATTTTACGAATCAGAATACCGTTTTTCAATAAGGTTTCATCAATGTAATGCCGCTGGAACAAAATCGTCCCTTCTCTGGGAACTTCCACGTCTTCTTCCTCACAATTTATGATCACTTCCACATAGTGATCGGTCCAGCCCACCTTGGTAAATTCAATCACTCTCTTCCGGTTGATCCGGCCGGGAAAATGAAAATTTCTGCTGCGCAGGAGCGGTTCTTCCCGCCGCAGCCGCAGCAAAGCTTTGACAATCTCCATCCGCTCCGCATATTTTCCTGCTTCGATTTCCTCCCATGGCATGCATCGGCGGCAATCCGGATCATGTCCGCCTTCCATGGCAATCTCTGTTCCGTAAAAAATACAGGGGCTGCCGGGCATGGCAAACAGCACACAGAGCTGCTGAAAATATTCATCCAGATTTTTCACCTCAGAGCGAAGTCTTTTGGTATCATGGGAATCCAGCAGGTTAAACAGCACATCATTGGTCTGCTGCATATAGCCTGTATAACACCGGTTAATGGTATACTCAAAATCCTCATTGCCAAGACTCTTATCAATCCAGAAATCTTTAATGCTCTCTGCCAGCGGATAATTCATCACTCCGTCAAATTCATCCCCCCGCAGCCAGGGCATGGCATCATGCCAGATTTCACCCAGTATGTAGATGTCCGGTTTGACTACCTTCAATCTGGTTCGCAGCTCCTTGCAGAACAGATGGGAAACCTCATTGGCCACATCCAGGCGGATGCCGTCCACATCATATTTCTTCACCCATTCTTCGCATACCCCAATAAGATACTCCCGTACATCCCGATGATTGGTATTCAGCTTGGGCATCTTGTCATAGAAAGCAAAGCTGTAATACTGCCGGTTTCTGGCCGCTCCCCTTTCAAAATCAAAGGGCCAGCTTTCAATCATAAACCAATGGAAATACTCGGATTCCGGACCTTTTTCAATGACATCCTGCCAGGGTGCAAAATATTGCCCGCTGTGATTGAATACTCCATCCAGCATCACTTTGATCCCTCTGCCGTGAGCCTCACAGACCAAATGCAGGAAGGATTCTTCCGAGCCGAAATGAGGATCGATCTTCCCATAATCTTTGGTATCGTATTTATGAGTGGAAGGGGCTTCATTAATGGGTGTAAGATAAAGACCGGATATTCCCAATGTTTGTAAATAATCTAATTTACTGATAATACCGGCCAGATCTCCGCCAAAATATTCTTCATTCCGGACACTTCCCTTAACCCGCCAGGGCAGGGTATCTTCCCGGTTAAGGGACGGATCTCCATTACAAAACCGCTCCGGATAAATCTGATACCAGATGGTATCATTTACCCATGACGGCGTCACCGCAATATCCGCCGGATTCATCCAGGGCAGGGTAAAGCACTGACGGCTTCTCCCCGGCAGGTGCATCTGTTCCTCACTGACAAATCCATCTTCAAAGAAAAACCACCGTTCCTCTGCGGTTTTTAACTCAAAATAATATTTCAGCCGCTTAAAAGGCGGTTGGATGGTAGTGGTCCACCATAACTGGTTTTTCAATCGCTTCTTAAAGGGAATATTCAATGCCTCCCCGGTCCAGTGCTCTCCTCCCCCAAGGATCCCGGCACTGAACGGATCACCATGAATAATGTTCACATATTCCACGTCATACCCTGTCTTAATATTGATCACCAGATCATCCTCATTCAGCGGATAACAATAATTGTCATTGGCCCGATGATATACTGCGTTAAAATCCATAAGTATCCCTCCTGTACTTCACTTATTTCTTTTTCACTTCGGAAAACGTTTTCCGATAGTTCTATAATAATGCCACTTACCGAAAAAAGCAAGTGGCATTTCGTATTTTTTCGAATATTTTTAATTTTTGAAACTATGAATGGGTGCCGGTATTCTGCCGCCCCGATTAATAAAATCATCACAGGAGAACCGATTAACCGGCATAACCGGCGCATATCCCAAAAGGCCGCCAAACTCTACCATTTCCCCCACTTTTTTACCGATTACCGGGATAATCCGCACCGCCGTGGTCTTCTGGTTAATCATCCCGATGGCCATTTCGTCGGCAATAATTCCCGACAAAGTAGTTGCCTTGGTATCTCCGGGAACGGCGATCATATCCAATCCCACCGAACATACACAGGTCATGGCTTCCAGTTTTTCCAGCGTCAGCGCACCCGCTATTACCGCGTCAATCATTCCCTGATCCTCGCTCACCGGAATAAACGCACCGCTTAGCCCGCCGACATAAGAAGAGGCCATAACACCACCCTTTTTCACCTGATCATTTAACAGAGCCAGTGCTGCTGTGGTTCCCGGTGCTCCCGCATATTCCAGGCCGATTTCACATAGAATATCCGCCACGCTGTCACCGATGGCCGGTGTAGGGGCCAGCGACAGATCCACGATGCCAAAAGGTACATTCAGCATCCGGGAAGCTTCCTGGGCCACCAATTGCCCCACTCTGGTTACCTTAAAAGCGGTTTTTTTAATGGTTTCACAAAGGACTTCAAAATTTTCACCGCGGACCTTACTGAGGGCGGTTTTTACCACTCCGGGACCGCTGACCCCCACATTAATGATCTTATCCGCTTCGGTAACACCATGAAAAGCTCCGGCCATAAACGGATTGTCATCCGGGGCATTGCAAAATACCACCAGCTTGGCGCAGCCCAGAGAGTCCCGCTCTTTGGTATACTCCGCCGTCTGCAGAATGATTTCTCCCATCAGCTTCACCGCATCCATATTGATGCCGGTTTTGGTAGAACCCAAATTCACCGAGCTGCATACCCGTTCGGTAGAGGATAATGCCATAGGTATGGATTCAATCAGCATTTCATCGGCTTTTGTCATCCCTTTGGAAACCAGGGCGGAATAACCGCCGATAAAATTCACTCCTACCTCATGGGCCAATTTATCCAATGTTTTGGCAATGCTGACAAAATCCTCCGGCTTTTTGCAGGCGGATCCTCCCACCAAAGCGATGGGCGTAACCGAAATACGCTTATTCACAATAGGAATCCCAAACTCCTTGGAAATCTCTTCTCCCACCTTTACCAAATCCTTGGCCGCTTCATATATTTTGTTATAAATCTTGGTATTTAAAGAATCCAGATCAGAATCGATACAATCCAGCAGACTGATTCCCATAGTGATGGTCCGGACATCCAGATTTTCCTTTTCAATCATCTGATTGGTTTCTGTTACTTCGTATATATTAATCATTTTTCCTAAATGCTCCTTTCATTCAGAAGAATGGCTCTGCCATTCTTCAAGACGAGACTTTAGAAACCGTTAGGCTCGGTATTTTCGAGCCTTACTGTTTCTTCTCGTCTTAGATTCTGTGCATACTGTCAAAAATTTCTTCCCGCTGGCATTTGATGATAACACCGATCTCCTCACCCAAAACTTTCAGATCATCCGATACTTCCGAAGAATGTTTGGGGGTATCTTTCATATCCACAATCATCATCATGTTAAAATAGCCCTGTACTATCGTTTGTGAAATATCCTCAATGTTAATGCTGTTCTCGGCCAGATAGGTACATACCTTGGCGATGATACCAACGGTATCCTTTCCCACTACGGTAATAATTGTTTTTTTCATAATATCCTCCTGTGCTCTTATGCGATATGTATAATGGGTGAAACTTCACTGCGGGCCGCTACCTGCATGGGGAAGTCCGCCGCTTTAAACTCATTGTCGGCCATGTTCACTTCCACTCTGACAGTTTCATAAGCCAATTCCGGCAGATTGTTTTCTTTACTCAGATGTCCCAGAACAACGGTCTGCAGCCTGTCATGCATCAGCCGGCTCAATAACCGTCCCGCCAGTTCGTTGGACAAATGCCCCCGTTCTCCCAGAATACGCTGTTTCAAATAATAAGGATAAGGGCCTACCTGAAGCATCCGCACATCATGGTTGGCTTCCAGTAACAGGGCATCCATACCCCGCAGGGATTCCACTATATAATCATTATAGCATCCCAGATCAGTAATAATTCCGACTTTTTTATTTCCGTAATGAATCCGGTAAGCTACCGGTTCTGCGGCATCATGAGATATCCGCATGGGATTACAGGTAATATCCTTAATGGTAATCTTCTCATCGGCTTTGATTTCCCGAAACAGTTCTTCATCAATCTTTCCATTGCTGCTTGCCCGGATGGCTGCAATGGTACCTTTCGTAGCATAAATGGGCATCCCATACCGTCTGGCCAATACCTTCAATCCACAAATATGGTCACTATGCTCATGGGTAATAAATATGCCGTCAAGATCATTTCCCGTCAATTCCAGTGAAGCCAGACCGACTTCGGTCCTCTTACCGCTGATCCCCGCATCAATCAAAATATGGGTGGTCTCGGAACCCACATAAATACAGTTCCCACTGCTTCCGCTTGCAATACTGCACAATCTCATCTTATCTCCTTTTTGGGAAGAACGCTTTGCGTTCTTCCAGACGAGCTTCAGCAGCACTTAGGTGCGGTACTTTCGCACCTTAGCGCTGCTTCTCGTCTTATTATTTCCAGTATACTTCCAATTGATCTCCATGATTTAATGGTTCCATGTATTGCGCCGGCCGGCCGTTAATCTGGGTTACGATATGCCGCCCGCGGGAATCTCCCAGGTCAAAATCAATCCGTTCAAAAATATCCACAAATACATAACCTGATTTGCCTGATAAAACTACGCTGTCACCATTTACCATAACAGTAACATCTGTTGCCTCGTTGGTTACTGCGGTTGTTTCATCGTCGCCATCGTCTTCATCATCTTCATCTTCATAATCATCGTCTTCCGGCAAATCCTCATATCCGGCTTCCGATTCTACTTCTGATGATGCTGCCCTGGTTTCTGCTTCCGCCTCTTTTTCGGCATCCTTTTCCGCCGCTTCCATATCGGACAAATGTAAGTCCTTTAAGGTCCATACTACCGAAAAGTTTTCATAAACCGGGGTTAGATCATCGGCCAGTTTATTATTTACATACAGGTTCATCTTCGGATCCAGGATCACATCCATAAACTCCGCAATCTGCCTTACAGTATAATAATTGTTTAATTCAATTTCATCATTTTCTTTAATATCATAGTAAATGGACTGCAATTCACCGTTTACCTGAGCAAATTTAGGCAGCTCTACTTTTTTATCATTCACATACACTGTGATAATATCCTGTAACTCGGGAAGATCCCCGATGGTCATTTCACCCGGCTCACCGGCTGTGGATTCCTTGACCACGATCACATCATTGCCATGGATAGGGGTATAAATATCGGCAATTTCACCGTTCACGGTGATCACCGCTGCTTCACCGGCCTGTCCTCTGATCATCTTGGCTTTCCCGTTCACATAGAAGGTCAGTTCTTTGCCGCGCTTAGGGAAAAGGGCATCATTGGGAAATTGCGCCTGCATGGCGGCATCTACCACAGCCAGACGGTTATTATCATAAATTTTCGTTCTGTGCCCGTTGAAATGCACAAAAATAAAATTATTACTTTGTTCATAGTAATTCAGGCAGATGCCTACCGGTGTGACCAGCAGGGAATCCTTTTTGGTTCCTTCTTCAAAGACAATCTGCTGCATCACTTCTTCCCCACGCAAAGCGACCCTTTCCTTGGGGATCTGCAGTTCTTCTGCCAGGACATCGGTATAACCGGGGATTTTTCCGCCGCCGCCAACCACAAATACCGCGCTGACAGACTTATTTCCGTTTAGTTCCTTAATCTTTTCCGCGGCTTCTCTGGCCATCTCCTTGACGACCTCGTCGGTAACCTGTAAGACCTCGCTTTTGGAAATGGTTTGGGGTAAAAACATAATATCCATATAGGATATTACATCTTTTTCACCGGCATCCCGCTTAATCTGCTCGGCTGTGGCGAAATCCACCAGACAATGCTGGGCAATCACTTCGGTGAGTGCGTCTCCGGCAATGGCTATCATCCCATAGGCAATAATGCTTCCGTCTTTGGTAATGGAAATATCGCTGGTTCCTGCACCTACATCCACCAACGCAATATTCAGCATCCGGAATCGCTCCGGGATGGCCACCTGAATGGCGGCAATAGGCTCCAGTGTCAGACTGGCCACTTCCAGACCGGCATGTCCCACCGCTTTATACAGTCCGTCTACCACATCATCCGGTAAAAAAGTCGCAATAATGTCGGCACTGATCTCTTTGGCTTTATGACCTTCCAGATTCCCCATCTGGTATCCGTTCAAATAGTAACGGACAACACTGTAGCCAACACAATAAAATCTAAAATCCGAATCTTCATTTTCATCAAATTGATTATAGGCCTTCTCCACGCCCATGGAGGCAAGGGCATAAATATCCTCGTTGGTTACCTCCCGTTCCACCGGCAAAGACCACTCCACCGTACAACCCACCGTCCGCAAAACTCTTCCGGCGGCGGCAATACAAACTTCGGTCAGCTTACTGCCAAGGGCTTCCTCCAAAGAATTCTTCACTTCCAAAATAGTTTCACCTACTTTGGCAATATCATGAATCTGCCCGTCGATCATGGTACGGGATTCATGCTCTCTGACCCGCTGTGCAACCACTCTGAATTCATTGCCGTTTCGATAACCAACGGTTCCCACTATGCTTCTTGTTCCGATATCAAGTCCAAAGACTATTTGTCCAGGGTATTTTCTTGCTTCTGACACAGGTATTCTCCCAACTTATCTTCTATTTGTTTATATGCTTCATCCAATCTATTGTTATTTTCTATTATGACCTTACACCGCGAGCGAAATTCCTCTTCCAAAAGCTGCCGGCTCATAATTGCGTCAATCTTTTCATCGGAATATCCTCTGGCCTTCTTTAAACGTTCCCGCCTGATGGTGGTGTCGGCATAGATATACCAAAGCTCATCCACGATGTTTTCATAACCGTCTTCAATAAGCAAGGCCGCTTCAATAAACAAAAAATCAATTTCTTTTTTTGCTTCTTCTTCGGCAATGATGGTCTTAATATAGGCTTTCACTGCCGGATGAATGATTCCGTTGACTTGCTCCCGCAGCTTCTCATCGGAAAAGATCATCTCTGACATCCGGGCTTTATTAATGTATCCCTCTTTGTCCAAAACATCCTTTCCCAGTAATTCCAACAGCTTCTGATAGCAGAGCTGACCCGGTTCCTTGACAATATGGGCAATCTCATCCGCTAATATTACTTTACATCGGTAGGAAAAAGTGATATGCGCTAAAACAGCGGACTTGCCGCTCCCTACCCCGCCTGTTATGCCTATGATTCTCATAACTTTATTATTCGCCCAATCCCTATTTGGCTTCATACCAGTTCATTCCGGTATGGAGGTCTATTTCCAAAACAACCGCTAGTTGGGCGGCTCCTTTCATTTCTTCCGCTAAGAGTTTTTTTACTTTTACAACTTCATCTTCCGCTACCTCCAAAAGCAGTTCATCATGAATCTGCAGTACCAGTTTTGATTGCAGTCTTTCCATTTTTAAGCGATTCCAAACCCGAATCATGGCAATTTTTATAATGTCTGCCGCAGTTCCCTGAATCGGTGAATTCATGGCCACCCGTTCCCCGAAGGAACGCTGCATGAAATTAGCGGATTTCAGTTCCGGAATGGGACGTCTGCGGCCTAACATGGTGGTTACATATCCCTGTATTTTGGCAGTTTCCACTGTATCCGTCAGAAACTGTCTGACCTTGGGATAGGTCTCAAAATATTGAGCAATGTAACTTTCCGCTTCTTTCCTTGATATACTCAAATCCTGACTCAGACCAAAGGAACTGATTCCGTAAACAATCCCGAAATTAACTGCCTTGGCATTCCGCCGCTGCAGATCGGTAACCTCCTCAAAGGGTGTATGAAAAACCTTGGCAGCGGTAATCCGGTGAATATCCTCATCCATTTTATAGGCTTCAATTAATTGTTCATCACCGGATAAATGAGCCAGAATCCGCAGTTCTATCTGGGAATAATCGGCATCCATGAACACCTGCCCGGAAGCCGGAACAAAAACCTTTCTGATGAGCCTCCCCAGCTCCATCCGCATGGGAATATTCTGTAAATTAGGCTCGGTTGAACTTAATCGGCCGGTGGCGGTAATGGTCTGCTTAAAATTCGTATGAATCCGGCTGTCTTCTTCAATATATGCGGCCAGACCGTCTGCATATGTGGATTTCAGTTTGGCAAGTCCTCTGTATTCCAAAATATCTTTGACAATAGGATACTCTGTTTCCAGTTTTTCCAGTACATCGGCAGCCGTGGAATATCCGGTTTTGGTCTTTTTTCCGCCGGGCAGCTGTAATCTTTCAAACAAAATCTCTCCCAGCTGTTTGGGGGAATTGATGTTGAATTCCGTTCCTGCCTGATGATAGATCAATTGCTCCAATTCCGCAATTCTGCCGTTCAATGCTTCGCCATAAAGTTTCAATTCGTCGGAACGCACCTGCACCCCGATTTTCTCCATATCGTGAAGCACATAGGAGAGGGGCATCTCGATTTTCCGCATCAGCTCATACATCCCGGTTTCCTGCAGCTTTTGCTGTAAGATAGGTGTCACCTGACGGCAGACATAGGCCAGGCTGCAGGCATATTGCATCAGTTTATCGCCTTCCCCGGCTGCCCCCTTGAAATCCCCCTTGCCGAACAACTGGGACCGGCTCTCTAACATCATATTCAAATATTGATTACTGATGTCTTCTGCTTCATAATCATTTTTCAGCGGATTCAACAGATATGCCGCGATCAATATATCAAAAAATCCTTCGGTCAGGGCAAGGCCCTGTTCAGCCATGCGCTGGGGCGAAATAAAATAATCATATTTTTTCTTGATATCAAATGTCGATATGACCACTTTTTCCGCCACACCCTTCAGCTTTTCCACCAGGTACTGTTTGGTCAAAAACCCCTGGGCACTGAAAAAATATACTTCCTCATCACCAATGGCCAGAGACAATCCCACAAAATCAGCATCTTTACTGCTGTCTTCCATGATCATCACCCCTACCGGCGAGGGCAGCTTCCGGTTCCATATCGCCTCAGCCTGGGCCAGATCCGTTATCTGCACAAAGAAATCCTTCTTGTTGTCACCGGTCTTATCTTCTTCAAAGCGGCTCAGCATGTTCTTAAATTCCAGGTCCTTAAACAGAACATACGCTTCCTTTGTATAAAAATCTCCTACCACTGCCTGTTCATAGGAAAAAGGGATATCACTTTCAATATTAATGGTGGCTAATACCTTGCTTAAATCCGCCAGATCCCGATTGGCTGCCAAGGATTCTTTAATTGCTTTCTTGGTAATTTCCTCAATATGGTTATAGATTCCTTCCAGAGAACCAAACTGGACGATCAGATCCGTGGCGGTTTTTTCACCCACCTTGGGAACGCCCGGGATATTATCCGAGGCATCTCCCATAAGAGCTTTGAGATCAATGAACTGGGTCGGTGTCATCTGATACCGGTCCTGCACATCCCTGGCGTAGTAATCTTCTATTTCCGTTTTTCCGCCTCTTGTTTTGGGGATGCGGATTTTGATGTTATCAGAAGCGATCTGCAGCAGATCACGGTCACCGGATACCAGAGAAACAGCCATTCCTTCTCTTTCTGCTCTTTTGGCCACCGTTCCCAGGATATCATCTGCTTCCAGACCGGCCTGCTCCAAAATACAGATGCCCATGGCGGCCAGCACTTCCTTCATCACCGGAACCTGTTCCCGCAGCTCTTCCGGCATGGCTTTTCTGGTGCCTTTATATTCCTGATAAATTTCATGACGAAAGGTGGGTGCCTTGACATCAAAGGCAACCACTAAGAAATTTGGATTTTCTTCATCCAAAATTTTAAACATAATGTTTAAAAAACCATAAACAGCATTGGTATGAAGCCCTTTGGAATTACTCAAATCAGGAACTCCGTAAAAGGCTCTGTTCAAAATGCTGTGTCCGTCCAGCAGTACGATCTTATCCATATCCATCTCCAAAATTTTCACATTATTTAAAAGCGATCAGTGACAAAATAACCACGATTGCCACCACCACCAGACTTTCCATCCCATATATCGCCAACTGCAGAAACCGCCTTGCCCGCAAACGCCGCCTGGCTCTTTCCATATGATCGTCCATAACCTCCTGCAAATCAAAAACACTTCCGTCTTCCAGCCTGAGCATACCTTCGTTGATCAAATAATAAATGGCAAGTTCCTCTTGACATTCGGGACAATTATCGATATGATCCATAAACTTCTGAAGTTCCTTATTGGTCAGGGTATCTTCCTGAAAAAACGGAAATAATTTTTCTATGTCTTTACAATTCATTCCTAATCCTCTATGTAGGCGGCACGTCAGCACAACTATGCATATAATAGAGGATTATAACATATTCCGAATAGAAATGCGAGGCTTGTTGGAAAAAAATAAGGCAGTGATTCACCACCGCCTTATTCCAATTAAATTTTATTTATATTTTAAATGACTGTTCCCTTTAAGATCACCTGATGCAGACTCAAATCCTCTTTTTGCAATAAGACTACATTGGCAATCTTACCTTCCGCAATACTGCCGTATTGATCATATATGCCCACGCTTTTGGCCGGATTAACCGCCGCACACTTTACTGCCGTTTCTAACGGAATGCCCATTTTAAGGACGGCTGTCCGCATACAATCCATCAGGTTGGTGGCTGATCCGGCAATGGTTCCGTCCGCAAGAGTTGCCAGATTCCCCACTACCTTAACGGGCTGTCCGCCTAATTGATAGTCTCCGTCTGCCAATCCGGTGGCCATCATACTGTCACTGATCAGGATTACCTTATCCTCACCAAAAATCTTAAAAGTGGTACGTACTGCCGCAGGATGAATATGTACCCCGTCACAGATCAATTCCACTTCCGCCTGGGCATCCGCGGCGGCTCCAACCACGCCGGGGGCCCTGTGGGTGTAAGGATTCATGGCATTGTACAAATGGGTAACATGACTGGCTCCGCGGTCAAAAGCTTCCATGGCTGTTTCATAATCCGCAGCCGTATGTGCCAGGGAGATTACCGTGTCTGCCTTCCATGTTTCGATAAATTCCATGGCTCCTTCGATTTCCGGGGCAATGGCTACCAGTTTTACCATATTTCCACTGACTTTATTCAGTATCTCAAACATCTCTGCACTGGGCTTCTGAATGAAAGCTGCGTTTTGTGCTCCTTTTTTACTTTCCGCCACAAAAGGGCCTTCCATGTTAATGCCGCAGAGGATGGCTCTTCCCGGATATCCTTGGGGCGCTTCCGACACATAAGCAGCGGCCGTCTGGCAGATTCCCAGAAGGGTTTCTTCGGCCAGCGTCATGGTTGCCGGAACGATGCTTGTCACCCCCACAGAGGCTTCGTATTCAGCCATTTTGGCAATGGCCTCCCTGGTTCCGTCACAAAAATCATAACCCACACATCCATGAAAATGAATATCTGTCAGCCCGGGGATGGCATAGCAGCCTGCCCCGTCAATGATTTCCTCACGGTCAGAACAGTCCCTGTCCGCCACAAACTTTCCATCCTGAATATAAAGTTCTTTTTCTTCAAATATGCCGGCTTCGGTATATACACTTGCATTCTTAATAATCATCGTATTGTTTCCTCATCAGACCAAAGACAACGCTGCTTCATCTCCCACTACTATTACATTCGGGTGGAACTGTAATATAGATGCCTGTACCTTAGGTGTAACCGGACCGAAAAATGCTTCTTTGACAATCGCCGCTTTATCGGCACCACTGACTACCACCAGGATTTGTTTTGCCTCCATGATGGTCTGAATGCCCATCGTATATGCCTGCTTGGGAACGTCATCATAGGATGCAAAGAAACGCTGGTTGGCTTTAATGGTGGTCTCCGATAAGTCCACACAATGGGTTTTTCCTTTAAAAATATCACTGGGCTCATTAAATCCGATATGTCCGTTATGGCCTAATCCCAAAAGCTGCAGATCAACGCCGCCAACAGAATCAATCACCTGATTATAATCTTCACATGCCTTCAGAGCATCCGGCTCGGTTCCGTCCGGCAGATAGGTTTTACTGACATCAATATTCACATGTTTAAACAAATTATGATTCATAAAATAATAATAACTTTGATCATTATCCCTGGTAATTCCTTTATATTCATCCAGGTTCACAGTTGTGATCGCGGAAAAATCCAAATCACCGTTTTCATACCCGCTGACCAGATTCCGATAGGCGCCAATGGGTGTTGATCCGGTTGCCAATCCCAGCACACTCTCAGGCTTCAGAATGATCTGTGCGGAGATAATATTAGCAGCCTTTCTGCTCATGTCTTCATAGTCCCTGGTTCTGATAATTTTCAATTTTAGTACCCCCTCTTGGTGTATTTTTTTTACATTTTAAACTATTTTGCTAAATTAATCTATTTCTAATTTTGTTCATATTTATCATATTTTGCCAAGGTTGTATTTTCGCTTATATTTCTCTGATGTTTTTGCGAATTGCCAATACATAAGCCGGATTAACCGACAGCTCATCCACACCCATATCCAGAAACATCCGCGTGTAAGAGGCTTCGGCCGCCAACTCGCCGCAGATTCCCACCCGGATGCCGGCCTGGTGCGCGTTTTCCACTGTCATCCTGATGAGTTTAAGGACTGCCTGATGATGAGGATCATAGAGGTTCTCCAACCGGGGGTTCTGCCGGTCGACTGCCAGAACAAACTGGGTCAGATCATTGGTTCCGATACTGAAGAAATCCACCTCTTTAGCCAAATCATCGGAAATTAATGCCGCTGCCGGTGTTTCGATCATGATGCCGATTTCCACTTCACCGTGGGGATATCCTTCCTCCTTCAGTTCCTTCTTTACTTCCGCAATTACTGCTTTCACTGCTCTGATTTCCGCCAGAGATATGATCATCGGAAACATCACCGCCCCACAGCCGAAAACAGAGGCCCTGTAAATAGCCCGGAGCTGTATTCTGAAAATATCTTTTCGCTCCAGACAGATGCGGATGGCCCGATAACCCATGGCCGGATTTTCTTCTTCCGGCAGTTCCATATATCCACTTTGTTTATCCGTGCCGATGTCCATGGTCCGAAAAACCACTTTTTTTCCCTGCATCCTGATCAGCACGTCCTTATAAATACGAAACTGCTCCTCCTCTGAGGGATAACTGTCTCGTTCCAAATAAAGAAATTCACTGCGAAACAGGCCGATTCCATCAGCATTTACTGCCAGTACACTCTCCACCTCAGGTAAGCTTCCGATGTTGGCACATAAACCGATCTGCCGGCCGTCAGTGGTTCTATTATCTTTTGTTTTCAATTCTTCCAGCATTTTCCGTGCTTCCAGCCATTGTTCCTGGGCCTGCTGTTTTTGACGAAGGATTTTTTCCTCCGGCTGGATAATGAATTCTCCTGTAAATCCGTCCACCACCGCCGTTTTTCCATGGAGCTCCGAAGCTAATACTACTCCCGTATTCATCAATGTCGGAATCCCCATACTTTTTGCCAAAATAGCCCCATGAGAATTCACGGAGCCTTTCACTGCCACATATGCCAATACATTCTCTTTGTCCAGGCGGACTATTTCACTGGGGGACAGCTCTTCAGCCACTAAAATAACCGGTTCCCCCGGAATTGTTTCCGGCTCCTGTGTACCTGCCAAAATTCTGATCAGACGACCGGAAACATCTTCGATATCGGCGGCTCTGGACCGCATCCGGTCATCATCCAGGGCAGCAAACATTTCACCAACCTGCTTTCCTGCCATCAAAACCGCTGATTCGGCACTCACCTTCTCACCCGAAATCCGCTGACAAATGGCTTTCCGGTATCCTTCATCCTGCAAAATCATTTTATGGACCTCAAAAATCATGGCATTTTCCGAACCGAATTTATTATATGATTCTTCATATAATCCGGTGAGCTGCCTATTGGCTTCTGTTATCGCATCTTCCACCCGCCTTATCTCATTCTGCCAGTCCACTGCCGTATTCCCATCCGGCACATATTCTGCTTTACGGTATATAAAAATTTCACCGACTGCAATTCCCTCAAAAACACTTTTACCCTGATAAATCATTCTACTCACCTCATTATGCTGCCGGAACACACTATAATATAAATTCCTTCATGGCATCCAGAACTTCCTTTTTATTCAGCGGCTTACTTACATGAGAATTCATTCCTGCTGCCAGACACCGTTCTATATCCTCCTGAAAGACATTGGCTGTCATGGCGATAATGGGAATGTTCCTGGCCTGAACCGTTTCCATAGCCCGTATTTTCTGGGTGGCCGTGTAACCGTCCATTTCCGGCATATGGATATCCATAAAGATGAGGTCATACCGGTCCGGAAATGCCGTAAACAGATCTAATGCTTCTTGGCCGTTTCCCGCACATTCTACTCTGACCTTTGTATCCTCCAGCAAAGCCATCACAATCTCCTGATTAATTTCAATGTCTTCCGCAAGTAAAATACATTTTCCCAAAAACTGCGGATCCTCTTCTTCTCCCATCAATCCTAATTTTTTCAGTTTTAAACCTTCCTGCCTGGATGCTTCTCCCGCTTTCACCGGCACAGTAAAGATAAATTTGGCTCCCCGCCCTTCTTCGGAGTCTATCCAGATTTCGCCGCCCATCATGTTGATTATATTTTGTGATATGGCCAGCCCCAAACCGGTTCCGCCATATTTACGCGAAATACTGCCGTCTGCCTGCTCAAAAGAACGGAACAATGTCGCCTGTTTGGACTTGGAAATACCGATACCATTATCGGCCACCTCAAATTGCAATATATATTTTCCATCAACATGTTTTTTCGTTTCTACAGACACACTGACTTTACCGCCGTCGGGGGTAAATTTGTTGGCATTGCCCAAAAGATTGGTCAGAACCTGGGTCAGCCTCTGCATATCGGCAACAATTGCTTCCGGAACATTAGAATCAATATGAACCTCCAGCTCCTGATGCCTTTCCTCTACTTTAAAACCGACAATTGCAATGGCCCGGTTGAGCATTTCCGTAATCACAAAATCGGTCTCCGATAACTCCATCTTACCGGCCTCTATTTTGGACATATCCAGCACATCATTGATAACCCCCAGCAAATGATTGGAGGCATCGCTGATTTTTCCCAGACAGTATTGAACCCGGCCGGGATCTTCTGTTTTACGGGCAATATCGGTCATCCCGATAATGGCATTCATGGGCGTCCGCATTTCGTGGCTCATTCTTGCCAAAAATTCACTTTTTTCTTTATTTTCTTCATCCGAACGCAGCTTCTCATTCATGGTCCGCATTAGCATATAGCATAAACCACTCATCAGAATAATTCCCAGAAGCACTAAAACAACTCCCATCTGGTTTACCTGTTCGTAATATTTCATGCGTGGAATGATGACCCCAATATGCCAGCCATTAAAAACGGTTCGTAAAAAGGCTATACTGTCGGTTCCGTCGGCTTCGGTAAAACGTTCGGCAGAAATGACCTTACCTTCTTCCAAAAGCTTCTCCAGATGAGCATATCCTTTTCCGGCATCACTGATGCGTCTCCCCAGCAGTGTCTTATCCTTGTGGGAAGTAAACCGCAGTGAATCACTGATCAGGATGCCATACCCCTTGTCGGCAATCTGCTGCTCACTGACATAATCCGTAATCCGGGAAAGCTTGACGTCAATTGCCAGAACTCCAACAAACAGTCCTTCTTTGTCTGCTATTCGTTTTGAAAAGGAGATGCACATCTCTCCGGTTTCAGCATCTATATAGGGCTCAGAAAAATAAATTTCTTCTATCTTCTGTACCGCCCCCTCATACCATGGGCGCTGGGCAGGTTCATAATCCGCTCCGGGAATCCAGCCCGAGCCATCCAGGAATTCTCCGTTAAAATATCCGTAGATTTTCATAAAATCCGGCATATAAAACCGGCCCTCGCTATATTCCTCATTGGTCTTTGTTAAAAAACGCAGGACTTCTTCATTAGATGCACCCTCCCTGACCCGATTTTCAACTGCATCCGCCATCACCGAAAAGATCAGTTCTACTTCCGACAGGCTGGACGATACAGCCGTCTCAATGGTGTTCATGGTTTCCTCGCCTAACTGATAAACCTGATCCTGAACAATATTGCTGACATAAAAATAACTCACTGATACCATCAGAAAAAAAGTTAAAAAAACAAATAACAGCTGCTGTATATTTTTTCCCTTCAGGGATTTTAGTTTTTCTTTCACTACATTACCTCCTGGCAAATAATACCTGTGACAATTAGTTTATCATAAACCTTTCTGCTTTAAAAGAATTTCCTATTTTTTCGGAAATCATAACAAGAAAAAAGTTCTTCCTGAGAAGAACTTTGGAGTATATTATATATAATGCAGCAATCCTTTAAAAAGCGGATGCGGACGATTGGGCCTGCTTTTGAATTCGGGATGAAACTGGACACCGATGAAAAACCGGTTGCCGGGCAATTCCACGGCTTCCACCAGACGGTGATCCGGAGAGGTGCCGGAAAGCAGCATTCCTTTTTCCTGCACTAATTCTCGGAACCGGTTATTGAACTCATAGCGGTGGCGATGCCGTTCCCATATCATTGATTTTCCGTAAAGCTTTTCCAACAGGGTGCCGCTGCCCACCTGACAGGGATATGCACCCAGGCGCATGGTTCCGCCCTTTTGTTCAACCTGCTGCTGTTCCGCCATCAGGTCAATGACTTTCTCAGCGGCATTTTCAACAAATTCTCCCGAAACAGCATTCTGTATACTACAAACATTTCTGGCATATTCAATCACCGCAATCTGCATCCCAAGGCAAATCCCCAGAAAGGGAATGTCTTGTTCCCGGACATAACGGCAGACTGAAATCATTCCTTCAATCCCCCTGTCACCAAAGCCTCCCGGAATAATGACACCATCCACACCGGTCAGACAGGCTTCCACATTATCGGCTTCTATCTGTTCGCTGTCCACCCATTTGATTTCCACCCGGATCCCTTCCTCAATCCCGGCATGGTACAGGGCTTCCGATACGGACAAATAGGCATCGTGGAGCTTTACATATTTACCTACAATGGCGATTACCGCTTTTCTTTTTGGGCTTTTGATCCTGGCCACCAATGCTTCCCACTCGTTCAAATCCGGTGCCGCGGTCTGCAGGTTTAATTCCCGGCACACCACCTCATCCAGACCGTTGGCAGCCAGCATCAGCGGCGCTTCGTACAGATTGGATAAGGTCAGATTCTCAATCACACAGTCCCGTTTGACATTACAGAACAGGGAAATTTTATCCTTGATATCGGCTCCGATGGCTTCATCGGCCCGGGCGACGATGATATCCGGCGTGATTCCCATGGCCCGCAATTCTTTCACCGAATGCTGGGTGGGTTTGGACTTATGCTCACCGGATGCCTTAATATAAGGAACAAGTGTGACATGGATAAACAGACAATTTTCTCTTCCGGCCTCCAGAGATACCTGCCGGATGGCTTCCAAAAAGGGCTGGCTTTCGATATCACCGGTGGTTCCGCCGATTTCAGTGATCAACACTTCGGCTCCGCTTTTTTTGGCCCCGGCATAAATGAAGCCTTTAATCTCATCGGTAATGTGGGGAATCATCTGCACTGTTTTGCCCAGATACTCGCCTTTACGCTCCCGCTCCAGGACATTGAAATAAGCCTTTCCCGAGGTCAGATTAGAATACCTGTTGAGACTTTCGTCCATAAAGCGCTCATAATGCCCCAAATCCAAATCGGTTTCTGCTCCGTCCTCGGTGACAAATACCTCACCATGCTGCAGGGGACTCATGGTTCCGGGATCCACGTTCATATAGGGATCCAGCTTTTGAGCTGCTACTCTTAATCCTCTCTGCTTCAATAACCGCCCCAAAGAAGCTGCCGTAATACCTTTCCCCAGTCCTGATACCACGCCTCCGGTTACAAAAATAAACTTCATCTTACTGCCTCCCTCCTGTAAAACAATGGGTACAAAACGGAATCCGACAATCTCCGCAGGCTTTTTTTAATCCTTCCACACTGATAAAGCCCAGGCTGTCCGCTCCGATCTTCTTCCCAATCTCTTCTATGCTCATCTGATTCGCAATCAGCTTATCTTCGCTGTCGATATCTGTTCCGTAATGACAGGAATATCGAAATGGCGGCGATGATATCCGCATATGTACCTCTTTCGCTCCGGCCCGTTTTAAGCTTTGGACGATTTGAGCACTGGTGGTCCCCCTGACAATGGAATCATCCACCAGCACTACTCTTTTCCCCCGGATGTTAACCGAAAGGGGATTCAGCTTCATCTGCACCGCATTATCCCGCTGGGCCTGAGTGGGATAGATAAAACTGCGGCCAATATAGCGGTTCTTTACAAACCCCGAAGCAAGGGGAATGCCGCTGGCCTCACAATAGCCCATTGCTGCTTCCAGTCCGGAATCGGGAACCCCACAGACCACATCGGCGGCCACGGGATACTCCCGGGCCAGAATCTGTCCCATCCGGTATCGTGCTTCATAGACACTTTGTCCGTCTATCAGGGAATCCTGCCTGGCAAAATAAACATATTCAAAAATGCAGATTCCGCATGCTGGTCTTACCGGCTGTAAGTGGATCTTCTGGTAGGTAATCCGTCCATCGGTGATAACCACCACTTCCCCCGGCAGGATATCCCTGACAAAGGAAAAACCACAGCTTTCCAGCGCACAGCTTTCCGATGCCACGGCCAAACCGGCTTCATTTTCACCGATACACAGGGGCCGGTATCCATAGGCATCCCTGACCGCAATCAGCTTGTTTTCATTACTCATAATGATCAGGGAAAAAGCACCCTCCAGCTTTTCCGCCGCACTGATCACCCCTGCCAGGGGATTCTCCTTCTGTAAAGAATAATAGGCAACCAGGGAAGCAATTACCTCGCTGTCGGATGTGGCGTGAAAATTCAGCCCTTTGCTTTTCAGCTTCGTTCGAATGGCCGCCGCATTGGTAATATTGCCGTTATGTACTGTGGCAATCCGGCCGGTAAGATATTCGGTCACAAAGGGCTGGACATTTTCTCTGATGCTGTTTCCCGTAGTGGAATAGCGGTTATGTCCCACCGCCATACCGGAAGGCGGCAACCGATCCAATGCGCCGCCGGAAAACGCCTCATTTACCAATCCGATATCCTTATGACTCTTAATACCATTCTCCGCCAGTACCGCAATACCGGCCCCTTCCTGTCCCCGGTGCTGCAAACTCAGCAGCCCGTTGTAAGTAATTTGTGCTGCTTCGCCGGTATGAACACTTACCGCGAAGACAGCACACTCTTCCTGCCATTTATCACTCATTTTCATATTGTTTTAAAATTCCTTCTGCAACGGCTCTTTTGGTTACCCGCATATCCATTGCCTGTTTTTCGATGTGTTTATGAGCTTCCTGCTCAGTCATGTGTAAAACCGATATCAGCACGCATTTGGCCCGGTCAATAATGCGGATGTCTTCGATCTTCTTCGTTAACCGGCCCACCTCATCCTGCATGGAGCGGTACTTGTTCAGGGAGGCACTGGCCAAACGTAAGGCCGACCATAAAAAGGGCCTGCTGATGGGGGTTCCCAGACAAATGACACCTTCCTGTTCCACCGCATCGGCGATAGCCTCGGCATACTCCCCCCGGACCACCAGGATGGTCTGGGTACTTCCCATTGCGGCAACATATTTTGCCAGGCTGATGCCGTTTTCATCCGGCAGCGGCGCATTGATCATACACAGATCATATTCATATTCCATCAAAAGCTGCCTGGCTCTGGCACAACTGGATACGGTGACGATCTTATGAACCGATGCCTGTTTCAGCAAATCGATAAATACTTTATTTCCCTTTTCCGAACAGGATACCAATAAAACACTTTCCATAACATCGCCTCCTTTCCTTTACTTTTCAGTAATATTTAAATAAACTCAAAATAATGTTCCCGGGAAAAATCTTCCTTATTACCGGTCCGCAGAGAACTCTCTGCTTCTGCCTTTTTGGCTGTCAGATATTTTTCCAAAATTTCCTCCGGAATAACTTCTTTTACAAAATCACTTTTTTCGGCTCTGTCGATGGCTTCCCTTAAGCTCACCGGTAAAGCTTCCATCTGCCCGGTGGTCTCTTTGGCGGTATGATAGAGATCCAGGTCCGTGGGGGGCATTAATTTGGCGTCTTTCCCAATCCCCTTTAAACCGGCACTGATAATGAGTGACAGCGCCAGATACGGGTTAATGGCGGAATCCGGAGAACGCAATTCCATTCTGACCCGCTCCTCTATTGCCGCCGGAATTCTCACCAGCTGGGAACGGTTGCCGTGAGACCAGGATACGTATTTGGGTGCTCCGTCTTTCCCCAAACGGTCATAGGAATTCACAATCGGGTTTAAAAAAAGCGTAATCTCGGGAATAACTTCTAAAATGCCCTGAATAAAGCTTTCAGCCGCTTTGGAATGCTCGCCGTTTTTATTCTTAAAGATGTTTAATCCATTCTGGGTCAGGGAGAGGTTTATGTGCAGACCGCTTCCCACCTCCCGCTGCAGGGGTTTGGGCATAAAAGAAGCAAACAAACCATTCCGGGCGGCAATGGACTTCACCACCCACTTAAAGGTAATAATATGATCGGCACAGGTCAGGGCATCAGCATATTTAAAGTTGATTTCATTCTGTCCCGGGCCCCGCTCATGATGAGAGGTCTCCGGCTTCAGTCCCATTTCTTCCAGACACAGACAGATTTCCCGCCGGATGTTTTCTCCCTTATCAATGGGGGACATATCAAAGTAACTGCCCTGATCCAGGGTTTCCTGGGTGGGGTTTCCTTCCTCATCGGTTTTAAAAAGATAAAATTCACATTCCGCCCCGATTTTACAGACATATCCTGCTTCCTCACACCAACCGATCACCTGCTTTAACAGATGCCGGCTGTCACCTGCAAAAGCACTGCCATCAGGATTCTTAATGTCACAGAAGAAACGGACCACCAGTCCCGGAGCCGGACGCCATGGCAGCACTGCCAGTGTCACCGGATCGGGAAACAACAGCAGATCTGAATGGGTAATATCCCCAAAGCCTTCGATAGCTGAGGCATCAAAGGAAACACCGTTTTCAAATGCTGCCTCCAATTCCTCCGGCATGATGGATATATTTTTCTGTCTGCCCTGTAAATCGCAAAATGCCAGCCTGACAAACTTCACATCATGTTCTCTGATAAAACTCATAACTTCCTTCATCGTATTGGTCATTCATTGTACCTCCCATATTATTTACATTATTTCTGCTATCTAAGAAAGACGCTCATCATACATCACAGAACCGCACACAATAATCCTGTAATATATGATGAACGCCTTTGTTCACCATATAATTTTATACACAAACACCCTGTATTGTCAATATTTTTATAGATTTTTTTACAAAACTGTTGACAAAACAAAACCGCTGTGTTAGCTTTTGTTTATAAACAGCAAGGGCGCTGTGAGTGAAAACTCACGGCGTCTTTTTTTGTTTTAAAAAATCTTGTTGTACATTTATATTCAGAAAGGATGATAAGCATATGAAAGACATTCCCAACTTATTTGGCAGTATGGTTTTTAATGACAGTGTGATGCAGGCAAGACTTCCCAAGGACATCTATAAGGCGCTGAAGCATACGATAGCAAGGGGGCAGCATCTGCAGCTGGATGTAGCTAACGTGGTGGCTAACGCCATGAAGGACTGGGCCGTAGAAAATGGCGCAAC
Source organism: Lachnospiraceae bacterium (assembly GCA_031555615.1). Lineage (GTDB taxonomy): Bacteria > Bacillota > Clostridia > Lachnospirales > Lachnospiraceae > UBA935. The sequence goes on along the minus strand of JAVBUF010000036.1, from coordinate 8,031 downwards.
GCATTTTACCCATTGGTTCCAGCCTATGACCGGTGTCACTGCGGAAAAACACGACAGTTTTATTTCTCCCATTGACGGCGGCAAGATCATTATGGAATTTTCCGGCAAGGAACTGGTGAAAGGGGAACCGGATGCTTCCAGCTTTCCCTCCGGCGGCCTGCGGGTGACCTTTGAAGCCAGAGGCTACACCGCCTGGGATCCTACCTCTTACGCCTTCTTAAAGGACAGCACTTTGTGTATCCCCACAGCATTCTGCTCCTACAGCGGTGATGCTTTGGATAAGAAAACGCCCCTGCTGCGTTCCATGGAGGCCATCAACAAACAATCCCTGCGGATTTTGAAATTATTTGGCAATACCACCGCCAAACGAGTCATTACCACGGTGGGACCGGAACAGGAATATTTTCTGATCGACAAAAAATTATATCAGCAGCGTCCTGATCTGATCTGCTGCGGCCGGACCCTGTTCGGAGCCCCTCCCCCGAAAGGCCAGGAGATGGAGGATCATTATTTCGGTACCATCAAGCCTCGGGTATCAGCTTTTATGAAGGAACTGGATGAAGAGCTTTGGAAACTGGGCATTTATGCCAAAACCAAACATAACGAAGTGGCTCCCGGCCAGCATGAAATGGCACCGATTTTCACCACTACCAATATTGCCGCTGACCATAATCAGCTCACCATGGAATTGATGAAAAGTATTGCCAACAAACATGATCTGGTCTGTCTCCTGCATGAAAAACCTTTTCAAGGTGTCAATGGCAGCGGCAAGCACAATAACTGGTCCATCAGTACCAACACCGGCTTGAATCTTCTTGATCCCGGTGACGATCCCGAAAATAACAAACAATTTCTGCTCTTTCTGACGGCTGTCATCGCCGCTGTGGATGAGTATCAGGATTTACTGCGCTGTTCGGTTGCCAGTGCCGGCAATGATCACAGACTGGGAGCTAATGAAGCACCGCCGGCAATTGTTTCGGTCTTTTTAGGGGATGAACTGACCGAAGTTCTTTCTTTCACCGAAAGCGGTGAGGAATACCACAGCAAAGCCAGAACCCAGATGGAAATCGGCGCTTCGGTACTGCCCCATTTTACCAAGGATACCACCGACCGGAACCGCACGTCCCCCTTTGCTTTTACCGGCAATAAATTTGAATTCCGGATGCTGGGCTCCACCTTTTCCATCTCCGGACCGAACTTTGTCCTGAATACCATTGTTGCGGAGCAATTAGGACTGTATGCCGATCAGCTGGAAAAAGCCGCCAGTTTTGAAAGTGCTTTAGAGGAACTGCTGCGGTTTGAAATCCATAAGCACAAACGGATTTTATTCAATGGCAACAACTATTCCCAGGAATGGGTTATCGAAGCCGAAAGACGGGGGCTGTTAAATCTGCGTTCCACGCCGGAGGCCTTACCCACCTTTGTTTTGCCTAAGAACATTGCTTTGTTTGAGAAACATGGGGTGCTTTCCAAAACAGAAGTTTTATCCCGTTATGAGATCTTGATGGAGAATTACTGTAAGACCATCCATATCGAAGCATTGACCATGATCGATATTGTGAAAAAACATATTATTCCGGCATGTATCCGGTATCAGAACGATCTGGCCCGGCTGATGACCGCGAAAAATGGCTGTGAAGGCCTTTCCGTTACGCTGGAAAGCAGTCTGTTAGCCCGCATCGCCAAATTCGCTGCCGAACTGCTGGGTAAACTGGATGCTTTAGAGGAATGTGTGCTGGCGGATTCTTCCACTGACGATATTCAGAAGCAGGCTGCCTACGCCCACGATTGTGTGCTTAACAATATGAATGAGCTTCGTCTGGTTGTGGATCGGCTGGAGGCTTATCTGGGCCGGGATTACCTGAAAATGCCTGATTATACTGCGCTTTTATATAGTGTTGATTAATTTCTGACATCCAGATTTTTACTATTTATCCCCGTCACCCACGACGGGGATATATAAATTCATTTTCATTTTCTTTAAAACGCGTATCCAAAAACGCCGCTAATTGCGGCGTTTTTATTAGATACTATGGGTCTTATTGTCTATTATCTTTACCTCTATTGGATATTCAGATTAGAGTATCCCATCAGGCTTTCATCCACAGCCCTGGCTGCTTCTCTTCCGTCTCTGATGGCTTTTACCACCAATGACTGCCCTTTACGCATATCTCCGGCCGCAAAAACTTTGGCTGCGCTGGTTGCAAAGGTTTCGGCTTTGACATTAGTTCTTTCATCGGTTTCCACATTAAAGGCTTCGGTTACATATTCTTCACTGCCCAGAAATCCGGCGGCAATCAAAACCACTTCAGCAGGCAGCTCCTGCTCCGATCCAGGTACTTCCTGAAAGGATCTTCCGCTCCATTGAAGCTTGACGATTTTCACCCCTCTTAAGTTTCCTTTTTCATCCTTTAAGAATTCCTTCACTGTGGCTTCATAAATACGGGGGTCGGCACCGAATACGGCAATGGCTTCCTCCTGACCGTAATCGGTTTTACATACTTTGGGCCACATCGGCCAGGGATTGTCTTCCGCTCTGACGTCCGGTGCCTTGGGCATCATCTCCACCTGAACCACCGAGCGGCAGCCATGGCGAATCGCTGTTCCCACGCAGTCATTTCCGGTATCGCCGCCGCCGATAATCACCACATTTTTATTCTTGGTATTAATATACTTGTGGTCTTTCAGTTGTGAATCCAATAAGCTTTTGGTATTGGCCCGCAGAAAGTCCACGGCAAAGTAAATTCCTTCGGCATCTCGGCCGGGAACCGCAATATCCCGGGGCTTTGATGCTCCGCAGGCCAGTAAAGTGCAGTCATATTCTGCCAGCAGGCTGGCGGCTGATTTTTCTTTCCCCACATCCACGCCGGTTTGAAATTGTACGCCTTCTTCCTTCATGATCTCCATTTTCCGGTGAATAATCTGTTTTTCCAGTTTCATATTGGGGATGCCGTACATCAGCAGGCCGCCGATCCGGTCAAAACGTTCAAATACCGTGACGGTATGCCCCCGCTTATTCAGCTCATCGGCCGCTGCCAATCCCGCCGGGCCGCTGCCCACGATGGCCACTTTTTTCCCGGTCCGAACCTTAGGGGGATTGGCTTTGGCATAACCGTTGGCATAGGCATACTCCACAATGGCATACTCATTTTGTTTTCCTGATACCGGTTCACCATGAAGCCCCTGTGTACAGGCAGCGGCACACAATCCGGGGCACACCCTGGCGGTAAATTCCGGGAAATTATTGGTTTTTTTCAGGCGTTCATAGGCCTGCTGCCAGTTGCCCACCGCCATCAGCTCATTCCATTCGGGAATCAGATTGTGGAGGGGACAGCCGGAGGTCATGCCCCCCACTTCCATTCCCGACTGGCAGAAGGGGATTCCGCATTCCATACAACGGAAGGCACCTTTTTGCAGTTCTTCCACGGGAATATGGGGATGAAACTCCTGATAGTTTTTTATTCTCTGTTTGGGGTCACTCATCTTACGGCTTCCTCCTTTTGTGATATTGTCTTCATCATTCTTTCATATTCAACCGGGATGACCTTCTTGAATCTGGGCAGATACTCATCAAAGTCCTGTAAAATCTGTTTTCCTCTCAGGGAACCGGTTTCTTCCATATGTCTGGAAATCATTTCCTTTAATTCCCGGATATCTTCCTTTTCCCTGATTTCACTTGCCGTTACCAGGGTTTTATTCAGGCGGATATACAGGTCATTTCTTTCATCCAGCACATAGGCAATACCACCGCTCATACCGGCGGCAAAGTTCTTTCCGGTTTCACCAAGTACTACCACCCGGCCGCCGGTCATATATTCACAGCCATGGTCCCCCACGCCTTCTACCACCGCATCCGCGCCGGAGTTGCGGACACCAAACCGTTCCCCGGCCACACCGCAGATATAAGCACTTCCGCTGGTAGCACCATAAAGGGAAACATTGCCGATAATAATATTTTCCCATGAATAAAACCGGCTGCCCTTGGGCGGATAAACCACCAGCTTGCCGCCGGACAGACCCTTTCCGAAATAATCATTGCTGTCTCCTTCCAGTTCCAGCGTCAGTCCCCGGGGAATAAAGGCTCCAAAACTTTGTCCGCCGGAACCCTTACACTTGATGCGGTAAGTATCCTCTGCCAAAGCATCTCCAAACCGCCTGGTGATTTCCGCACCTAAAATGGTTCCCAGGGTACGGTCAGTATTTCCCACGGTTATGGTTAAGTTCTTGCCTTCGAATTTATCCATGGCCTTTGACAATTGTTTTAATAATATTTTTTCATCAATTGTGTTTTCCAAATGAAAATCATATTCCTGCCGGGGATCAAAGATTGCTGCTTCAGCCCTGAAGGGATTATTAATAATGGCACTTAGCTCAATCAGTTTTTCCTGTTGGCTGACATCTTCCCGGCATTTCAGCAGGTCGGTCCGGCCTACCAGTTCATCCACCCTGCTGACGCCTAAGCGGGCCATATACTCCCGCAGCTCCTGGGCGATAAACCGCATAAAGTTCATCACATATTCCGGTTTCCCCCGGAAATTCTTCCGCAATTCCGGATTCTGGGTGGCTACGCCCACTGGACAGGTATCCTGGTGGCATACCCGCATCATCATGCAGCCCAAGGTCACCAGCGGAGCCGTGGCAAAGCCAAATTCCTCAGCTCCTAATATGGCGGCAATGGCCACATCCCGGCCGCTCATCAGCTTCCCATCGGTTTCGATCCGAACCCGATTACGAAGTCCGTTCATAATCAGGGTTTGATGGGTTTCTGCCAATCCCAGCTCCCAGGGCAGCCCGGCATTATGAATGGAGTTTTTGGGTGCGGCCCCGGTACCGCCATCATAACCGGATATCAGGATCACCTGGGCACCGGCTTTGGCCACACCGGCGGCCACTGTTCCCACACCGGCTTCGGATACCAGTTTGACCGATATCCGGGCATTTTTATTAGCATTTTTCAGATCATATATTAATTGGGCCAGATCCTCGATGGAATAAATATCATGGTGAGGCGGCGGCGAAATCAGCGATACTCCCGGTGTGGAATGTCTGGTTTTGGCAATCCAGGGATATACCTTTTCTCCCGGCAGATGCCCGCCCTCCCCGGGTTTTGCTCCCTGTGCCATCTTAATCTGGATCTCTTTTGCACTGACCAAATATCTGCTGGTCACCCCGAACCGTCCGGAAGCTACCTGCTTAATGGCCGAACATTTATTGATTCCGTCCTTGCCCACTGTCAGCCGCTCCTCATCCTCACCGCCTTCGCCGGAATTGGATTTCCCCTGCAGACGGTTCATGGCGATGGCCATGGTTTCATGAGCTTCCTTAGAGATAGACCCGTAGGACATGGCTCCGGTTTTGAAGCGGGTGACGATCTCTTCCACGCTTTCGACACTTTCCAGGGGGATGCCCTGTTCCGGGTACTCAAAGGTTAAAAGTCCCCGCAGATTTTTGACATGATCTTCTTTGTTAACTTCTGCCGTATATTGTTTGAAAAGCTGATAGTCGCCTTTTTTGGTGGCTTCCTGCAGCAGATGAATGGTCACCGGATTGTATAGATGTTCTTCTCCGCCGCTGCGCATTTTATGATGGCCGGTACTGTTCAGGGTCTCGTCGGTTCCCAGCCCCAAAGGATCAAAAGCCTGGGCATGCAAAGTCCGTACCTGGTTTTCCATTTCTTTCAGAGTAATGCCCCCAATCCGGCAGATGGTGTTGGTAAAATACCGCTTGATCACCTCATAATCAATCCCGATGGCTTCAAAAATCTGAGCTCCCTGATAAGATTGAATGGTAGAGATACCCATCTTGGACGCAATTTTGACGATGCCATGGAGAATGGCATGATTATAATCATCTACTGCCGCATAGTAATCCTTGGCCAGCATATTGCTGTCGATGAGCTCCCGGATAGATTCCTGAGCCAGATAAGGATTTACCGCACAGGCACCATACCCCAGGAGGGTGGCAAAATGATGTACTTCCCGGGGTTCTCCGGATTCCAGAATAATGGCCATACCGGTTCTCTTCTTGGTTCTCACCAGATGCCGGTTCAGGGCTGAGACGGCCAGTAATGAGGGAATGGCCAAATGGTTTTCATCTACTCCCCGATCGGAAATAATAACAATATTGGCTCCTTCCCGGTGAACCCGGTCAACTTCCACAAACAGCCGTTCAATGGCTCTTTCCAGACTGCCGCTTTTATAATAGGTTAGTGGGACGGTTTCCACGTGAAATCCTTCCCGCTTGATGTTTCTTATTTTTAACAAATCAGTATTGGTTAAAATCGGGTTGTTGATTTTCAGCATATTGCAGTTCTTCGGGGTTTCCTTAAGAACATTGCCGTCGGCTCCCAGGTAGATAGTGGTGGCTGTGACAATTTCTTCCCGGATAGCATCAATGGGAGGATTGGTAACCTGGGCAAATAACTGCTTAAAATAATGAAACAGGGGATGAGGTGTCTTACTCAATACCGGGATCGGGGTATCCACGCCCATAGCCGCAATTGCTTCTTCCCCCTGTAGGGCCATGGGTAAAATCCCTTTTACCACTTCATCATAGGAGTAGCCAAAAGCCTTCTGCAGCCGTTTTCTTTCCTGGTCCGTAAAGGAAGCAATCTTTTCATTGGGAATTTTCAAGTCCTTCAGGGCCACCAGATTACTGTCCAGCCACTCCCCATAGGGCTGGGCACAGGCGTATTTTTCCTTGATGGTATCATCATCAATGATTTGTCCCTTCACCGTATCCACCAACAGCATTTTTCCCGGATGCAAACGTTCCTTTAAAACAATCTTTTCCGGTTCTACCGGCAATACCCCTACCTCTGAGGACAAAATTAACTGATCATCGTCGGTAACGATATAGCGGGACGGCCGCAAACCGTTCCGGTCCAGCACCGCGCCCATAATATCGCCGTCGGTAAACAGGATGGAAGCCGGCCCATCCCATGGCTCCATCATGGTGGCATAATATTGGTAAAAATCTTTTTTATGCTGGGACATGGTTTTATTATTGGCAAAAGGCTCGGGAATGGTAATCATCACCGCCAGAGGCAGATCCATACCGCTCATAACCAGAAATTCTAAAGTATTGTCCAGCATCGCTGAATCCGAACCGCTGGTATTCACTACCGGCAGCACCTTATGCATCTGGTTTTGCAGATGTTCCGAAGCCATATTTTCTTCTCTGGCCAGCATTTTATCGGCATTCCCCCGAATGGTATTGATTTCACCATTGTGAACAATAAAACGATTGGGATGGGCCCGCTCCCAACTGGGATTGGTATTGGTGGAAAACCGGGAGTGAACGATGGCAATGGCCGATTCATAATATTCATCCTGTAAATCCGCAAAAAATGTCCGCAGCTGCCCCACCAGAAACATGCCCTTGTAGCAAATGGTCCGGCTGGATAAAGATACTACATAAGTATCATCACCGGACTGCTCGAAAACCCGGCGGATAATATACAGCTTGCGGTCAAATTCCAGTCCCTTGGCGATTCCTTCCGGCTTTTTAACAAAGCCCTGCAGAATATGCGGCATACAATCTGCCGCCCGGTGTCCCAGTACTTTCGGACAGACGGCTACCTGCCGCCAGCCCAGGAAAGTCAGCCCCTCTTTTTCGACAATAATCTCAAACATTTTCTTAGCCTGATTTCTGCACAGTTCCTCCTGCGGAAAAAAGAACATTCCCACGCCATATTCTCTTTCTGCTCCCAGATGGATGCCCAGCGGTTCCGTGACCTTTTTCATGAATTTGTGGGGAACCTGGGTCATGATGCCCACACCATCACCGGTCTTTTCTTCGGCATCCTTACCGGCCCGATGCTCCAGATTTTCAACAATTTTCAAAGCACCTTCAACGATACCATGGCTTTTTTTACCTTTCATATTTACACAGGCACCGATACCGCAATTGTCATGCTCAAATATTTCCCTGTAAAGAGGGGGCTGTACTGTGTTTTTTCTTGCATCAAACATAATTTTTCCTCCTGTCTATCAAAAAAAAGGTCGCAAAGGAGCTTTTACTCGCTCCTTT
>JAVBUF010000059.1:0-25666 GCA_031555615.1 Lachnospiraceae bacterium | reverse complement strand
GGCTGCATGCGGTATGATGATGAGGATGTCAAGGCAGGCCGGTTTGATAAATGTGCCGAGGTAGCATTGTATGCTCATGAAAAAGGAGTTAACTATTTTGATACGGCTCCTTTTTATTGTGATGATAAAAGTGAAGAAATTACAGGGATTGCTTTGTCCCAATTACCCCGGGACAGTTATTATGTTTCTTCCAAAGCAAATCTTGGAACCCTGGGAGGCAAGGCTACAAAAGATGCATTCCGAAGCCGGCTGGAAACGACATTAACCCGTTTGAAGGCAGACTATCTGGATTTTTATCATTTATGGTGTGTGCTCAGCATGGAGAGCTTTGAAAAGCAATGTGAGCAGCTTTATGGTTTTTATGAAGAAGCCAAGGCCGAAGGGTTGATCCGGAATATTGTGTTTTCTTCCCATATGCAGGGAACCCAGTTGGAAGAGGCGGTTGCCGCCGATCGGTTTAAAGGCATGCTGATCGGTTACAATGCCCTGAATTACCGGTTCCGACAAAGCGGTATTGCAGCGGCTTATAAAAAGGGAATGGGTGTGGTGGTTATGAACCCCTTAGGAGGCGGCCTGATTCCCCAGAATCCCGAGATATTCCAATATCTGACAGAGGGAACGGATCTGACGGTGCCTCAGGCAGCTTTGCGTTTCGTGGCTTCTCATAAAGAGATTACCATAACACTGGCCGGCTGTACCACCAAAGCCCATGTGGATGATGCCTGTAAAGCTGTGGAAAATCTGCAGGAAAAACCGGCTGCGGAAATTTATCAGGAATATGAAAATAAAGGCAATGCCATTAATGATTTGTGTACCGGCTGCGGTTACTGCAACAAATGCCCGAAGGGAATCGAGATTCCCAAATATATGGATGCCTACAATATGACCCTTTTAGGCGGCGGCTTTCAGGATCGTCTGGATAATCATTGGTGTATTCCGGCATCGTTGGCAGCGGAATGTATTAAATGCGGCAAATGTGAAGGTTTATGTACCCAACACCTTCCGATTATGGAACGGTTGGCTGAAATTGCCGGTGTAAGGGCATAATAGTGTTTGTACAGGAGGTGTAAATATGGCATTTGTAATTGTTACCGATTCGGCATCGGATATGCCGGCAGCGGTGAAGGAGGAATATGGTGTTCATGTAATACCCACACCGGTTACCATTGACGGAACAGACTTTTTTGATGGCGATACCATTCATCCGGATGAATTCTATCAGATCCAGAAATCCGGAAAAGATATTAAGACTTACCATATCAGCCAGTATATGTTCGTACAGCATTTTGAGCCCTATGCAAAACGGGGGGATGAGGTGCTTTATATCTGTTTTTCCACCGGTATCGCCGGAACTTATAATGCGGCGGTGCTGGCCAGGGAAGAGCTCCAGGAAACCTATCCGGATTTTGTGATGACCATTATCGACTCCCTCAGTGCGTCGGTAGGGATGTCGCTGATCACCCAACGGTTACTGATCATGCAGAAGAACGGTGCCCCTAAGGATGTTCTGATCAGAGCGGCAGAATTTTTCAGTCAACATATGGAGCATGTGATCACGGTAACCTCTTTGGAATACCTTATCAAAGGCGGCCGGGTAAGCAAGGTCTCCGGGGTAATGGGCAGTGCGTTGGATATCAAGCCCATTATCGTGGTGAATGAAAATGGTGCCCTGGAACCCAAGGAAAAGGTACGGGGATTTCGAAAGGCCATGAGCAGATGTATCGAGCTGGTGGGAGAACGAGGTGTTTCCCTGGATAAGCAAAGGATCGGGGTGTGCTCCGGGGAAGATAAAGAGATGGCTTTGGAAGTGATGAAAAGGCTGGAAGAAAAATATCAGATTAAGGGAGCACTGGTTGGTCAGGTGGGATGTGCCATCGGTGCCCATACCGGACCGGGAGTTCTGGGAATTACCTTCTTAAACGCGATGGAGGAAGAATTTGAGGCATATCTTTATTAACCCATATGCCTTGGTATGAAAGCAGGAGCAGATAAATGATTCAGGATATATTTCCGATGGTTTTTCATAACGAGTATCGGGCATTTGAACCCAATGATGAGAGTTTGATCATTTCCTTTCAGGAAGATAAAATGCTGATCCGGCAGGAAGCCGGTGTCAGCCGGTTTCCGCAGTATCAAGAGGTTTCTTTTTCGGGAGGCGAAATACATTATTTATTTTCCATTGATGATCAAAAATATTTTTTACTGATGGCTTCGGAAAGTATCGCCATAGAAGGATACGAATATGTGCCGGTTGGCAGCTTTCGGGAAATGCAGCCGCGGCATACGGCTTTTGCGGCGGTGACGGCATATCATTTATGCAGATGGTATGAGAGTAACCGTTTTTGCGGCCGATGTGGGCACACCATGACAGCAGATGATAAGGAACGGATGCTTCGCTGTCCTGCGTGCGAAAATATTATTTATCCGGTAATAGCGCCGGCAGTAATTATCGGCGTGGTGGACGGGGACCGCATCATTATGACCAAGTATAATAGCCGGGAATACAAGCGTTATGCCCTGGTGGCAGGGTTTGCGGAGATTGGTGAGAGCCTGGAGCAGACAGTGGCACGGGAGGTCATGGAAGAGGTGGGTCTAAGGGTAAAAAATATCCGTTATTACAAAAGCCAGCCGTGGGCCCTTTCCGGCACGTTGCTGGCCGGTTTTTTTGCCGAATTGGACGGGGATGATGAAATTATTATGGATGAAGAAGAGCTTTCGGAAGCAGTGTGGTTTCATCGGGACGAGATTACCATTCAGGATGACACCATCAGTTTGACCAGAGAAATGATTGCGGCGTTCCAATCCGGGCTTTTCAACTCGGACTTTTTTAGAAAATGAGTATTGACATTGGGTGAATTTAGCCTATAATTTAAGTAAAATAGATTAAAAAACTTAATTGGAAGGTAAATGTCATGGGCGTACATTATTTTGCAGAGGAAAGAATTTTCAAGCTGGATACCCCGGAAACCAGTTATATTATGGGGGTTGTGGACGATGAAAATTTTCTCGGGCACATCTATTACGGAGCAAAATTAAGGGATCATAAGCTGGGTTATTTGCTCCGAACAGTGGAATACCCTTTCGTCCCTTCCGAAAATAACCGGGACAGGGTTTCCTTTTTGGATTGTTTTCCCATGGAATATCCCACCCAGGGATTGGGGGACTATCGGGAAAGCTGTATCGGCATCCGTACCTTAGGGGGAAATATGGGGCTGGAGCTGCGGTATGTCTCTCATGAAATCGTGGCGGGAAAGCCGGACTTGGAGGGATTGCCTTCTGTCCGGGGGGACGCCACAGACTGCAGTACGCTGATCTTAACCTGCGGGGACAGGGTTACCGGATTACATATTAAATTGTTTTATACGGTATTTGAAAATATCGATATCATAACCAGAAGCGTGCAGGTCATCAATGGCGGTAAAGAGACGGTTTACCTGACCAGGGTTTTGTCCGCCTGTCTGGATATGGATAATAACGACTTTGAATCCCTGACCCTCCATGGCTCCTGGGCCAGAGAACGGCATCCGGAGCGGGTCAGAGTATCCCATATGAAGCATAGCGTGGAATCCACCAGAGGCGAATCCAGCCATCAGGATCATCCTTTTATGGCCCTGCAGACCAGGGGATGCGGTGAGGAAACCGGTGAAGTCTATGCCATGCATTTTGTTTATTCCGGTAATTTTAAGGTGCAGGTGCAGGCGGATCAGTTTGACCATGTCCGGATGGTAATGGGTATCCATCCTGACGGATTTGGCTGGAAGCTGGAGCCGGAAGAGACCTTTCAGGCGCCGGAGGTGGTGCTGACTTATTCGCATCAGGGATTGGGGAAAATGACTCGTTCCTTCCATGATCTATACAGGAATCACTTAATCAGCGGACCCTACAGGGATAAAAAACGGCCCATCCTGATCAATAACTGGGAAGCCACATATTTTGATTTTGATACCCAAAAGATTTTGGCCATTGCCAGGAGTGCTTCCGCCCTGGGGATTGAAATGCTGGTTATGGATGACGGCTGGTTCGGCAGCCGCAGCAGCGATAACTATGCACTGGGGGACTGGACGGTAAATGAAGAGAAACTGCCGGGAGGCCTGCCTTATCTGGTAGAGGAAGTAAATAAACTGGGGATGAAGTTCGGGATCTGGTTTGAACCGGAGATGATCTCTCCCGATTCGGACTTGTATCGTACCCATCCTGACTGGGCTATCGCCATTTCGGGGCGCAGGGCCAGTTTGAGCCGGAATCAATATGTATTGGATCTGACCCGGAAGGAAGTAAGGGACCATACTTATGAAAGCATTGCCGGGATATTGCGCAGTGCCAATATCGAATATGTAAAATGGGATATGAACCGTCAGTTGACTGATATCGGTTCGGCAACATTACCCGCAGACCAGATGGGTGAGCTTTATCACCGGTATGTCTTGGGGGTATATGAACTGCAGGAGCGGCTGATGAAAGAATTCCCCTATCTGCTGTTGGAAAACTGTTCCGGCGGCGGGGCCCGCTTTGACCCCGGGATGCTGTATTACAGTCCCCAGATCTGGTGCTCGGATGATACCGATGCCATAGAACGACTGCTGATCCAGGAAGGAACGGCGCTGATCTATCCCCTTTCCACCATGGGAGCCCATGTGTCCGACTGCCCCAACCATACGGTGGGCCGGATCACACCATTTGAAACCAGGGGACTGGTGGCACTGGCCGGAACCTTTGGCTATGAATTAGATGTTACCAAGATTCCGGAGGAGGACAGAAAGCAGATTCCGGAACAGGTGGCCATGTATCATAAATATAATGATTTGGTTCGTGAGGGAGATTACTATCGGGTGGCTTCTTATGGGGAAAATCATTATTATGATTGCTATGGGGTGGTGAGCAAGGATAAAGAGGAAGCATTATTTACCTTTATACAGGTGTTAAACCAACCCAATCAGCATAGCCGCAGGATTTGTTTAAAGGGTCTTAATCCGGAGTATGATTACCTGGAAGAGGGCAGCGGGGAAATATATGCAGGGGATACGTTAATGAACGCGGGAATGCTGATATCCGGTCTTGAGGGAGACTTCAGGGGGAAACTGATTCATTTAATAAAACTAACATAAGAAAAGGATAGGATATGGCAAAAGAAGTAAAAATGGCGGATATTGCCGAAAAATTAAATGTCAGTGTGGTTACTGTTTCCAAGGCGTTGTCAGGACAAAAGGGTGTGGGTCCGGGACTGCGGGAAAAGATTCATGCCATGGCCAGGGAGATGGGATATCAGGCTCCTTCGCAGGCGAAAAATGTTAAGGAACGGGAAAGCTATAATATCGGTATCCTGATTTCGGATAAATATCTGGATAAGTATGCATCTTTTTACTGGCAGCTTTATCAGGAAGTGGCCACCAGAGCGGTGCAGTGCCAGTGCTTTACGCTGCTGGAGCTGCTGAGCCATGAAGGGGAACAGGAGCAGCAGATGCCTCGTTTGCTGGAAGAGCAGAAGATTGACGGGATGATTATTATTGGTTTGGTAAATGAAAAGTATCTGACATTTTTGGAGGAAAAATCCGAAGTACCGATGCTTTATCTGGATTTTTATGATAAGCGGCAGCAGTGTGATGCCGTTATTACTGATAATTATTATGGGATGTATAAGATGACTAATTATCTTTTTGATATGGGGCATACGCGGATAGCTTATGTGGGTAATTTGCTTAGTACGAGTAGTATTACCGATCGGTTTTTTGGATATTCTAAATCCTTATTGGAGCATGGACAGAATGTCCGTCCGGATTGGATTATTAATGACCGGGATGAGGAAGAGGAGATGTCGAAGGAGCAGTACGTAATTACTTTGCCTAAGGAGATGCCGACGGCGTTTGCCTGTAATTGTGATCTGGCGGCGAGTAAGTTGATTAAGAGGCTCAGGCAGGAGGGGTATCGGGTGCCGGAGGATGTTTCGGTGGTGGGATTTGATAATTATCTGTTTCCTGGGCTTTGTGATATCGGGATTACGACGTATGAGGTGGATACGAAGGAGATGGCCAGGAAGAGTATTAAGAATATGATTCATAAGATTTCTGGGGATTCTTATAAAAGGGGGATATCGATTGTGGAGGGGCATCCGGTTTATAAGGAGAGTGTGGGGGTGGTGAGGTAGTAGTTTTCTCATCTTGATTGGTAGATGCCCCGGATAACCTTCAACAACTAGGACTAATCGAGAGACTGTTGCATCAGCTGTGACTGAAGCAACCCCCATATATGGGCTAAACGCCTGTACTGCTCGATTCAACAGTTTTGTTTCTAATGCAAAATGATATACACTATCATGAAAGAGACCATTACGATTTTAGGGTGGAAACTTGAAACGTTCATCTGTATCAGCGTATATCCGAATTTCGTTAATCAGCACAGTAACATCAAGATCTATGACGGCATTTGTTCTTTCTATAACTGATTTCATCTGAGAGATTGTAGAGTCTCTATTTTTGCAGGAAGCAAAAAGCTCTGATTTTATTTTATGTCGCCATAAATAGTATTTATGGCGACATAAAAGGCTTATGCGATAAAGCTAAGGATGTACTCCGAAACCATACGTATGAAAAATTGTTACTCTTGGACATAGTTATATCACTAGCCTTCTGTTATTTCCAGCTAAAACAAACTCCATAGAATCCGTCAGCCTGTTCTGCACTGTCGAATACAATCTTTATTTCCTTATCAACTTTTACATCCTCACTGACTACAAGAATATGTCTCTGTGAGAAGTCATAGTCAAAATTCACCATAGGCGATTTGAGGAATTCTCCATCAATATAAATATCTGCTTTATTCTTTCCGGATTGATATGTGTAATCTATTCCCAAGATGCCACCATTTTGACAGGATATCGTAAAAGTGTTATCTTTTCTAGTGAACTCATCCACTCCATAATAGGCAAAATTATCTAGCTTGTGGACATCGTCGTTGATTGCATCAGCTTTTATCATCTTGCCTGTAGATATCTTAACATGCTCATCAATTACATTCTTCACCACTTTGAAATAGATATTCTGTCCGGTATCGTTGGGATGAACTCCATCATTAGTCAACAAATCGTAATCCACGGGACCTTCAATAAATGGAGCAATTGTATCTGCAACCGGAATGCCATAACTGTCTGCTATGGTTTGAATCTCTGTCATTTTCGCAGTATACTCTTTCTGCGAGGATTGCAGAATGGAAATGATGGAACAATTGGGATACTTTGCTTCAATCGCACGGATTACGCTTTCATAATTGGTACTGAAGCCTTCCATACTGTCATTCTGCCCAAAACAAATCACTGCCAAGTCATAATCTATCGGTTTTTCGGAATTATAATCAAGTAACATTGTCCTAACATAACCAGCATAGGAAGTATTACCCCCCATAGACACATTCGTCAAACCAACTGAAACTTTATAAGTGGAATGCAGATAGAATTGTAACTGTTCAAACCACTGCTTATTCTTCGTCTGTGCCCCAGCCCCTGCCCCGATGGAATCACCAACTATTAACACATCCACATCAGAGCCATCTGATAACTTCTGATAGAAGCTGTTATTCGTTTCCTTTTCAGCTAACGCTTTCTCTTTAGCCGTTTGTTCTTCTCTTTGCTTTTCTGCGATTGCTATTAACTGTTCTGAATCTTTTTCCTCTTCCAAGAAATTCCAATAGAACAATCCACCTAATGTAACTAATAGAAATAGGCTTAAAATCATACAAATTAGATTGGTTCGTCCATGACAATTCATTTTATAATGCTCCTATTTTCCGATTGCTTATATTTTTTATGTCGCTAAGCAGATATTAATTATTAGCATTCTATACTATATGGCTTCATTCTTTTCTGAAGTATAAAAGGAGAAATTTTATGGCATTACCTCTTTGATGCCTTAATCATCATTGATTTCCACAAATAAGGTATCCTCCCACAACCAATAAATTCAGTCACTATAAACTGGTGTTGAATTAGGAGTTTTGTTAGTGTTCTCCTGGACCAGAATTTAATATGACCGCCCTCCCAAAGTGCAGTAAAATGTTTATCAAACTTTCCTGTAATAGCAAGTAATAGATTTTTTAAATATCCGTGATAAGGAGTTGTTATTATCAGTGTTCCGTCTTGGCCTTTCAAAATTTTACTTATAAATTTCATATATGTTTGTGGTGAATAAATGTGTTCTATCACTTCAGTAGAAATAACTGTATCAAAAGTTATTCCAGCTATCGAATCCGGAATTATCCCATCTTCTATATTTATTTCAAAAAAATGTCCTGGATTTTGCTTGTTTCCAATCAAAATTCCCTCCGCCGAGGCATCTATTCCATATGCACAAAAACCTTCTGCAATTAATCGATTAACTATCTCACCATTTCCACATCCCACGTCTAATACATATCTACTTTTAGCCTTTAAAAGTAAGTGGTATAATTTGGGAAAAATATATTCGGTTGAGGACACATTTTTTTCAGTCCATCCATATTCTTTATACATTATTATTTTGCTCCTTATGAGTAATATTTATTTAGGGATTAACTTAATAAGAGACTCTTTTAGATTGCTTACTACTGTTTATAAAAATACGAATATTACAATTGTGAATACATCTTTTTAGGTTTTATTTAATGTTTTCTCAACAAGCAACTAACATATTATAGGCCCTGTCGCAAGTATGCTATCACCTCCCCTTATTGTTTCAACTTCTTAATCACTCTCGCCGGATTGCCTACGATCACACAATTAGGCTCCCCAAAATCTCCTGCGACTACCGCTCCAGCTCCGACCACACAACCATCTCCAATGATGGTTCCCTTGAGGATGATTGAATTACATCCGATGAAGCAGTTCTTTCCTATAGTGATCGGTTTGGTAGGAATAAGGTCTGCGGCATCTCCTCCGTGGACATCATTGAGAAGCCATAAACGATCATCTGTATCGATAGAATGAAAATCGTTATCGAGTATTTTCACATTGCCACCAACTGCAGTATTGTTACCTATTGTAATTCCCTTCCGTGCATAGATCGTTGCTCCGGAGATACCAACGTTGTCTCCAATGGATATAATGGCTCCCGGTGTACGGGTCACAATAATGGTACGGCTGTAAAGACCGACCAGGTTAGAAAGGAACGAGGATTTAATCGTAACGTTATCTCCTATTTCAAGGGTGGCGTTCCGGGAGTTAAAGATAAAAGGTACTCCCTTAAGAAGGAGTTTTTTACCGTAGGAGACTTTTGTTAATTTTAATAATGGTTTGAACCAGTTAATGATCATTGTTGTTCACTCACTTTGCTTTTTTCGCTATATGTATCTGACACCTATGCGCTTTGCCTTTTATCTTCATCAGCATTTTCTTGATAAGATTTACAAAAACTATCGATACCTATTTCCAGGTTTATTTCATATCTTCAAAAAATTCAAATTTATATCCGTTTTCAAAAGCATATTCACAGAACTTTTCTATCTTAGATTTCTCCTCTGCATTCAATGCCCATTCATGTGTAAATATAACTAAATCTCCGAGCTGATTACACCATGAATCAGAATTAAACTCTTTTAATTTTTTGTAAACATTATCAATATTTTCAATTCTAAGATCTGTGGAAAAATAACTTAGTCCGTTCTCCTCTTCAAGTTCATCATGGCAATATATATATGCACTCTTTTCAGCGGAAAGATCATAGCTATTTCTATTATCATCTGCTGTCAACAACCCAACGATCGGCTCGACTGAAATGGAAACTAAAGCATTAACACAATCTGCGTTTCCTGCAAAATTTTGTAATCTGATAACATTGTCTATGGAATCGGCGCCAACTATACGGATCAATTGTTCTATAGTTTTCTCATAATCAGTTGTTATTTCTTCTGCTGTTGAATCTGTATAGTTCTTATCTCCGCTCAAGGTATGGAATCCAAATCTCAACCAGGTGTTGTTCTGTTCAAATTCATACCTATAAACAGCTGGGCATTGCCTCAAGTCAAAGTCGCTATCCTGATAGAATACATAGCATGATACTACCACCCCGTACTCATCATGTATTTTTTTAATCCAAGAAAGCGTACGGTTATCAAATATAGAATCGTAATTATTCATGGTAAGGTCCTTGAAAACTTCTACTGTATCATCAACTGAGAGATGAAAAATATTCTTCCCGGTTTCCTTAACTGCAAAATATGAATCGGTTCTCTCATAGCTTTTATTTCCTGCATCAAAAAAAGAATTTTGATTTAATCTATACGCCTCCCCCCCAATCAAAATCGCCAAGAATACAGTTGCAAATAAAAAGCTCGTAAATGAAGCTTTACTAAAAAACTTATGTAATTTTACCGGAATCATTTTATGGATAAGAAAATCAAAATCCCTAGTAAAAGACAGCAAAGTCACTGTGGAAAGTAATGCAATTAATCCAACAAGTACCGTCCGAATAGCGAAGCTTAGAATCCCATTGCCCGTAATGTTCCTTACTGAAAAGTATGTAATAAAAAATGAGCACAGAGAAAAAAATAAATATTTAATAAAAAGTTTTATATAATAGAAATACTTAATTTTAAATACATATTTACTTATTATATAAAATCGAGAGAGCAAATAAAAAAGGGAGGTTACCAATGTACCAATCAACACTCCATCAATATCAATGATCTGAACTAAAATTATTGATAATACAATATTTACACATGCAGATAAGATGATTATCGGTTTGTCATATTTATATAACTTATAAATAATAAATACCTGAGAAGGTATCTGTATCATTATTGTTAGAATCAGGTTTATTGACAATAATAATGCTGTAGAGCCTTTAAGTAAATATTGCGTTCCAAAGAGTTGCTTAATAAATGGTTGTATCAAAAGCAATGTACACAACATACAAAAATTACCAATGCCATAGTTCATACATAAATAGCTATCCGTCATTTTACACTGTTTTGAATTATCATCAGTAACGCTTATATAATTACCGTATGTTGCTTGTATTGAAGTCAGTATTTGGTTTATTAAATTAGCTACCTGCATTGTAACTAGTGTGTAGTTTGAAAGATAACCTGCAAGTAAAGATCCTTTAAATACAGAAATAATAATATTATCTGTACTATAGAAAATATACGCCCCCAATCTGGATATAAATACATCTTTCATAAATCCAAAGATCTGAGGCTTGAATTTTTCCATTTCCAGAACCGAATATTTATCAACTTTTCCGTATCTGGCATCACATCCAATTGAAATAATAAGATTTGAAGTTAAGTTTTTTGCTACGTTTAATATTGCATAGATAACATAACTTGGTAAAATTAGCAAGCCTATAATTTGTAAAATAGATATTACAATAAATGCTGTAGAATCAATTATCGCTATAATATAAGAATTTTGATCAGCAATAACCAATGTTCTTTTATATGCCATATAATAAGTTGAAACTGTGCCAATTAGATTAATATAAAATAAAAACCTGAGTTCCCAAATGCTACATGCAGCGTCCGGAATAAGTATTCCCAAAAAGGCTGAAAACAAAATACCTAAAACAAGTACTATCACACCAATTATCCTGTAGATCCTCTTATAAATATACATTAGTGCTGAAACTTTATCATAATCTTTGTGGGCCAATGGTAAATACAAAAAACTAGTAATTGCAACACCAATGCCAAGATCTGCTAAATTTAATGCTTGTAAAATATTTTGAAATACAGAATTATACCCCAAATATGTAACACCTAAATATTTTATAAAAAGTTTTCTTACTAAGAATCCAAGTATTATCTGTATTACTTGAACTGTTAAGGTAACTATAGTATTTGTATAAACGGCTTTTGCTCTATTCATAACCTGCATTAAAATTTTATCCTTTAATTCTGTTTGGCAAGTGAATTATTCCTCTTTTTAATCTATTTAATACTCTGTCAAGGTAAGAACAACGTTTTATACGGTTCTTTTCACTTTCAGAAAGTTCTGTATGATTATCAATTAGTTTCGTAGAAAAGAAATCCCTACATTCTTCCTGAATCCAATGTGTTCCATCTAAACATATTCGGTCTCTCATATCAGTATATACTGGTGAATCTAACTCAGGAATATTTCCATAAGTAAGATATGCATGCCCATTAAAACAGTGTGGCTGCCGGCATGAACCAATAGCTTTTAGTTTGAGTTTTCCATCTTTTATATTTCCAAGTAAATCCCCACCATAACATTGATAGTATTCTCCGCTCTCCAGCGACAACTGTAAACTCCATAATCCAGCATAACAAAACTCATATCTCCTGACACTAAAAATAGAAAATTTGAAATCAAACATTTTAGATTCAAATACAGACCACACCTTTTTATATTCATCCCGTAATAATTTTGTTAAAAGTTCAATATTAGTTGTGGCTTCGTTTCTTGCAACAGTAATATGCGGAAGTGCGCCAAAGTTTTTTATCGAAAATTGTTTAATCTCTTCTATATACGGTATCAATTCATCATGAGGTGTGATTTCAATAGAAAAAGAAATTCCCGATGCTTTTACTATATGAACATTACTAACATAATCTTCAAGCATTCCGGTTCTTTTAAGTTCAAGATAATGAAAAGAAAATTTAATCATTAGATGCTTGCGCTGTTCATAATCTAATAAAGAAATTAAGTCCTCAAATTTTTTTTTAAGAGTACCATTTGTAATAATATCCACAAAATGACCTTGTTTTGTTAAAAGATTTACTAACTCTATAATTTCAGGATGTAGCAAAGTTTCTCCGGATGCACACATATTAAAATAGCATAATCCTCCAAGCTTTTCTCTATCAAAAAATTTTGAAATATAACTTGGGCTCTGAGCAAACTTAATAATGCCCTTAGTATATGGGTCAGAATGTTGTTCTAAATAACAATATTTGCATCTAAAATTACACGAGTAAACAGGAATCCCACACCCGACAAAATATATAATTTTATTATTCATTTCATATAATCCTCCATCTGTTTTCGCAAATCACTAAAATATTTATGTTCAAAATTGATAGGGTTAGACTTATCAATATGAAGTAATTTTTCAATCTCTTCACATATATTAACCGGATTGTTAAATAACTTAATATAATTTAAATCTGCAATCCACGTATATGTACCTATAATTTTTGCATCAACAGAAGGAAATACCAAACAAGGAGTATTAGTGATTACTGAAAAAATCAACCCATGAAGCCTATCAGTAACAATAACTTTTGCTGTTCGAAATAAATTAATTATAGACAATACTTCAACGTCTCGGACGGTGTCATTAATAATTCTATTAACCTGAGTATCAATCAATATTGCATTTCTATATTTAGAAAATATGTCACTTATTAATTCTGTTCTTTTATTTAATAATAAAGATTCGCTATCCTGCCTTAAACAAACAAGGATATTTTTTCTATCCAATGAATCATCATCTTCAGAAGCTAAATAGGTCACTATGTCTGGAATAAGGAAACAATGCAGAAAATTAAATTTTTTTTGTGCAAAATTATAAGAATAATTTTCACGACACATTGATATTATTTTTTTATGTTTATCATATATTTTCTTAGATCTTAGAAATTCTTGCCTTCCCCTTTTTGAATTTGTATATGTAAATGTACAAGGGAAAAAAATTATAGTATTATTTTGAAATTTTTTAATTATATATCTTCGTGCATGCTCACACTCATAATAAAGATCTCCAAAGTTTCCCCCTCCTTGCAAAACAATTAAATCATCACTGGTAATAGCACTTTTTATTGCAGGAATTTCATAATAACTATCTTCTAAATGAACTTTGATTAATTGAAAATCAGAAAAATAATCATTTAAATATTTTGTTGTAGCAATTTCGATAGCTTGATCACCTAAGTTACCATACGAGGGTGTCATCATAAAAAAAATTTTTTTGTTAGATTTATAATCTATAAACTTATATTTGTCTTTGAAACCCTTTAAATAATCCAAAAAATAATATATTTTTATTTTTTTTAATATTGAATCCATAAGCGATCTTAATATTAATATCATTTCATTTTCCTCACTATACTCGAATAGAAGTTCTCATTCGCTTTAGAGAAAGCACAAATAGAGAAACTGCATAGAGCATTAGACATCCCCAAACATACTCAAATAAAAAATTAAAAAAATTACTTCGAACCATCCAAAGCAAGCTTCTAAACAACACGCAATAGCATGCACTTTCTAAGCATTTGCATTTAGAGACGGCGCTACTAATAGCATTTGTAATTCGCCCTAGAAATGCACCGATAAAAATAGAAAAAATGACTCCAACCCATCCAAAATTATGATAGAGCTCCGCAATATATGAATCGCCTAATGGTAAAGAAGTATTAAGATACCGAAGTGTATTGGCAAGATAAGGTAAATTTCCAGCCCAGTGGCTTGTGCCTGGAAAAACATTAATTAAACTGGCTAAATATTGAATTCCGCATGAATATGGTGTATACGATGGAACATCCCTCACGGTTAATACCACCATATTCAATGTCGAGCCTTGTTGTGCAAGCTGTCGTATGACGGGCTCCCCTCCTAATATTTTCAAAAATTCGCTTAAATTAAATCTTGTCATTCCACTTAATCGAATTGCTGATATAAAATATAAAAAGACTATCAAAATATAAGCACCAAATCCGAGCATCAGAAAATTTCTTAACTTAAATTTTTCAATATAATAGAAGTATATAAAGACGAATACCATTATCTTAGTTATCTGTACCCCTCTATTTCCGGACAGCATACAAATGCCTTCAAAAAGGCAAGCGCAAAAGCATGCAATTTTTGCTTCCTCTTTTTTCCCTCTTTTTGCTAAAGATATAACCAGTGCAAAAATTCCAGGAGTGTATAAGCTCTGAAAAAAAGATAATACTCCAATATCTGAGGCTTCTCTAATTC
This sequence comes from Lachnospiraceae bacterium, assembly GCA_031555615.1. Taxonomy (GTDB): domain Bacteria; phylum Bacillota; class Clostridia; order Lachnospirales; family Lachnospiraceae; genus UBA935. Next base: position 10,761 of record JAVBUF010000059.1, on the reverse strand, counting down.
CGGCATAAGAGATTCCTTTAAATGTTGAAGAAATCATTCTCCCATAATACATGACTGTAGGAACGAAACCTATTGCTGTTGCTAATGTGCTAATTTGAACTGCATATTGATCCGCGCTCCCAAAAGTCTGACTAATAGCTGTTGTAAAAGAAAATCTTATCCTATTTCGTTTCTTGGAAACAATTAAAGCACCAAATACGACTGAGCCTTGAACCATAAAAGCAAATATATTCGCGGCATTATAATTCTGAATATTTCCAGCTAAGTTAATGTTGGTATAATCTAATAAGTCTTCTCTCCCAATAGCAAGTATATAGCTTTGCCCAAAATGGAATATTTCGGACAAAATAAGAAATAGTGGAGCTAAAGAATAAAGAGGATAATATTTTTTTAATAGAATAACACCAATTGTTCCCTGCATCACGGCATAAAATGAATAGAATATATTTAAGTCACTTTTCTTACCCATTATAAACACAAAACTAAGAAGCAAAATATTTGTCATTTCAAAAATAATTCCACTTGAAAATGCTTTTCTTCCCATCTTTATTTTACTCCTAACATTTATTTCTTATAATCTCCTTAAAAATAAAGCATCCTGATTTATATATGGTTTCGAACTCGATAAGCAAAAGTTGTAAATAACAATTTTGAATATTTTTTTTCAAATAATGAATTCACCATGCCCCTTCGAATATTGTCATTTTTGTATAACTCACTATTTTCAATCAAGGATTTATATTTAAAAAGAGGTTCAAGATTAGCAAATGGATTTTTTCGATTAATATTTTTATTCTTATATCTGAAATCATACGCAATACTAATTCCATTACAAAGCATGTAACACATATAGTTCATTACTTGACATTGAAATTTTTTATTATACATAAAGAGCATGTTATCAAAAATGTAGGAAAATAGAGGTATGCATTTATATATATATTTCTGATCTCGACCTGCAGTCATTCCATTGGGGTTTAAATTATAGTGATATTTACAAGTTTCTGTCACTATTACTCTATTAGAATTTAATATACAAGGAAAACTTACAGTAACGTCTTCTCCCATTGAAATTTCATTACTCACTCTATTTTGATACTTTATTAGCAACTCTCGATTAAACACCTTACTCCAAACACTTGGGTAAATAATGAAATCATTATTTATAAAATTAAAAAAAGCGTTTTTTTTCAAAGCATCTAATTTACTTCCCTCATATATTCCTGGCTGTATATGATTATATTTCTCAATAATATTTTTAGTATTATCTTCTAAATAGCCATTTATAAACAAATCAGCATCATTTTCACTAATATCATCATATATTTCTGGTTCAACCCAATCATCTCCATCAACATATGTTACATATTTGCCTTTGGCTACATTTAACCCGGCTTTTCGAGCACTAACCAGTCCACCGTTTTCTTTGTGTATGACTTGTACTCTGTTATCACGCAGCACCCACTCATCACAAATAGAGCCTGAATCATCAATGGAACCATCGTCAACCAAAATCACTTCAATATTTTTATAATTAACGGCACAAATACTAGATATACACTTGTTAAGATATTTATACACTCCGTATATAGGCACAATAATACTAATCAAATCTCCGCGCATTTTAATTTTCACCATATTTTTCAATCAACTTTATTGAAAGCTATACATCTAAATTCTGAAGTAATGTTTTGTATTGCTCCCATAGTATATCTTTACTAAATCCTTTTCCTCTTAAGATTTCTCGTCTTTTCTCTCCCTTAACTTTCTGTTTGCATATAAACAAGTCGGAAATATTAATGCACCACTCCTTTATATCTGCTGTAAGCGGTAAATACCTGACGATCCCCATTTCCATATCTGCTTCTTTTGTCACTTCCGTTGACATAATAATGGGTATTCCTGCCGCCTGAGCTTCAATTGCAACAACTGGAAGTCCTTCAAAATAAGAAGGCAAAATGAAAACATCCATAATCTGAAGAATATCAGGTACATCATCGCGTGGTCCAAGAAATCTTATGTTCTCTGCAACTCCTTCTGCAACTGCTTTATGCTTAATTTCTTCTTCTAAGTTACCGTCACCAACAAATATCATGCACCAATTATGTTTTATATCCTTGTTTAACTCACGGATTATATTAATCATAAATGCATGGTTTTTTGGTGGATAGAATCGACCAATATGCCCGACTATATATGTATCTTTCTCAATAGACAGTTTCCCTTTTAAATCGTTTATCTTATTTTGTGAATAATCCAAACAGTAAGCGTCAGTATTTACTGCATTAGGCAATAATATAATGTTATTTGTTTTACAAAAATTTGCTCCGTAGGTTCCTGCAGCTGCCAATGAACTGCATGCGATATAATAATTCGACAGTGCTCTCGAAAAAAATCTCTCCGTAATGGTATGAATTAATCCCAATTTAGACTTTGATTCGTTTCCAGCCGAATGCGCATGCATGAATATATTTTTTATTCCGCATACTTTGGCCAGTAGCTTATAAACATAACCCTTGTAGCCATAAACATGGCAGTGCACTGCTAAATATTTATGGTTATTCATAGCATTTAACGTTTCTTTCAACATATTAATAGGGGAACTATGAACGCTCGTAATTCTGATACATTCACCTTTCTTACTCGTTATTACTTTGTTAAAGTTTTCAGGGATGCTACCTACTCCAAGCACATCAATTATCACCTTTTCGTCTGAAGCATCTACCAAGTTCTTTACAAATGATGCAACGCCATAAGTAAAAGCTGGAACGATGTGAAGCAATCGCGGAATAGCATCAACTTCTCGTATATAATCACCCATATTGCTTCCCTTTTAATATTGTTTGATAAAATTCAATGTATTCTAGGTATGTCTTATCCCACGAAAAGTAATTGCTCTCGTCATACTCCTTTTCAACAAGTGCTTGTCTAAATTTACTGTCATCAAGCTTATTTAAGGCTTCAATACAACCATCTAAATCATTGTTTTCCAACATTATTCCTGTTCCTCTCATAACCTCTGGTATAGAGGAATTATTAAATGCGATTACAGGACATTTAGTTTTCATAGCTTCCAATATTGGTATGCCAAAGCCTTCATATAATGAAGGGAAAATAAAGCAATATGCATTGTTATACAGAATATTAAGCTCGCTATTTGGAACGTCCTTATAGTGATAAAAGCAATTTATTTTTTTCCCAATTTTTAATATTTCCTCTTGGTTTAAATCATCTCCTATAAAAACACAGCTGAGATTATTCATTTTTTTAATAACTTTTATTATGAAATCAAAGTTTTTATAGCCGCTTCGTCCACCAACATATAAAATATATTTTTTCCCGTTAAGCACAGAAAATTTCCGCGGAAAACTTTTATTCCTCAGCGGATAGTAGTCTTCACTTGCAGCATTATGTATAACCCGTATTTTTGTCTTTGAGACAAAGGGATATATTTTTAGTAAATCTCTTTTAGTATTTTCTGAAATACATACAATGCCGGCTACGGCACGAAATGCCTTTCTTTTTTGATAATCATTTAGTAACACTTTAAGTTTATTTGCATTATTGAAAACACTTTCAGGAAAAAGTTGGTATATAAAGTCATGTACCGTAACAACATTAATAATATTTTTTTTATGTGAAACTCTCAAATATGTTGACTGAAATATAGTTGGTTTAGATATTTTCTTTTTAATTTGCGGCTCCGAATTTCTAATAATTTGCAAGTTGTTTCCTTTTTCGGGATTGCCATCAAATCCAGAAATACTTTGTTGCAGAAACTCGATATTAATATAGCCTTTTTCTAATCCTAAAATATAAAGTGTGTTATTGTCATCTTTTAAGAATCGCTTGAACATTTCATTCCAATAGACTGCAACTCCACCATTTTTCTGCATACCAAAGATTAAAGTATCAAGTATTATATTCATATTGACTAACTTCCTATGCTTTTAAATCGCCTTGTGGTTTCATTTTGACGTTCTTCTTCTCGCACTCGTACATCTTGGCATCAACCAGGAATCTATACCAATAAGCCTGTAAAAAGTGGAATATCTTCCCTTCTGGACCATCAAGGAATCCAAGCTTCATATAATACCGATAGAAGTAATATAAATGTGCTCGGAAGAACTTCGGCAGTTTATAATATCCACCGTTCTTCAATACACGCTTCAGCTTTGCCTGTCCGGATGATGTACCATCCTGCGCCAAACTTTCACCCATCACATTTTCCAGTGTCATCTGGTGGTCAAGCACTTCTCGGTTGCTGTACCAGTTGTGCTTTGCTGTCCACCATTCTAAATCTTTTTGATTGTTATCAATAAAATCTTGTTTAAATTCTACTGTCGTTCCGTCAGATAAAATCATATGCTCATCCATGATCTTCATCTCGCAGGAGGCTTTTCCTGTACGAAAAATCCGGAGAAGCAGTTCAGGGTATCGACCGCCATGTTTAATCCATTTTCCAAGGAAGTAGACGCGTCGACGAAGGATAATACCATTTATAGGAGCCTTTACCCCCGGCAGTTTCTCGTTAATTTCTGCTGCCAGATCTTCCATAATCTCTTCATCTGCATCCATACGCATCGACCACTCTGTATTGATGCTTGTATTCTGCAATCCCCAGTTCAGTTGATCAGCATAAGAAATCCATTTGTTCTGGTAGAAATCAACAGACGAACCGATACTTCTAAGTTCCTTGTCCAGTTCCTGGCACAATGCTTCTGTTCCATCAGTGCTGAAGCTATCCACGATAACAAATCTCATAGCGACTCCCCTAAAGGACTCTACACACTTACGTAGATTTTTTTCTTCATTTTTAGTGAGAATTACAACTGTCAAATCCGTCATCCAGCCACCGCCTTTCCAAGCTTTTATTCATTAACCGATACGCCGTATGCCCTCGGATATCCAACCTCACAGGCTCTCAATCGCCTCTATATATTTCCGAATACTTACATCCTTCGCTAAATTCTTCTCCAAGTACCGTCTGCCCTGCACCCCCATCTTGATAACTGCTCCAGTTCCGGCATTTTCGATATACCACTGGATAATATTTGCCACTTCCATGTAATTCCCCGGCTCGCAGCACATCCCACACCCAATTTCTTCGATCAGACACCGTACTTCACTGCCTTCTTCCAAAACTCCAATCATCGGTTTACCTACGCCCATAATGCCGTAAGCTTTTGATGGAACACTAACGCCCTTAATTCCTTTTGCATTTATGCACCAGTGAACGTCTCCTGCGTTTAAGCTGTATATCATATTCTCCTTATTTTGGTAAGGAATGAATACTATATTCTCAATATGGTGTTTCTCTTTATAGAAAATCAACTTGTTTAGCACACTTCCTGCACCCACAAAAGCAAATACTACCTCTTTTCCATCAGCTGTTTTTATATCACTTTCTGTCTTCCCATCCATGGTTTTCCCTTTGCGAAAATTCTTAATTACTCTAATGAGCTTTTCTAAATCATAATACAAACCAATGTTTCCGGAATACATGATGACAAATTTATCTTTCATTCCATACTGTTCTCTAAATGCTAATACAGCTGGATCATCCGCCGCTAATGGATAAATTTCCTTTTCATCAACCCAGTTATTGATAAATGCATATTCTGGCATTTTTTTACCACTAAAACGCGTCTCCAGTGTTTCCATCATATCCCGTCCAACTACAACAACTTTGTTGGCACACCGGCAGCAGAATCGATCAATGTACATCATCAGTCTCAACAAACACTTATTATGCGAATATCCTATTGCCATAATCTGTTCCGGATTGAAATCTTGAATATTATAAATTAGCTTGGCACGCTTCCAAATTTTCCCCCAGACACCAAGAACACCTCCCAGAACTGGCGGCTGTGATATAGCGAAAATATAATCCTGTGGGCCTGCTAAAAATGTTGCAATCATTGCTCGGATAGCATAAGCTAAAATATTTTTTATCCGACTTTTTTTAATACGCTTAGTAAACTCTGGCACTCTCACACGAAGAACATGAATTCCATTAATTTCCTCTCTATAAAACCATTTCTTTCTATATATTTCCTCTACTTTTCCTGTATAAGATGGAACAACACAAATAACTGTAGTGTTGAACTGTGGTGCTAATCCTTCTGCCAGTTCCATCAGTATTTGCCCGGTAGCTGCTACGTCCGGATAATAGTAATGTGCATAAATTAACAGCCGTTTATCATTTCGCCTTTTCACAACTTTTAAGCTTTCCTCTCTCACAAGTATCAGTACTATAAAAGCCTTAGATTTAAACATATCACCACTGCCGCCTTGAAGCGGCAGTGGCTTCTTCCCACACTCGGAATGGCCATAACTAACGTAGGCTCCCTTAGGAAGCTCACGTATAATTAATCATGCATGATTAATTAATTCTTTTACTACAAGTTTTAGATAAAAATTATTGAGCAGGTGCTGTTGCCGGAACCTCGACAAAAGCAAGTATTCCGTGAGAAGTCATATCTATAACCACATGGTCTTCTCTGATCTCAGCAACCTTCACTTCAACCCATTCACCCTTTACCAACTGGTAAACCTTGATCAGCTGGCCAGCCTTGATTCCCTTCATATAGAAGTTAACCTGTGCGGTGCTGAACTTGTTTACCGATGACTTGGTACCAAATACATTTAAGACCTTTCCGCCAAGTACGGCAGCCTGATCCTTTGCTGCCTTAACAGTTGCTGCATTGGGTTTTGTCAGGAAGAAAGTTACATTGCTGGGTGCACCGTTGATGATCACGTGACCGCCCTGGCCGGTAGGTACTGCATCCGGTAATCCAGGTACTTCTACTACGGCATTGTTGGTGTACTCGCCTACCGTTTTGTTCTCAGCGGCTGCTGCTTCCTGTACAGTTTTCTCAGCAGCTGTTGCTACTACTGCAGCTGACGGGCTGGATGCCGCGCCAACAGGAAGGGCAAAGAGCATTACGCCTACAAGTGCTAATGCAATTACTTTTTTCATTGGACAATTCCTCCTTTCCTAGAATCCTAAGTGTGGTTTTATATTAACAGCTACAGTTTCCAATAGCCGGTAATACCTATTCTGTTACGATCCTGTCGATGGTCCCAGCAGCATCCTGTACCAGTGCTGCTACCACCACATACTGCTTGCCCGGATCCTCCCTGCTGACGGTAGTCAGGGTAATCAGGAAGTGATAGGGGGTCACATCCTCCCAGCCTTCCTTGATGTTCTTCCCCATGACCCTGGTACCATACAGGTCATCCAGGAACTGCTGGCATCCTGACAGATAGGTAAAGTCATAGGTCCGGATCAGGCTGCTGTCCTCCCGCTGGTAAGCGGCAAAGATCTCATAGGTCAGCAGGTTATCTTCTATATAAAGATAGACGTTTTCATGCTCTTTCATAAAGTCGGTATCGGCATAACGGTACAGCTCCGAGAACATACCTCCATCCGCCAGGGTCTTTCCATGTATAACAGTGTTAAAGTCACACATATTCTTCAGGTTGGCCAGTTCGGTATAGAGTGCCCCGGCCTCATCCTGTTTTCCGTAAGCATCGTGGCTTTCGTAGTAATCGTCAGCCTCTTCACTTTGCAGAAGGGGATAATCAATATTGGTCCCGGGGATATATAGCCACCCGAAGATATCCGGATTTTCCCGCTTTAGTACACTGAAATCTATCTCTGCATCCTTGGCACTTTCGTGTGCCAGCCCGGTCTTTCCTTCAGCATCACTGTTGTCAGTGGTTCCGCTGTTATCATTGTTCTCTGTGATATATGTATCTTCTGAGGTTTTTTCTATATCGGGTGCACTCGCACCTTTCAGTGCCAGCCAAAATCCTCCTGCTACCAGGATGACCACGATCCCCCCGATTATGATCCTTTTCATTCCCTTGCTCATGGTGTCACCACCTCTTCATAGAACACTTCCAGTATCATTTCATACAATGCATCCTCATCGGCATAGAACTCCTCGTACTGTTCGCCCATCACGGTTTCACCATCCATCATATAGAAGCTGTCCTCATCGAACCGGTAATCCACTAAGATGGGTGCCAAGTAAGCCACCTCATCCAGAGTAATGTCCGTGGTCATCATGGGTATGACTGCCTGATAGAGTTCTGCCGCTACGGAGATATCCTTCTTAGCTGCACTCTTGGCGGCGGCGATAAAACGATCCAGATACTGTTTTTGCCTTGCCAAGCGCATATCTGCAGAACCAAACTCCTTCGTATCCCGGTACTTCACATACCAGAAAGCGCTCTTCCCCATCAGATGAATGCTTTCACCTTTTTTGAAGCTTTTATCCACCTTGGTGAGGTCCTCCAGTACGGTAACCTCTACGCCTCCCACTGCATCATTGATGGTGGGGATGGCGCTCATGTTGATAGCGGCATATCCGTGGATGGGAAGATCATAAAAAAGCCTGGATACAGCTTTCTTCTGGTACTCACAGCTTTTTTCCACCCCGTTGCCGAAGCCGTGCTGTACGGCGATCTGGGCCTTGGTGGTAGTAACGTAAGCACCATCCTTATTATAAACATCGATATCTGTCATGGTATTCCGGTTGATGCCGATGACCCTGATGGTCTTATCAAGGGGATCCATCACTGCCAGGAACAGGGCATCTGCCTGGCCCCCGTTGGTGCCTTCCTTTACTTCCTTTGCCTCGCTGTTCTTGTCGATGCCCATGAACAGGAAAGTCATGATGTCCTCGTTATAGGCATATATCTTGCCCTGATGTTTAATCCATCCTTCCTGCCACTGTTTCTTTTCGGCTTCCGGGATGGGTTCACTTTTGACCTCTAAGGCTGGTCTTGTAGCTTCCACCTTGCTTTTCAGGTTGGATTTACCGATGGCCCTGACTACCTGGAAGGAAACAATGACCACGGCTATGATGATCAGAAGGAGCCCCAGTGTACCAAGGAGGATCCTTTTTTTCTTTATCTTCTTTTGTCTTTCTACTTTTTCGGGATCCAGCAGCAGACTCTTTTCCTAATTTGCCTGCTTATCCCTTTTATGCTTCCTGTTCAACCTTCATCTCCCTACTGAACAATAATGGTCAACGGTACGGCCTGGGATTTATTTCCGTCTGAATCTTCCGTGGTCAGGGTGACCCCGTAGGTTCCCGCTTTATTGATGTCATATTTGCTGACTGTTATGTTATTAAACAGCGTCTCGTAATTGTCCTTGTCATCTTTTAAAATCTGGATCACCTCTACCCATGCAGGGCGGATGCCTACTGTGGTCTTTACCTCGGTTACCTTTAAGGTCAGCACCGGTGCCCCTTCGTCAGGTTTTGGCGTGGGCGGGGGCGCTTCTTCCCGTACCGGTGTAGGACTTGGTGCCGGAGTGGGCGTTGGGGTAGGAGTAGGTTCCGGTGTGGGTTCAGGGAATGGTTCAGCCGTGGGTTCCGGCATGGGTTCCGGAGTCGGTTCCAGGGCCATTACAAAGCCTGCCGTACCAAAAGCACTGGCTTCCTGTACCTCCTGTACTTCCGTTTTCTTTTCACCCAGCTTTGCCGGGAATTCCTTGGAGAACTTGGCTACGTTACCGGCCTCATCGCTTACCGCAAAGAACACCACTACGGTCTGTTCCCTGCTGTTCTCTATGATCTTTTCGATGACGATGCGGTTGGTCACATCCCCATCGGCTTTGTCAAAAGCGGTGATACCTGTTAAAAGCTCGCTCTGATCCATCCCCGAGATATATACCACTTCGGCGGCCTGGACCTCGAACTTGGGAGCTGCCTTGTCTGTCCGGAAATAGAAAACAGCGCAGATGACGATGAGTATGCAGTTGATGGCGGTAAAGACGATCCCGATGATCCGGTTCTGTTTCATGGCTTCTCCTTATATCTGTAAGATATTTATCTGTTAAGATATTTGTCTATGCAGATATTTTTATCTGCTCAGATATCCTCGATATCTTCGATATATTCTATATCCTTGCTCTTGACTTTTGGCTGTTCCGCCACAAAATCCTCTTTGGAAGCCTTGGCGTTTTCCTTACCATAGTTACCGTAGTACTTGCCGTAATACTTGCCATAGTATCTGCCGTAATGCCCGTAGCCCTTACCGGTCATGTCCACCTTGTTAAGGACAGCACCCAGGATCCGGCAGCCGGCCATATCCAGCTGTTCCTTTACCTTCTGGACGAACTTATAGCTGACGGCATTGTTCTCGATGACCAGCACCGTACCGTCACACTGCTTGGCAGCCACGGCGGCATCGATGACGCTTCCCAAGGGAGGGGTATCGATGATGACATAATCAAATATGTTCCTTATATTAGTGAGGATCTTTTCGAACTTCTCCCCACCCAGGAGCTCACTGGGATTTGGGGGTACTGGTCCGGAAAAGGCCACATAGAGCTTAGGGATATTGGTCTCACACACGATATCCATGAAGTTTTCCTTGCCTACCAGGCTGTGGGTCAGGCCCAGACGTACCATTCCGGTCTTATAACGTCCCACCAGCACGCTCTTTCGCATATCCGCATCAATAAGGATGGTCTTGTTCCCGGCTTCCGCAAAGGCCTTGGCCATCTCCATGGCCACGCTGGACTTTCCTTCATTGGGGGTACAGCTAGTGACGGCGATGATCTTTACGTCGCTGCCGCAGAACTCGATATTGCTGCGGAGGGTCTTGAAGGCTTCCTTCACCCGGTATTCATTCATCTGTTTGAACTGTAGTTTTACACTCTGCATGGTTTCCTCGCTTCGGCACTGCCTTATCGTTTTTTCTTCTTTTTCTTATTGATATCCATCTCATCTTCCGTGG
>JAVBUF010000052.1:0-36528 GCA_031555615.1 Lachnospiraceae bacterium | reverse complement strand
TTTTTCAGATATTTATTTATTATTCGGGTTAAATTCTACTTTAAAGGATTTAAACACATTCGTCAAACCTCAAAAAACGGAATTTAGTCATCCGTATGGAATTTACTTTTACATGTGGAATTTACCTTTTCACTCAACCATCTTTATTAGTACCATTTTTTATGCACTAAAAAGGCATCTCTGAAAACGTTGATCGTTTTCAAAAATGCCTTCCTCCTTAACATAACCGATATCTATTTTTCCTCTTTGCCATAAAGACCGGCCAGATAACCATCGAATCCTGCAAACTCAACATCTACCGGAACTACTGCTCCTGCCGGGATAACGATCTGATAAGTCTTACCGGACAGACGGTAGTTAAGTTCTACGGTTACATCTCGTCTTGCGGCAATGGCTTCCATTACTTTCTTCGAAAAACTTGTCCAAAGCTGAGTATCAATGCTTAACGTCGCTCCGCTTTCAGCCCGATTAACCTTAAGTACAGTATTTTTATTGAATACCGCATATGCTGATGTGGCACCAGTTCCGCCAGTCATATATTGGGTAATCGCTCCGCACTTTGTACATTGATATGCCATCACACCGTCTGTGGTCTCGGATGCTTCACCTTCCGTCATCCATTCACAAGTATGCGCACATCCTCCTGATACTGTTACCGCTGAGCTTTCATCTACTGCGACAAGAGCAATATGAAACTCTGACGTATTATCAGTCTCTATAGCAGCAACTTGCCATCGGGATACAGTATCTAAAACAGTCACACTTGTTCTCTGAACAACCCCCGACGCCTTACAATATTTCTGAGCAATAAGGTCATTTAATTCAGCATCTCTAAAAAAACAGACGCTTATATTATCCGAAATTGTCGGTAAAAAGCCGGACTCAATTACGATAACATCACCAGCTTCCAAATAATCACCCACCGACAAGTGGGCGTTAGTAATAACTGCCATCGCCCTTACGGTTAATCCGTTTCCTGCCAGTGTGGCAAAACATAGCATTGCCGCTAAAATAACTGATCCTGCTCTTTTCAAAACATTCTTTTTCATTTGGCATATTCTCCTTTTTAATCTTATTTTTTAATTATAACATTCCGAGTACTACGAAAGTACGCATTGAAAATGCCTTCCGTATGCAAACAAAAAAACGCAATGGGATTTTACCATTGCATTTTTAATACTTCCATCATTTTCATCATAAAACCGAATCCAGAATATCCAAACTTTTAAACGTTCTGTCCATAAACCGTCGCCTGTAAATATCACTGATATCTTTTAATTGACTTAAAACACTTTCCGAAACAGCAAAGGTATATAATTTTTCAATTCCCGCACCGACAATATGTCCCATGGTATATACTGTGGATTCTTCCCACTGCTCACCAACAGGCATCCCCGGATATTCGCCATTCAACACCAGGGCTTTTATTTCAAATATGTATCTGAGCAGCCGGTTATCAAGGCCCGGATGCCCCAGGGCTTTTAACGATTGGTAAAGGAGATTCAGCATCATTTTCTCATCACTGTTCTCTCTGGTGTAATAATCCATCACCTCCAGAAAATACATTCCATAAAAAGCACCCTCGTAATCCTCCCGCAGGCCTTCAAAATAATTCTGAATAGAGGCCTCAATAACGGTATAGGAATTACGCCCCTCGTAAAGCTGAAAACGACCAAAACAAAAGGGATTGGTAGCCGCCAGCAGTCTGCTTCCCTGCCTTCTTGCCCCTTTGGCAAATGCGGCTATCTTCCCTCTTTCTCCGGTCAGAATCACGATTCGCCTGTCATATTCCCCGATAGGCTCCGTCTTCAATATCATTCCTGTTACGTTCACTGTTTCCTGCATAAGGCTGATCTCCCTGACCCTGCTCTTTTTGCTTAAAATTCAAATAATCATTCACATTCCCTGTATTTAAAAATTGATCCCAGTAATTCGTTTCTTCCATGCTTACCCCCTGATGTTAATCATAACTTTAGAAGAATGCCCCAAAGGGGCAAGTCCGCTCGCGGGCGGTTCTTCGGTGTGAGATTTCACACTATTATTAGGGTTCGCTTTTTTTAATTTTCTATTCGGAATCTTTGGGATTGTAACCAAAATTTTTAATTAAGTAATCACTGTCCCGCCAATCTTTTTTTACTTTTACCCACAACTGCAAATTAGCCTGGCATTCCAGCATTCTTTCAATCTCAAAACGGGCATTTGTGCCGATTTTCTTCAGCTTTTCGCCGCCCTTGCCGATGACGATTCCTTTATGGGATTCCCGCTCACAAATAATGGTTGCTTCAATATCCACGATTTTGCCGCGCCATTTCATTTTCTCAATGGTAACGGCGATACCGTGGGGTATCTCTTCTTCCAGACAGTGCAGGGCTTTTTCCCGGATCAATTCGGCCACAATCTGGCGCTGAGGCTGGTCGGTAATGGTATCTTCATCATAAAAAGCCGGACCGTAGGGCAGATATTTCATGATACAGTTAATCAGTGTGTCGGTGTTGTCCTTTTTCAGTGCAGATACCGGCACGATTTCGGCAAAATCCAACTCTCTCCGATAAGTATCAATAAATCCCAGCAATTCCTCCCGTTTTACGGTATCAATTTTATTAATCACCAAAATCACCGGCAGATTGACTTTTTTCAGTTGTTCGATAATATGGCGTTCACCGGCTCCGATAAAATTACTGGGCTCCACCAGCCAGAGAATCACATCTACTTCTTTGATACTGCGGGTGGCAATGTTGACCATATATTCCCCCAGTTTGTTCTTGGCCTTATGTATTCCCGGCGTATCCACAAAGACGATCTGGCCTTCTTCCGAAGTATAGACAGTCTGAATCCGGTTCCTGGTGGTCTGGGGTTTATTGGAGGTAATGGCGATCTTTTGTCCGATCAGGCAGTTCATCAACGTGGATTTCCCCACGTTGGGCCGCCCGATCAAGGTTACAAAACCTGATTTATGCTGATTCATTCTTTTTCTTCTTTCTATTCTTTATCTTAACGCAAAGTTTAATAATCACTAAAGTAACTACAATAATTACTGCTACCAGTATCAGAAAAGGGCTGGCAACAATGATGCCGATAAATAAATTCAACAGTCCGGTTCCTAATGTCTTGCAGCTTTTGACAAAGCCGGTACCAATTTTCTCACCCACACTCTGTTCCTGTACAGGGGTTAGCTGTGTCACCTCATTGACGGACAGATAAATGGTGCTGTAGTCAACCATGTTGTCATAGGTACGCAGCTGGGACTCCATACTTTCGATCTGGTACCGAACCTCAGACAAGCGGCTTTCAATGGCAATAATATCTTCAATGTTTTCAGCCTTTTCCAGCAGCTCCAGTAATCGTTCCTGCTCCGTCAGGAGAACCTTCTTATGGCTTTCCAGGTCCACATATTGAAGAGTTACATCCTGAACCGATTCATTTCGGTTTAAAACGTTGGAAACTGCCGATACTTCATTGACAAACTGCTCATAGCTGACTGCCGGTATCCGGATGGTCATGCTGGCCCACCGGTTGCTGATGCCTCCGCCGTAGTATTTGGAATTTTTACTGGTCTGGTAATTTTCCATATATCCGCCCAGACTTTTTACCCGTTCTTCGACAGTGACAATCAATGTATCAAATTCTTCCGTCTCAACATCCATATTGGCATTGCGGATCAGTTTCCGGGGCGACTGTACCTCCGGACCTACGGCGGCGGTCTGGGTTTCCGAAGCTGCTGCGGCTTCCGGAGCTTCAGCGGCTGCCATTGCCCCTCCTGCCATATCCCTCATATAAACATCATCAGTGGCATAGGCTTCTTCTTTTACAGCATATGCTGCATTTTCTGTGGTGGTGGCATCTTTTGCCCCACAGGCTGTTAATAACATTCCGCTAATTACGGTTGCACAAAATAAATAGATTTTCTTTTTCATGACTTTCCTCCCTTGTTGATTAATGAAAAAGGGGTTCAATCTCCATAAACAGCTCTTTACTGCCTTTTATTTTTTCTTCGCTTCCCACAACACACAGACAGTCGGCTTCCATAAATGCCTCCACATAACGGTACAGTCCTCTGAGAATTTCCTGATCTACCGAAAGCACTTCATCCCTTCCCTTCTGCACCTCTTCGAAAGAAAGTCCGGTCATATAGCCCCCCAGGGAATAGCTTCCTTTGGTGGCCGGGGTCATGGGAATATCCATGTCGCTGATGGCACCGATAATAAACTGCGTAACGGCCCGTTCGTCAGCCTGATAATTCTTGATGAACTCGGCAGCCTGCTGATAGACTTCTACAGTCTTTAAAAGGTTGGGATCCCGGTAGGATACGAAGTAGCTGTCTCCGGATTTGGTAAAGTTACTCATACAACCATAGGCACCGCCCTTGACCCGGACCTGATTCCAAAGATACTCATATCCCATCATCACCCGCAGGACTTTTAATGCGCCTGTATAAGGCAGTCCCTTAGCCCGGAAATTACCTGCCCGGCAGACATACTGCACCTGGCCGGCGGTCATAAATCCTTCGTTCTTTTTCTGCAGCCGGGGAACAAACGGTTTTCCGCTTATAGGAGTTTTGAACAATTCCTTTTTAAACTTCGTTACCTGTTCTTCTATACCGTTATAACCCTCTTCGGTAGCGGTATAGTCTACCATTAAATTTTCCTCTCTAAATATATACGCAGCCAGAGTTTCTAATTTATGGACTAATTCTGCTTTTTTTTCATCAAAATTTTCTTCCAGTTCTTCCAATAGACGAAATTGCGGAAGGCCGCTTACCTGTTGGGCAATAGCTGCTGTCTCGGAAAAATAGGACAGGGCCCGCATGGCTGCCAGGCTGTGTCCGGAACTGCTCATGACGGCTTCCATCTTCGACTTCATCTCGGCGATCACCTCGTAAAGCCGCTTGGTATCCTGATACCGGGAACTCATAACTATTTCCTTGACCAAAGCAAAGGCCTTATGGATATTTTCATATAAAACCTTTACTTTAATCTCCATAGTAGCTTTGTACTGGGTCATATCGTTGGCATTGAGATAGGTATTGATCACTGTTTCGATGCCGCCGGTATTCATATTTATTTCACTGAAAAGATCGCTGAAAGAATAGTTTTCGGTGTCTACCAGGGTCAATGCGGTTTTCAAAATCCCGATATAGGGAAATAACTCTTCCGGTACTTTTTTAATGTCAAAAACAAACCGCAGGTAACCGATACCATTGGTGAAAATATCGTGAAACAGGATTGTGGTTCCGTCTGCATCCCGAACCTCATTGATATACTCTGCCGCTTCCTTTTTAATGTCTGCTCTGGTAAGCAGCGGAATCTTTAATAAATCCTCCTGGGAACTGGGTTCTTCCTGATATGCTTCCAGGGCCTTTGCTTCCCTGATGATCCGTTCAATTTCTTCCGGCTTCAAGGTTTCCTTATAAGCCTGCAGTTCCTTTTGCAGCCGGGCTTCCTTCTGGGCCGTCAATCCGGCCAC
Source organism: Lachnospiraceae bacterium (assembly GCA_031555615.1). Taxonomy (GTDB): domain Bacteria; phylum Bacillota; class Clostridia; order Lachnospirales; family Lachnospiraceae; genus UBA935. The sequence continues at coordinate 31,065 of JAVBUF010000052.1, read as the reverse complement.
CGGTACCACCTTTAAAATACTCTTATGGCAATTATCTATTAAATATTTTCTGATTAATTCTTCAAAATATCCTTTATCTATTTCTTCCTTTAAAGATGCAAAGTTCTGATTGGCTTCAATATGCCTGAAAGGTGCACTGTCATCATAGAGCCAGCTGTCCATCACCTGTAATCCCATCATCAGCCCTTTCGGATGGCTGCCATAATCGGCTTCCCGATATTTAAATTCAAAATAATTCAAACCTGCCGCCAAAGCCTTTTTATCCAGACCGCTCTCTGATAACTCTTTTAGAACATTCTCAATGGTTTGGACAAATTCTTCCAGTCTCTTCTCATCGGCATCTTTGGCAGTTACACTGAAATAAGGCTGCAAAATGCCATTTTCCATGGTACTGTAAACATCTTTGCCAATTCTCTTATCTAACAGGGCCTGTTTCAGCGGGGCTCCCGGTGCGGTACAAAGAGCATAATCCAATATCTGCAGAGCAATATAGAGCTTAGGATCGGTGCTAGTTCCGATAGAGGTATTATAGCTCAGGTAAGCACTTTCTTTTAGGCTCTCCCCTTCCATTACTGAATACTCTTTTTCCAGCACCCGGGGACCTTCAAATTTCTCCTGCAATTTAATCTCTGAATCCATCTGCAGTTGATCAAAATGAGAAAGGTATTGCTTATCTAAAAATTCTAGTCTTTCTTCAATGTCCATATTCCCATACAGGTAAATATAGCTGTTGGAAGGATGATAATATCGACCATGAAAATTCAAAAATTCCGCATAGGTAAGTGTGGGAATTACATCGGGATCTCCCCCTGATTCTATTCCATAGGTAGTATCCGGATAAAGGGAATTCAGGATTTCTTTTTCTACCACGTCATCCGGACTGGAAAAGACACCTTTCATTTCATTATAAACCACACCGTTTATCTGCAGCTCATCTGCAGCGGACTCCATTTCATAATGCCAGCCTTCCTGCATAAATATTTTTTCTTCCTTATATATATTAGGATAAAAAACCGCATCCAGATATACGTGCATCAAATTGGCAAAATCCTTGTCATTGCAGCTGGCCACCGGATATACAGTCTTATCGGGATAGGTCATGGCATTTAAAAAGGTATTCAGCGAGCCCTTGCACAATTCGACAAAGGGATCCTTCACCGGAAAGTCCTTTGACCCGCAAAGCACCGAATGCTCTAAAATATGGGCCACCCCGGTACTGTCCGTGGGCGGTGTCCGAAAAGCAATGTAAAAAACTTTATTTTCATCATCATTAGACAGTATTGCAATGCGGGCGCCTGTTTTCTTATGTTTTAAAACCAGTCCCTGAGAGTTCAAATCCTCTACCGGACGGTTTTCAATTATTTCGTAAGCTGTGGACTTAATGATTTGTTCCTTCATTATATTTCCTCTTTTCTCAATATAAATTTATGGTTCACGGGACTTAGTATATCATGTTTTTACCAAAATTACTACATCTGCAAAATAAAAGAACCGGATGAAACTTACGTTTCAATCCGGTTCAGTGTAAAAGGGGAATTTTACCGTTTGTTATTGGTAGTGAGAGCCTGTGGTCTCTCGACTACAATAGTTAGTATAGCAGATAAAGGACGATTAGGCAAGTAAAAAAATCGACATTTTTTTACTAATTTTGATGCTTTTTTTGTATAATTTAACAAATTTTATTTGACTTATAATCGCAATAAAAGAGCCAGACGAAACTTGCGCTTCAATCTGGCTCAGTGTAAAAGGGGAATTTTACCGTTTGTTAGTGGTAGCTTCGTTTCCTGTTATGTTTCCTGCTACATTTATTATTATAACAGCTTCTCTGTATTTTTCAAGTATAAATTTCGACATTTTTTTCATGATTTTTTGTGCACATTTATATGCAAGTATTTATCACACACTGAAGGCGGTCAGACCCAATCGTGAAACAATCATCTCTCTGATAATCAGGCCCTGGGCTTTCTTCCTGGCCAGGTTGGTGCCTGTCAATTCCTCCAAAGTCATGGTCTTCTCCCGATACTGCATGGTGGAGCCACCCAAGAGCTTTTTCTTTTCCGTTAAAAGATTTACTTTTACCTTTACCCGCAGCTGCTTCAAGGTCTCATACAACAAATTCCCCTGTTCCAGATAATAAAGCTGGCTTTCCAGGGTGGTTTCCGGATCGGTTTCCTTCAGCAGATAGTGGGAAATTACCACCCGCAGTTTGAAAGGTACCATATCCTCCTCTAACAGTTCGCCGTAAGAAAACCTTGCCCCCAGATAAATATTACTGGTATCCATCATGACATATTTAAAACTATTATCAACTGTTTCCATACGCAATATCCTCTATGGCATTTCCACTGATGCGGATGGCTTCTTCGATTATCTCTTCCGCAAGCTGCCCTTCAGCGGCAAGCTCTTCTGCCGTCACCTTACGCCCCAGCGCCTGGGCCAGTTCTCTGGCTGCTTCGGCTACCTGATTGACTTTATTTTCCATTTGCTTGTCTGTCCTGTGAGCCTGAACGGTATCTGCGATCAGCTCTTCCATGGCATCCATAATCATTTTGATCAGCATGCTTTCTGCTTCCGACACTGCCTCCACACACCCCAGCATGGTGACGCCGGCTGTCAGTGCAACATTGCCTTCACCGATCAAGTCTTCTACAAAAACTCCCTGGTCTATGTACAATTTGGCGATTTCCACCACTTCCGGCAGATAGATTTCCATTACACAGCCTTGTCCGATCTGATCCCCCGCCATGGCTGAAAGTAAAGCGGCTTCTTTCTCACCGGCAGTATATTTCGGCAGGTTTTTTAATTCCCGCAGATATTCTTCCAAATAGTTTTTTTCTTCATCGGTCAGATATTCTTCCGGATCAACAACTTCATCCACGCCAATTTTATGTTTTTTTAAATAATCAAAAATCAGTGTAAACTGCTCCTCCGATAAGCTTTGATCCGCAAAAATTTCTTTTACCTGTTGGCCGGTAATACAGTTTCCCTGCTGCTTAGCCGTTTGCCTGGCTTCTTCCAGCGATTTTGCAAATTGCAATTCTTTATTATTTTCCACTATAATGCCTTTCCTTAATTAATCCCCGTTCTTAATATGGGTATGGGTATATAAATGATCACTGCAATATTCAGAATTTCCTGCACAATTAGAGCAGAAGAGTAACTCTCTGGTGGGGTCTTCTTCCTCGGTTATCCCGCATATGGCACACTTATGCCGACTGATGCGGCTGCTTTTTTTCACTTCCTGTTTGTACTCGTACCGGCGCTTCACCTGCTTGGGCGTCATATGCATGCGGCTTCGTGAGGTAAAGAAAAAAATGAAAAAATTCAGCAAAGATGCACCGATCGCCACCCGGACACTGAGACTATATGGGTAATTCATGGATCCTCCGGTAAAGAACTGGGCACCCAGCATAATTCCATAAATAATTCCCAGATATTTGACTTTAATCGGAATAATAAAGAACAGTAAAACTCTGGCTTCCGAAAAAGTAGCGGCATATGCAAGGAAAATCGACATATTTACATAGTACGTACTAAAAAGAGTGGCTGTATTGCCAAAATAGATTTCAGCAATCTGAGGTGCCTGCATTAAATCCGGTATGGTAATATAGGAATAAGCCATCAGCAGAAACGAGCCAAGCAGGGTAAAGAGCATCCCGGAAAATAAATATACATTATACCGGTAGGTACCCCAGGCATGTTCCAGACTGGTTCCGATGGAGTAATAAAAATACAGCATAATTAAGATAAAAAACAGATTCATGTTAAGGGATGGCGGAATAATAATCCATGTAATCAGCCGCCACACCTGACCATGCAGAATCTCATAAGGATTCAGGCTGAGATAGTTCAGAAAATTCTGATCGATCATATTAATAATGAATCCTGCCGCATAACATAATATCAAAACCAAAGAAATATTTTTAATGGCATATTTACCAAATTTTTTCTCAAATTTGCTCATCGGTCTCATAGTCTCTCTCCTTCACTTTCGGACAAAGGTCATATCCTATATCCGAACATCATATATTCTAACATCACATTTAGGAAAAGTAAATAAAACACCAAATCTTTCCTATATTTATAATAATTTATAATAAAAAATTAAGATTTGTCAGGTATTATTCACACAGTTTTTACATCTTCCTTTTTTACCCACGTTGATTTTTCTGTTTTTGTGTCGTATAATGACGTAGATTAGAACTAGATTAGAACTTTGAAGGGATTGATAAAAAATGCATACTCTTGGTATTGATATTGGCTCAACAACAGTAAAGATAGCTCTCTTGGACGGTGACAAAACCGTCCTGTTTTCCGATTACGAAAGACATTTCGCCAACATTCAGGAAACTCTTGCTGCGCTGCTGAAAAAAGCCTATGGGGATCTTGGAAATATTACGGTCCATCCGATGATCACCGGTTCGGGCGGACTGACTTTGTCCAATCATCTGCAGGTTCCTTTTGTTCAGGAGGTTATTTCTGTTGCCACTGCTTTAAAGGAGCTGGCCCCCCAAACCGATGTGGCCATTGAACTGGGTGGAGAAGATGCTAAAATCATATATTTTGAAGGCGGTAACGTGGAACAGCGGATGAACGGCATCTGCGCCGGCGGTACCGGTTCCTTTATCGACCAGATGGCCTCGCTTCTGCAAACCGATGCGGCCGGATTAAATGAATTCGCCAAAGAATACAATTCCTTATATACCATCGCCGCCCGCTGCGGTGTTTTTGCCAAATCGGATATACAGCCTCTGATCAATGAAGGGGCTACCAAAGAAGATTTGTCTGCTTCTATTTTTCAGGCCGTGGTTAACCAGACGATTAGTGGACTGGCCTGCGGTAAGCCCATCCGTGGACATGTGGCTTTCCTGGGGGGCCCGCTGCACTTTCTGTCCGAATTAAAAGAAGCCTTTATCCGTACTCTGAAACTGGACGAGACGCATATCATCGAAACCGGTTATTCCCATTTATTTGCTGCTATCGGATCCGCTTTAAATGCTAAAGAAGAGGTTTCCTATACCATGGAAGAAATGGTGGAAAAGCTTTCCTCAGCCATCAAAATGGAATTTGAAGTAGAGCGTATGGATCCGCTGTTTGCCAATGAGCAGGAGTTTGATGCCTTTATCAAACGGCATAATGCGGCCAAAGTATCCTTCAGCGATATTGCTTCCTACAAGGGTAATTGTTATCTGGGCATCGATGCCGGTTCTACCACTACCAAGGTGGCTCTCATCGGCGAAGACGGTTCCCTCCTTTACTCCTTTTACAGCAGCAATGACGGCAGTCCGCTGAAAACGGCCATTAATGCCATTAAAGACATCTATGAACACTTACCGGCAGGTGCCAACATCGTCCGTTCCTGTTCCACCGGTTACGGTGAGGCTTTGATGAAGGCCGCCTTTTTACTGGATGCCGGCGAAGTGGAAACGGTGGCTCACTATTATGCCGCGGCTTTCTTTAATCCGGAGGTGGATTGTATTCTGGATATCGGCGGTCAGGATATGAAATGCATCAAAATTAAAAATAAAACCGTTGACAGTGTTCAACTGAACGAGGCCTGCTCTTCGGGTTGTGGTTCCTTTATTGAAACCTTTGCCAAATCTTTGAATTACAGTGTTCAGGATTTTGCCCAGGAAGCGCTTTTTGCCGCTCATCCTATTGATCTGGGAACCCGGTGCACGGTATTCATGAACTCTAAAGTAAAACAAGCCCAGAAGGAAGGAGCTTCGGTGGCTGACATTTCCGCCGGTCTGGCTTACTCTGTTATTAAAAATGCTTTGTTTAAGGTTATCAAGGTATCCGATGCTGCCGACCTGGGTAAAAACATCGTGGTGCAGGGCGGTACCTTCTATAATAATGCCGTATTGCGCAGCTTTGAACAAATCGCCGGCTGTGAAGCCATCCGGCCCGATATCGCCGGCATCATGGGAGCTTTCGGAGCCGCTCTGATTGCAAGGGAACAATATGGTAATGAAAACCAGCCTGCTACTACCATGCTTTCCATTGCCAGGATCAATGCACTGCAATTTGAAACCAGTATGGCCAAATGCAAGGGCTGTACCAATAATTGTCGTCTGACCGTCAATAAATTTACCGGCGGCCGGCAGTATATTTCCGGAAACCGCTGTGAACGGGGACTGGGCAAAACCAAAAATGAAGACGGAATTCCCAATCTTTTTGAATATAAGCTGAAAAGACAGTTTGCTTATGAGCCGCTGCCCGCTGACGAAGCTCCTCGGGGTACGGTGGGCATTCCCAGAGTTTTAAATATGTTTGAAAATTATCCATTCTGGTATACTTTTTTTACCAGGCTTGGTTACCGGGTGGTATTATCACCCAACTCCAGCCATAAAATCTATGAATTAGGGATTGAATCCATTCCCAGCGAATCGGAATGTTATCCGGCCAAGCTGGTTCACGGTCATATCAAATGGCTGATAAACCAAAAAGTTGATTTTGTTTTTTATCCGGCCCTTTTTTATGAAAGAAATGAATTCGATGAAGCTAACAATCACTACAATTGCCCGATTGTTACCTCTTATTCCGAAAACATCAAAAATAACATGGAAGAAATTGGCCGGGGGGAAGTGATCTTACGGAATCCCTTTATGTCCTTTCGTGATTTAAAGACCATTTCACAGGTACTGGCCGAGGAATTCAGCGAGCTTCCCACCGCTGAGATTCTGGAAGCTGCCAGACTGGGCTGGGAAGAACAGGAACTTACCCGTCAGGATATTAAGGATAAAGGCGAAGAGGTTCTGGCTTATCTGCAAACCAGCGGCAAACGAGGAATCGTTCTGGCCGGCCGGCCTTATCATATCGATCCGGAAATCAATCATGGTATTCCGGAATTGATTACATCCTATGGCATTGCTGTACTGACTGAAGATTCCATCTCTCATCTGGCCAAGCCGGAGCGGCCCCTGATCGTATCCGACCAGTGGATGTATCATTCCCGCCTGTATGCGGCGGCAAGTTACGTAAAGACTAAAGAACATCTGGATTTGATTCAGTTAAACTCCTTTGGCTGTGGCCTGGATGCGGTAACCACCGATCAGGTTAATGATATTTTAACAGGTTCCGATAAAATCTACACTTGTTTAAAAATTGATGAAGTAAATAATCTTGGTGCGGCAAGAATCCGGGTTCGTTCCCTTCTCTCCGCCATTAAGATCAGAGAACAGAAAAAACAGGAACGGCAAATCCGGTCAGCTGCCATCAACCGCGCTGTGTTTACAGAGGAAATGCGAAAAACCTATACCATCCTCTGTCCGCAGATGTCGCCCATTCACTTTGAGATACTGGAGCCGGCCTTCCGGGCCTGCGGCTATAATTTTGTGGTATTGCCCAATGATAACCGTCATGCTGTGGACGTGGGACTGAAATATGTGAATAATGATGCCTGCTACCCCTCTCTGCTGGTGGTGGGACAGATTATGGATGCCCTGTTGTCAGGACAGTATGACCCTGATCAGACGGCCGTGATCATGACCCAGACCGGAGGCGGCTGCCGGGCAACCAATTACGTTGGCTTTATCCGCCGGGCTCTGGAGAAAGCCGGCATCCCTCAGGTTCCGGTTATTTCCCTGAATCTGGGCGGTATCGAAAGCAACCCCGGCTTCCATCTGAATGCCGATTTGCTGCTGCGGGCTGCCTACAGTGCGATGTTCGGTGATATCTTTATGCGTTGTACCTACCGGATGCGTCCTTACGAAAAGGAAGCCGGATCGGTGAATGCCCTGCATGCCAAATGGCGGGAAAAATGTATAGCTTTTGTTTCCAGCAAGCATATGAACTTCTTTACCTTCCAGAATATGTGCCGCCGGATGATCGCTGAATTTGATGCTATCCCAATTACCGGAGAAGAAAAACCCAAGGTCGGTGTGGTGGGGGAAATATTAGTAAAATACGCGCCTGCCGCCAACAACTTTCTGGTGGAATTGTTAGAAGCCGAAGGTGCGGAAGCAGTGGTTCCCGATTTAATGGATTTCATGCTTTACTGTTTCTATAACCAAATTTACAAAGCTGACAAGCTGGGAACCGGTAAAAAAGCCGCTTTTGTTTCCCGGTTGGGAATTCAGGCCATTGAATTTGCCCGGGGTGCGGCTACCAAAGCTTTTGAAAAAAGTACCCACTTCACTCCCCCTGTAAGCATTTACAAAATTGTGGATTATGCCAAACCCATTGTTTCCATCGGCAATCAGACCGGTGAAGGATGGTTTTTAACCGGGGAAATGGTGGAATTGATTCACAGTGGTGTTAACAATATTGTCTGTGCCCAGCCTTTTGGCTGTCTGCCTAACCACGTCGTGGGTAAAGGTGTTATCAAGGAACTGCGCAAGCAATACCCGCTTTCCAACGTGGTGGCGATTGATTATGATCCCGGTGCCAGTGAAGTTAACCAGCTGAACCGTATCAAATTAATGCTCTCCACAGCTCAGAAAAACTTACAAAAAAATTAATGCTTAAAATTAGCCGAGGTTGATGCTGCGCCTCGGCTATTTGTATGAAAAAGCTTAAAATGGATTTAAAATTTTGTTAACTTATGTTATATTAAACATAAGATCATTTTAGGGGGTATCATATGAAAATGGATCACCAAAATGCTGTTGAACAGCAATTATTTCTTGATTTGAAAGATTATGAAATTGTCGTTAAGCAATCCCATTTATTGCTTCTTCACTATCACATTCCCACCAGAACGCTCACCGTACCCGAACATGTCGCTGCATTGTTCGGCATTCAATGTGTTAATCATAATGCTCCTAATTCACTGATCACTTCCGGTTTAGTGGTGGATAACAAAGAAGAGTATCAAAATTTCTTTGAATCTATCTGTGCCGGTTCCCCGGAGGAGACAGCCCGGGCCAAACTGCGCCTTTCTTCCGGCAAGGAAGCCTGGTTTGAAGCTATTTCCACAACTGTGTTTGATTCCCAGGACCAGCCTCTTTACGCTGTTATTACCATTTCCGATGTTTCTGCCATCAGGGAAAAAGAACTTGCCTTTGAAAAGTGGAAAGCCACCAATCGTTCACAAAAAGCTGACAGTCTGCATTATTATGACTATGATCTGACCACAGATTTGCTGGAGGCTATCGATGGCAGTCTCCCTTCGATTTATCCCAATCAAAATGAAAAAACTTTTTCCGGTGTTGCCGCTTATGTAGCCGAACATATTATTCATCCGGATGACAGAAAAGATTATCTTTATTATTTTTCACGAGATTTTTTATTGTCCAAGTTCGCCCAGAATGAATTGGAAATTAAAACTATTCACCGGCGCCTGCAGGAAGATGGCAGCTATATGTGGGCACAGGGAATCATCCAATTGTTTCAGGATCCCTACAATGGCAATGTTCATTGTATTGTCATGATAAAAAGGGTTGAGGAAAGCTTTTCCCTGTTACGCGAAGAACTCCGGGAAGATGTCCAAAATCTGATGAACAACAGTATCCCCGGAGGAATTATCGCGGCCTATGACCAGGCGGGATATCCCATCTATTATATTAATGACCATATGCTTAATTATCTGGGATACACCCGTGATGAATTTATGGCTGTTTCCAACGGCCTTTCCAGCAATCTGATTCATCCCGATGATTTGGCTGATGCTCTTGCCGTGTATAGTCAGGCAACCACCAGCAATACTGAATTTGAACTGCGTTACCGGATTCTAAAAAAAGACGGTTCTATCGGCTGGGTTATCGAGCATGGTCGAAAAAGCACTGATAAAAACGGTCAAAACATCCTCATCAGTGTTTATATTGATATCACTGAAATCGTCACTTTACAGGAGGAATTACAGCAGGCCGCTTTGGCTTCCGCCGAAGCTACCAAAATGAAATCTCTGTTTTTGGCAAACATGAGCCATGAAATCCGCACTCCCATGAACGGTATTTTGGGATTTATTGAGCTTGCGCAGGATGAAGAAAACCTTCCCGTTTCAACCCGGAACTTCTTGGAGAAAATCAAACTCAGTACCACCGGTCTGCTTTCTATCATCAATGATATTTTGGACATATCCAAAATCGAAGCCGGCAAAATGGAACTGGAACATATCACCTTTAATCTTCACGATGTCTTTAAACACTGTGAAACCATCAGCCGTGTCAAAGCTGAAGAAAAAGGGGTTGCTTTATACTTTTATTCGGAACCTTTTGTATGGCAAAAACTTCTTGGCGACCCTACCAAATTAAGTCAGATTTTATTAAATCTACTATCCAATGCCATTAAGTTCACGGAAAAAGGCAGCGTCAAGCTGGAGGCCATTTTAGAATCCTCTTACGAACAAAGTATTTCCATTCGTTTTATAGTTAAAGACAGCGGTATCGGAATGACCGAGGAAGAATTGGAAAGGGTTTTTGCACCTTTTTCCCAGGCCGATAACAGTACTACCCGGAAATATGGCGGAACCGGTCTTGGGCTCACCATAACCAGAGATATGATTGCCCTTATGGGGGGTGAACTAAAAGTTGAAAGCGCTCCCGGGGAAGGCAGTATCTTCTCCTTCACCTTATCCTTTGAAACTACAAATGAAGCGGCTATTCCTGCCGAAAAGCCTTCTGCCTCGGTTCAAAAACCTCGTTTTTCCGGAGAAGTTCTGGTTTGTGAAGACAATCAGATCAACCAGCAGGTTATCTGTGAACATCTGGGACGCATCGGACTCACTTCCATTATTGCCGCCAATGGGCAAATCGGGGTGGACCTGGTTTCCGAACGAATAGCATCCGGCAAACCTTTTGACTTAATTATGATGGATATACATATGCCGATTATGGATGGCATCGAAGCCACACACAAATTACTTGCTTTGGGTATCACTACTCCCATTATTGCTTTAACTGCCAATGCCATGAAACGTGACCGGGAAAGCTATCTTGCTCTGGGCATGAGTGACTATATTTCCAAACCTTTTTATGCTCAGGAATTGTGGAATTGCCTGCTGAGGCACTTGAAACCAGTTGCCTTGTCGTCAGCTCCGGCAGTGGCCGAAAAACCGCCAGAGGCTTCCACCGGTTTTATTGACTCCTCGTTGGGATTGAAACGTGCCGCCAATGATGAGGTTTTATACCTTCATTTGAAGAAAAATTTTGTTACGGAAAATCAGAATAAATATATGGATTTGTGCGAGACCGTTGCTGCCGGCGATTTAATAAATGCCCGCCGCATCGCTCATTCTCTAAAAAGCAATGCCGGATGGATCGGGGCTACCGAACTGGCAAAAATCTCCAGAGACATTGAAATGACCCTGGCTGACGGAATCCCTTGCACGTCCCTTCATCTGGAACAGTTAAAACAGGCTCTGAATCAGGTATTATCGGAACTTGTGCCGCTTATGGATACTGAAAATACTGCATCTGAGAACCCTGTTATTTTTAATCCTGAGCTGGCCGGACAATTAATTGAAAATTTAGAGCCGTTATTACAAACCGGCAATGCGGATTGTATAAATCTTTTGGATGAAATCAATGAAATATTTGCCGTTTGGGAACCCTATCGCGATACACTTATCTACCAGATTAATAACTATGATTTTAATGATGCCTTAAAAACTCTTAAAATTTTAAAAGAGCAGTTCAAAAACCGGCAACTCTGATGAGGGCCGGTTTTTTCTTTTTACTCTATTGTTTTAATATATTGTATCTGATCTTCCAGACTGTTATATTTATTGTTCAGGATGATAATATCAATACGTCTGTTTTTGGCCCTTCCTTCTGCCGTGCTGTTGTCTCCTACCGGTTTAAACTCGCCATATCCGGTGACTACCATTTTCTCATGATCAATACCTGCTTTATCAGCAAAAAGTCTGACTACCCGGGCGGCCCGAGCTGCTGACAACTCCCAGTTGGATGGATAAGCTGCCGTACTGATGGGAACATTATCCGTATGGCCTTCAATTCGGATATAATTGTCTACCTTGTTGATGGTATTGGCGATCGCTAAAAGTTCATCCTCATTTTCCGGCTTTATTTCCGCACTTCCCGAATCAAAAAGCAGGGTACTGCTTAAGCTGATTACCAGCCCTCTTTCATCAATATGCATGGAAACTTCCTGGTCCAGTCCAACCGCTTCAAAGTACTCCTGCAGTTCGGTCTGTACCTGTTCCAGTTTATCCAGTTCCTGTTGTTCCATCAGATCACTGTTGTCCTGCCCGTCTTTTCCGGTCTCTCCTGTTCCGTCTCCCTCATCTGCCGGGATCGTATCAACATAAAGAGGAATTACGGCATTGCCATCACTGTTCAAAATACTCGCGCCGCCGGTATTAATCCCCTGAAAAGCAGCCGCCATTTCCCCGGCTTTAACCGCATCAACCTGGCTCACTGCGTATAAGGCAATAAATACTGCCAATAGCAATGTCATCAAATCAGAGTATGGGAGGAGCCAAGCTTCGCCCCCTTCTTCCTCTTCGTGACGTTTTTTTCTGCCTGCCATCACTATTCTCCTTTCCTGTCACTCCTTGGTGTTGCCCATAATTTCTTCCTGCATGGACTGGGGCAGGATGGATACCAATTTATCCTTAACCATAACCGGCGAATCTCCTTTTTGGATAGAGAGAAGACCTTCAATCGCCATGCTCTTTATAAATACCTCATACTGACTTTTCATTTTTAACTTTTTGGCAAAGGGGTTCCACAATACATACCCTGTAAAAATACCCAATACCGTTGCCAAAAAAGCCGCCGCAATTGCATGGGACATTTCACCCATATCATCAATATGTGACATAGCTGCAATCAAGCCAAAAACAGCTCCCAGCACACCCAGGGTAGGGGCATACATTCCAGCCGAGGAAAAAATACTTGCATTCTCAGCATGACGTTCTTCCATTGCTCCCAGCTCGGCCCCCAAAACGTCTCTTATGTACTCTTCCGACATACCATCTACAACCATACGGAGACCTTTAGCCACAAAAGGATCCTCAATCTCACTGGACTTGCTTTCCAGAGATAATAATCCATCCTTTCTTGCTGTGGATGCCAGCTCAATCATTTGGTTAATCAATTCTTCTTCACTCATAAGGGAATTGTCAACCGTAAACAGGATTTTAAAAAGCTTTCCCACCTTTTTCAGATTTCGTCCCGGGAAAGAGGTTACAACTGTTGATACTGTTCCTACAAAAATAACAAAAATAGCCGCCGGATTATTAAAAATCGACGGACTTAAGCCCTTAAAATACATCGCTCCCGCCACGGAAATGATTCCGATTATTACTCCTGCTAATGTAGTTAAATCCATTATAATATCACACCTTTCTTTCTGATAATTACTTATTTCTATTTTTATATATTTTAAGCAAGAATGTCAATATATCATCAAGATTCTAAACGTAATCTTAATACATCCGATAAATTCTTGCTTCATATGGCAAAAACAGCCCGCTTTTTTTTTCTTGATAATTGCCAAGCAGAAGTTCACTGCCTTCCCAGTGTTTTCCCCACTCGCTTACCAGTGGCGAAGGAATTTCCCGATCATGAAAATTGGCCGCCACCAATAGTTCTTCCTCCTTCCATTTTCTGGTATACACAAATAAATCGGGATGTTCTTCAAAACAAAGCCTAAAGTCACCTTCGGCAAAAATCTCGTATTTTTTACGTAATGCAATCAGCCTGCAATAATAATGAAAAATGGAGTCCTCTTTTGCCATTTGATGGGCTGCATTAATTGTTAAATAATTCGGGTTAACCTTAATCCATGGTATGCCTTTGGTAAAACCGGCATTGTCATCTGTGCTCCACTGCATGGGGGTTCTGGCATTATCTCTGCCCTTTGCCCAAACGGAATTCATAATTTCTTCTTCCGGATACCCCTTTTCCTTTCGTTCCTCATACATATTCAGAGTTTCAATGTCCCGATAGTCTTCAATGGCAAACTTCACATTGGTCATTCCCAGTTCTTCACCTTGAAAAATATATGGCGTTCCCTGCATTCCATGGAGTACTGTGGCCAGCATCTTGGCTGATTCCAACCGATACTTCCCATCATCGCCGAAACGGGATACGATTCTCGGCAAATCATGATTATCCCAGAACAGGCTGTTCCAACCGCATTGATATAATTCTACCTGCCATTTGGCAAAGGTTTGTTTTAGTTTTATGAAATTCAGGGGATATAAATCCCACTTTTCCTTCCCATCCTGCTGATCCAGGCAAATATGTTCAAACTGAAATACCATGGACAGTTCACTGCCATCGGGATTACTATACTGTTTCGCCCTTTCCGTGTCGGCCCCCCATGTTTCCCCCACTGTAACCAGGGTATTTCTTTGGAAAGCGGCAGCACTCATTTCTTTTATGTACTCATGCAGAAGAGGACCATTATCCGAAATCATTAACTCCGGTTCTTTGGCAATCTGATCAATCACATCCAGACGAAAACCACCGATTCCTTTGTCTGTCCACCAATTGATCATCCGGAATAATTCCCTTCTGACCGCCTCATTTTTCCAATTCAGATCCGGCTGTGAAACTGCAAACTGATGATAATAGTATTGCCCCAGTTCGGGAACCCATTCCCATGCCGGACCGCCAAAACAGGCCTTCATCTCGGTGGGCGGGACTCCCTCTTCACCATCCCGCCATACATAATAATCATGATAAGGATTTTCACGGCTTTTTCTGGCTTCCTGAAACCAGCGGTGCCGGTCAGAGGTATGATTCAGGACCAAATCCAAAATAATCCTGATGCCATGTTCCTTCGCCTTTTCGATCAGCGCCTCCATATCCTGCAGGGTACCAAACATCGGATCGATATCCTGATAGTCAGAGATATCATATCCATTATCATCCTGTGGCGATTGGCAGACCGGTGAAAGCCATATGGCATCCACCCCCAATTGGGCCAGATAATCCATCCGGCTGATAATACCCTGTAAGTCACCGATCCCATCACCGTTACTGTCTTGAAAACTGCGGGGATATATTTGATAAATAACCGCTTTCTTCCACCAATTTTCCTTCTGCATACTTCTTCCTCCTGTTCTTCACTATAGAGTGGTACTAACATTATTCCAGTCAAAAAAATGATGAAGAGCCGCAATATATCCATCCTTATCCTGCATAAAGCTTTTACAATGCTCCGCACCTTCAACTAAATATAATTCTTTTTTGGCTTTACAGGCCTGATAATTTTGTAAGGTCATATCCATCGGCACAAAACTGTCGGCCGTTCCATGAACAAAAAATATCGGAATCCGGCAAGCTTCCATAGCTTCCAGAGTGGTATATTCATTTAAACTGTAACCGGCCTTTTTTCGGCACATATGATTGATCTGGTTAACCATGTATGAATTCAGATGAAATACCGTTTTGGCTACTCTTGCCACCATTTCGTATGGTGATGTAAAGCCACAGTCGGCAATCACGCCCTTTACTTCTTCCGGCAGCTCCATCCCTGCCGTCATCAGAACAGTGGATGCTCCCATGGAAAGTCCTGCCAGATAAATGGGCAAATGCCCGCCCTGCCTATTGGTAAGATAGGCAATCCATTCCTTACAGTCATATCTTTCCAGGACACCGAAACCGATATACTTTCCTTCACTTTTACCATGTGCTCTTTGCTCAATTAATAAAAGATTACAGCCGCACCGGTGCAGTTTTTCGGCCATCGCCGCAAAATCCCGTATCCATCCGCTTCTCCACCCGTGAACCATTAACAAAGTCCGCTGCGGATTTTCAGATGGCAAAAAATGTCCCGTGAGGTTATAGCCGTCTCTGCTGCGGATTGAGATAATCTCTGTTTCCTGGGATGCTATCCACTCTCCATAGCCTTCTGCTTCGGTAATCAGCCGGGTAAATTTATGAGCCCTTTTATATTTCCTGATATCTACCGTTTTTCGGCCAATGGCCAGATTCATACAAACTCGATTTAATAACTTTTTAACAATAAAAATACTGAGCAATATTCCGCTCATTCCCAATATTACATAACTCATAACCTTTTTCTCCTCAATAAAAATAATAAAAAGCATGGTATATAAAACCGATACCATCCTTTTATTATCTCCATATTTTGAAGATTTATATGGTTATCTTGCAATCACATCTGTTTACCGTATGGTATTCTGCGAAATATTTTTCTTCCATGGGAATCCACTTATTTTCAAAATTTTGATATCCTTCCACACCATTCCGCAAAATAATACGTCTTTTCTGCTCTTCTTTAGAAATATCCGCAAAGATCTTAAAATCATAAAGTTCTTCCCATTGCGGCAGCGTGGAATACGCACCTTCCACAATAATCAAAGGCGCGGCTCCGATTAAAATACTTTCGCCAAAATCCATAATTCGACAATCAAACACACGATAAGAAAAGGGGATGCCGCTTTTTAAGCCGGTCACCACCTCTTCATCAAAACGCTCATAGTGCACATTAACCCGTTCCTGCCCGCGTAAGGCTAACGGCAGATAAAAATGATCCATCCGGATCACTTCACCACTATACTCTACGGCAAGCCGATCTGCCAAAGTAGACTTGCCGGCTCCGCATCTTCCGTCTATGGCTACACATACACGGCTCTTTTCACTAAGCAGTTTTCTGATTTGCTCCATGATCCATATACCCCGATTTTTTCAGTGCAATCACAATCACCGGAATGATAATGATCTGAATGATAATCCCCACAAAGGTACCAACAAAAATGTTTTTAAAGGATGCGATGGCCACTGCCTGGCCAAACAAAGACGCTGTCAGCACGTTGGCAATGCGGCCCATAATCATGGCACAGATCAGGCTTATATATATGTAAGAATTCCGTTTCGGAAACAAATGATATAACAATCCGGATAACCCTCCATAAACTGCCAGTTCAACAGCCATCGGTACGGCAACCATAGGCATCGGCGGCATTCCAAACAGCAGGGAGCGCAGTAAGGGCGCAACAAATCCCACAATCAAGCCATAGGGCCACCCACAAACAAACCCGCATAAGAGTGCCGGAATATGCATCAGGGAAAATAATGTTCCCAGTTCCCGGTTATTCCCCGTTAAAAAGGGCAGAACAATACATAACGCCAGACAGGCACCAGCCATAACCATTTTTCTAATATTCATATTTACTCTAATCTCCTCATTTATCTGATTTCTATTGCCTTATCATCATACTAGAGTTAAGACAAACTGTAAAGAAACTTTTAAAGAGGTATCCCTTAAGCCATCACTGTCGACTTAAGGGATACTTTTATTTAATCATAAATTATAATACTTTGCATAAGCCCTTCAAAATTTTTTCCAGGCCTTCTTCAATTGCGCAAATCCCTTCTTCGATCTTACGGATGCCGCAGGCTTCATCGCAGCCACCGATATCCTTCAGGCCTTTGCAGATATCCTTCAGGCCTTTTTCAATACAGCAGATGCCTTGATGGATTTTCTTCCATTCTTCACAGCTGAGACAGCAGCGTACACCTTTCAATCCTTTCAGCAAATCACATAAGCCTTCACGAACTTCACGCAGGCCCCTGCAAATACATTTCTCCGCTTCACAGATGTCGCCTCTATAAATCTCTTTCAAACCTCTTCTGAGACTTCCCAAGCCTTCTTCGATGCGGCAGATTCCTTTTTTAATACCCTCTATGGACCTTCTGTCACCACATCTTTCTTTGCAATCGCACCGGCTGTTTTCACATTCTTTACAACAAGAAAAATTACACATTTATTTTTTTCCTTTTTGCATTCTTTACTATAATCTATGCAAAAAAGGTAAAAAAGGTTCGCAATTTGTCGAATTATTATTATTATTCCTCTGTTACTACTGCCGTTGTTCCATCACCATGCTTCGCCTGATCAATGGCTGCCTGGGCCAGTAAGGGAAACAGTGTGCTGGAATGGGTTGCACCCGTCACCACATCCGTATCGGCGCTCTGTCTGTCCATCAACTGCTTTGCACAAATACGAGTGTATTCATTAGGATAAGTTCCTGATATGGAATTCATGTTCCGCATATACTCATTATCCCAGGCTTTAATGAAACCGCTGGGATCTTTGGCATTGTACTCTACGGATACAATTTCATTATCCTTTACCAGGATGCAGACATATTCCTTCCATCCGTGGGAAAATTCGGCTGATTCCGCTGTATAAAATCCATCTTCCATTTTATTTCCACAGCCCCCCAGCAGGAACATCGAAAATACCATTATTCCAATTAAAATAAATTTGTTTTTCATGGTTTATCTCTCCTCCCTTAATTTTACCTGGGACACAAATTCTTTCAACTCATTTGCCTGCGCCTGGAACTGTTCTGTCTTTGCATCTGTCTGTTCCGCCAGTTTCTGATTCATCACAGCGATTTCCTGTACCGATGCAATTTCTGTTGTCATCTGATCAACCGCTGCCTTCTGTTCGGCAACAATTTGGATAAGATTGGCTGAAATCTTTGAAAACTCTTCTGTGGCACTATCAATTTCTTTCAAAGCATTAGCCGTTCCCTTGGCCGTTTCCATACCTTTCTCGATGGCCTGGTTGGAACGTACAATTATATTACTGGTCTGCTGCAAAGCCGATGCGGTCTGATCGGAAAGCGCACCGATTTCTTCCGCTACTACCGCAAAGCCTCTTCCTGCTTCTCCGGCTCTGGCTGCTTCAATAGAAGCATTCAGGGAAAGAAGTCTGGTCTGAGAAGCAATTTCTTCAATCATCTGACTGATTTCCATGATTTCTTCCATATTGCTGGTAATATCATTCATGGTGGCAAGCATATCGTTCATTTGCTGATTTCCCTGTACCACCTTCTCGTTTGCCGCATCGGCACGATGAGACACCAGATTGGAATTTTCGTCAATTAAATCTAATTTTTCAATAATATGATTAATAAATTCATTTAATCCGCCAAGGGCTTCTGTCTGTCTTGAGGAACCATCATATAACTGTCTTGCATAGTCCGAAATCTCATCAGAGTTTCGGCCGATATCAATGGAAGTTACATTCACCTGCCGCATGGTCTTATTAAGGGCCTCCGATATAGATAACAGTGCTTTTCGCAAAGCAGCAAAGTCTCCGTTAAAATTATCAGGAATCTCATATGCATAATCTCCATCAGAGAAAGCTCCTAAGGATTTGCTGATATCTTCAATATAACGATCAATCCGGCTGATTGACTGTGCCAAAGCTGATGCTAATACCTCTGCCTCATCACCGGTCTTTAACTGCTCTACCTCATCCTTCAGATTACCTTCCGCAAAAGCCTCCAACCGTCTGGTGGCACTTGACAGAGATGTGGATATCTGTTCCGCCAGTCTGCTGACCACCAATCTGGCAATACCTGTCAAACATATCGACAACACCACTGAAATAATTAACGCTATGTAAACCACACCTAAAAATTCTGATTTAGGGGCATCGATTATCAGCGCCCAGTTTACCCCTGGTATCGGAGAATATGCTACATAGTGATTGGAATGATGCAAACTCATGGTATCCGCACCGGTCTGCCGGTTGACTACTTTGTCAAATACGGCTTTATTCTTAGATGTTGTATAAAGATCATAAATATTATTTTTTTGGGTAATCTGTTCGATTTCCTGGTGGGCTACGATTATCCCATCTTCATTGACAATATATGCACTGCCGCTTTTCCCCAGGCGGATACCGCTCAGAACATCATTGAGCATATCATATTTATAACTGCCGATTACATAGCCTGCCAGTTCGCCGTCCTTTCTTAACGGAGCTCCAACGGTCAGCTGCAGGACACTGTTCTGTTCAAATGTTTCACCAATTACAAGGTTCGCGGTCTGACTCATCATCCGGTAATATTTTTCCTGGGCAACCGAAGCCGGTGCCGCCTCATCACCAAATAATTTATTTCCTTCCGTATCATACGCTGCCAGCCATACGAATTCAATGCGAGACGTCTTTTCGGCTAAAATATCATTTTTTTCCTGAACACTCAAGGTATCACTGGTTAATCCTGCCTCAACGGAAATATTCGCCATTCTGTCGGTTAGCAGATGCAGGTTGGAACTGACGTTATTAGATGAGGTTTTCGCCATCATCTGCAAGGTATCCAACAATACACGGTCCGTAAGTATAAAACTGCTGACAATCATAATAATTGTCAAAAATACACCCATTGCAATTGCCACGCCGGTTACATATTGCATTACCTTCTGTTTAATGCTATTTGTCTCAAATAATTTTTTCATGGACGCACACCCTTATTTTTATTTTATTACAGCAAGTATACATGATTGCGTCCCAAAGTACCACATCAAAAAAAATAAAGGGCATAATATACAACATTATTAATCTCTTATTTAAGTTATTTGTTAACTTTTTGAAAGATTTTCTCTTCTTTTATCTGCTCCGCACAGATCGATGATTTTATTTCCGGTCATGGGCGTATAATAATAATATCCCTGAATAATATCACACCCCATTTTCTTTAGCAGTTCACTCTGCTCCCTTGTTTCAACCCCTTCCGCAACAACCCTTAAATCAAGCTGATGAACCATATTTATGATACTTTTAATAATTTCCCTTTTTTTATCATCGAAAACAATCTCATCAATAAAAAATTTATCTATTTTAAGGATGTCCAGCGGCAGCTCGGCCAGATATTGCATGGAAGAATACCCTGTCCCAAAATCATCCAGGGCGATTTTAACCCCATATTCCCGAAGTTCTGACAATTTTTTGATATTATGACCGGATTCGGACATTAAAACACTTTCCGTAATTTCAAGCATCATACGTCTGGGGTCCAAATCTTCTTTCCGCAATACTTCCTTTACCATCAGAACAAAATCCGACTGTTCCAGTTGAATCGTTGAAATATTTACAGCAACATATTCAAATTCAATCTTTTTACTTATCATTTTTTTTGCAAACCGGACTGCAGCCGTCAATGCCCATTTACCAAGCGCAATAATTTTTCCGCTTTTCTCTGCCAGGGGAATAAATTCGGCCGGACTGAGGTATCCCAAACGTTCGCTCTTTATTCGCATGAGTGCTTCAAAAGCAACAATTTCATCTTTGTGTACACCAATTTCCGGCTGATAACAAAGGAACGCCTCGCCGGTATCAACAGCATAATCCAACACTTCCAGCACTTCATTATTATATCGCAGATCCTCAGACATTTCCTCCCGATAAAAACAATATTGATTTTTACCGTTTGTCTTTGCTTCATACATGGCAATGTCGGCACACTTCATAACGGCATCTGTCTGTTCCCCATCTTCCGGAAAAAGTGCAATCCCGATGCTGACCGACAAATCAATCGAAATCTGTGTGAAAACAAACGGCTCCCTGAATACTTGCAGTAATTCCTCCGCAAGCATGCCTACTTCCGCTTTATCTCCCGGCTTAATAATATAAAACTCATCTCCGCCGGGACGTGCTGTTATCATCCCAAAATGATTTATACTTTGAATTCTTCGTGCCGTTTCCTTCAAACACAAATCTCCGATATCATGTCCGAAAAGCGTATTCACATTCTTAAAACCATCCAGTCCGAGATAGAAAACTGCCCCGGCATGCTCTTCCGCCAAAAGTTCATCCAGCTTCTGCTCAAAAGCTCTCCGATTGTATACCTCCGTAATAAAATCATGAAAAGCCATATAATTGCTCAGTTCCTTTTCATGCTCCAACATCATGTAATTGGCTTTCAATTCCTGATCCTTAAGGGTAAGCTGTTCAATCATTACGTTATAACCCCTTGCCAATTCTGCAAATTCTCCGTTTCCGGTCACTTCGCAGGCGATATAATCATTTTCGTCCGCCGCCTTCAAAAACACCTCCAGCAGCTTATCAACCGGTTTGGTATACAGCCTGATCAAAGCCAGACATACCAATACATCCAGCAACGACACCAGCACAGAGAAGATGATATAAACAGTAATCAAAAATATAATGGGCTTATTTATTTCCGAATAACTTTCCATGAAAAAAAATGCCCAGCCCACATCCTCAATCACATAATATCCAAGCAATCGTGAGTCATTATCATAATTATATGAAATACTGCCGCTTTGAGGAAGCTCTCCGCTTTGATACCTGGTTACAATTGTGGAGATAGACGGATGGTACAAGGACTGCCCGCGCTTATCCGGGTCTGAATGGCACAAAGCGACACCGTTTTCATTTACAATAAAAGAAGCTCCGGTTTCCCCGAATATGATTTTATCAACCAAATTATTGTAGAAGGCCAGTGTTGTTTCCAATCCGATAATCCCGGAATATCCATTATGTTCGATGGGATAGCTGATATAGATTACATCCTGCCCCGGATTTAAAAAAGAATCCTCCACATCACTATATCTGATCCCACTGCCTTCCCCGCGATTTGTATATACCGAGTACTGGGAGAAATCGCTGCCCTGATGCTGTCCATCACGACAGGCAATTACCTTGCCGTTCTGATCCAGTAAGAATGCCGTGCTGTAATTCACATCTGTACTTACCCAATCACTAAGAGCCTCCTGACAGGACGCCATGATGACATCCGTCATTTCCCCTTCTTCGTATGCTGCAAGACACTCCGCAATCCGTTTCATTTTGGACATCAGCTTTGCTTCGCGCTGTTGTGCCTCTATATAGTTTTCAAGGTTTTTCCCGGAGGATTGGGCTATACCTTCCAACGACTGGACGGCTAATTGGTTAACATTATTAATCCCCACCGAAAGGGATATTGCCCCCAGAATAATGATCGGAATCAAGGTTAACGGAATTAACGAAAGGTAAAGTACTTTTTTAAACTTCATTCTGGCACCTCCTGACTTTCTATGGATAAGGCTGCTGCTTTGACGGCATGGATCCAGGCCGTATCAAATACCGGAATGTCCACATCCTCCGGTTTGATCAGTAATCCAATCTCCGTACAACCCAAAACTATCCCCTGAGCGCCGGCATCTGCCAGGCCTTTCATAATTCTGATATATTCTGCTTTTGACTCCGGTGAAACAATACCCATGCAAAGCTCATGATATATAACATGATTAACAATTTCCCTGTCCTGTTGACCAGGAACCAGTACCGATATCCCTTCCTTAAGCAGCTTGTCCTTATAAAAATCCTGCTCCATTGTATATTTGGTACCCAATAAAGCAACCCGGCCGATTTTACTTTCCTTTAATTTATCGGCAGTTGCCTTGGCTATATGAACAATGGGAATACCGATTTCTTTTTCCATCTGGGGAACCACCTTATGCATTGTATTGGTACAAATCAGAATAAAGTCCGCTCCGCCGCGTTCCAGACTTTGTGCTGCCTGGACCAGGATATCGGCCCCCTTCTCCCAGTCTTCCCTGGTCTGACATTCTTCTATTTCCTGGAAATCCACGCTATACAACAATATCTTGGCAGAATGAAATCCGCCCAGGGTATTTTTTATTGTCTCATTAATGATTTTATAATAGGTAATGGTGCTTTCCCAGCTCATTCCACCAATTAGTCCGATTGTTTTCATTTTAATGAACCACCTTTCCGCTATTCCTGTTTTGTACTTGATTTTGTAGGTTCTCCTGCTATCCAGCTTTCTGAAGGCGCACAATTCCAGGTTATTTGGGTTCCGTCCGAAACAGCCACTATGGCCCCCTGCTCATCGGTACGGAAAACCTTTATCCCCATGGCTCTGAGGTTATTCAGTGTCTGTGCATGAGGATGTCCGTGTGAATTGCCCTCACCGCAGCTGATTACTGCAAAGTCAGGTGAAATTTCTTCCAGAAATTCCTCATGAGAAGAACTTTTACTGCCATGATGCCCCGCTTTGTAAACATCTGCTTTGATATCCATGTTCGTTTTTAAGATATCTTTTTCCGCCTTTTCTTCGGCATCACCCGTAAATAAAAATGTATTTTCACCGTTTCGGATCAATAAGGCAATAGAGGAATTGTTAGGATCTTTGTAAGTTTTATTTGGTGCCAGTATGGAAAACCCAGCACTTCCCAGCGAATAAAATTCTCCTGTTTTGGGAGTGATACTCTTTAACCGTTTATCATCAAGGGCCTGTATCAGCTTTCGATATGTTTTGTTATCTTTTTCATAATTGGATACAAAAACCTGGTCAATCTCAAACTTTGTGATAATTACAGGAGCCGCACCGATATGATCGGAATCCGGATGGGTCAGTACCAGATAATCCAGCTTTTTGATGCCTTGCTTATTCAGATAATTCTGAATTTTGGTTCCATTCGAATCGTCTCCTGTATCAATCAACATTGCGGCATCACCGCATTTGATCAAGGTACAATCCCCCTGCCCCACATCCAGAAAATGGACCTCCATTTCCGCCGCTTCCTGGTGATTGCGGGTTGATGTGGTATCTGTCTCTCCGGAAAGATCAATAGCTCCGGTAGCAACCGCATAGAAAAGGAAGGCTGCTATCAGTATCGTCAAGCCTAACTCAATCCATTGTTTTAACTTTTTCATAATTTATCAAACCTTTACGCTTTTACTAATCTTCTTATTTGGCTGACGGAACTTTTCAAACCCTCTACGGTTTTGGTTTCCAAAACGCAGCGGCAATGATGCTGTCTGGCCAATTCCAGCTTTTCTTCTATGGCTATCTCTCCGTCCCCTACCGCCAGATGGTTTTTTAAGCCTTTGGCATCATGAATATGCATATGGGCCAGTTTATGTATGTGCTGACTGAAAAAAGGTTCATCAATGCCGCCAGCCGCATGGCTGTGGCCAATATCCAGGGTCAGGGCAAAAACCGGACTTTCCAACAGGTATTCGATTGCCTTTCTGGCGAACTCCGGAAATCCTTCACAATTCTCAATACAGATCCGGATATCGGCATTGTGGATTTGCCGTTCGCACAAAGCACGAAAATCCATAATCTTTTTCATATACTTTTCCTGATACTTTTCAAACAGGTATACTCTTTGCCGGGGTAAGGTGAAATAAATCCCATTAGCCATATGCATATTGATAATCGGCATTTTCAGTTCATGGGCAAATTCAATAGATGCCTTCACCGTATCCTCATAGGCTCTGGCAACCAAAGGATTGATGTCACAAACATTTAAATTTTCATCTAAATGAAGGGTATAGTAAATCCCATACTCTTCTCCATACGTTCTGGCTTCCGAGACGGTAAATGTCCCAATCTGGTAGTCCGGCATGTTCATGTTCAGTTCGAGAAACTGCAGACCCAGCTCATGACACAAATCTGTACATTTCTTTAATCCATTTAACTCTATTAAAGTTGGCATTCCCAAAACCGGATTCATCATATTTCTCCAATTTTTATCATTATTATTACTAATATTAGCATGATAATTAAAAAAAAGCCACGGTTTTCCGACCATGACTTTCACGTCAATCTGTTTTATTAAGTTGTTATCTTTTCAAAAGCTCCTTTAGGACAATACTGCATACATTTTTCACATAAGATACACAAGTCTTCATCAACTTCCGGCAGAGAATAAATATCCTTTTGAGAAATAGCTCCCTGAGGACACACCGCTATTGACGGACACTGGTGATTCTGCGGACACTTTTCCCTATTTACCGTTATTTTCATCCGTCTTCCTCCTTTGCAGTAATTAGCCAAATATTAATATGTTTTTACTAATTTGTCAACTACATTTTATTGATGAAATATTGATGAAATAACACTTCATTTTATTGACGAAATAACATAAATAAGATATTATTGATTGGGAGAAAATGAATATGGCTTTTATCTGTTATTATCTGATTACTTACATAATGGTTATTACCGGCCTCTTGTCCGCCTGTTTTTGTTGTGAGCGCAATAAAAAAAGGCAGAATATCGGTATTTTAATCTTTGTTGCTGCTACTATTATCAATATCAGCATCTTTTTTCTGCGTTCCCGCTTTCCCTTTTTTTATTATGTCAATGCAGCTGTTCTGTATTTGCTGCCTTTCTTTTATATTTGCAAAGGACCTTTTTTTGCTAAAGCATTTATCTTTATTTCCCAGTATTTATTTACTCATCTGATTTTCCTGCTGGCTTCTTTTTCAACAGAGCTTTTCTTTCCCTACGAAAGTAATCGCTACTATATCATGGTTTTGATTTTAGCTTTTACTTTACTTTCTGCATATTGTTTCCTTCACTATAAGTATGCCCGGAATATCTGCCAGCGTTTGTTCCTCTATACCAAACCCGGCATTTGGCGGATATATACTCTTATACCGTTAGGTTCTCTTCTGGTGGTAGGCTATTACTACTTTACATCTGGGGTGGTATGGCACCCCAGGGCATTTATTTTTTCCACACCGTTCCTTACAACACTGCTGCTCATTCTCATCTGCTATACCCTGCTGGTAAACACCATTATCGGATTTAATGACCGCCTGCTGGCTATGCGGGAGATTGAAATTGCCAAAAACACTCTGGAGAGCGGCCGTGATTACTATGAAAAACTCACTATTTTAACGGAAAATCTGCATCGCCTGCGCCATGACCAAAAATTTCATTTAAATGCGATTCAAAAATTAATTGAAACAGGTGAAAACAGCCAGGCTTATGATTACTTACGCACTTTAAACGAAAAAAGTAAGGGCGGAACCGTCCACTCTTACTGTAAAAACCGGGTTATTGATGCCCTGCTGGAAAGTTTTTATGATCGCTGCAAGCAAGAAAATATTCTATTTACGCCAAAAATATCTATACCTAATGAAATGCCTTTTGATGAATATGAACTATGTATTATTTTGGGAAATCTTTTGGAAAATGCCATTACCGCCTGTCGGCTGACGCCGGAGGGTAATAAGCAGTATATTAAACTGACCATAAAGCTTCAGGGAAACCAATTTTGTATTCACGTGGAAAACAGCTTTAACGGCAATATTAAAGAAGGGTTCGATGGATTAAGCAGCACCAAGCTTTACACCGGCGAAGAATATATCACCGGATTAGGCATCAGTAATATCAAGGCCGTTATCCATAGACATCATGGCGAATATATTCCGGAATGGAATGATCAGGTGTTTCATGCCTACGTATTGATGCATTCTTCATAATCACGAATTTCATCACCCGATGCGCAACTCCTTGTCGTGGGGAGTTACGCATTGTTCTTATCCAATTAAATAAGTCAGCAGTTCTTTTGTTTCACTTTTCATTCGCAGTCTCTTCAGCGCTTTTACCTCAATCTGACGGATTCGTTCTCTTGTAACCTGATACTCCTTACCAACCTCTTCCAGAGTCCAAACCCGCCCATCGACAAAACCAAACCGCAAACGGATAATACGCTGTTCCCGCTCACTCAAATCTTCCAGTATACCGTCAATCTCTTCGGTGAGCATCATGTAATCAATTTTATCAAAAACATCTTTCATATTTTCATCCGCAACAAAGTCAATAAGAAAGGTATTTTCCTCCTTTCCTATGGGGCCGTCAAGAGATACCGTATCATCGTAAAGCTTTATGATTTCAGCCATCTTTTCTTCCGGTATTCGCATCAGCTCCGCCAGCTCGGATACTGTCGGTTCTCTTCCGTTATCAGCTGTAAACTGCCGTGAAGTTCGGGAAATACGGTTCATCTGGTCTTTCATATGAACCGGAATCCGGATGGTCCTGGACTGGTCGGCAATTGCCCTGGTAATGGCTTGTCTAACCCACCAGATAGCGTAGGTGCTGAATTTAAAACCTTTCCGATAATCAAATTTTTCTACTGCCCTCATCAATCCAATGTTGCCTTCCTGAATCAAATCCAACAACGTCATACTGCTGACAGAAACATAACGCTTGGCTACACTCACCACCAGGCGCAGATTGGCATTGGTCATTGTTTCCCTGGCTGTTTCATCACCCAATGCAATCCGCTTTGCCAGCTTCAGCTCTTCTTCCTTTTCCAAAAGTGGAATAGAACCTATCTCTTTCAAATAGGCACGTACAGAATCCTCTACATAAAGCGTGTCCAGGACTTTATCAAATTCTTCTTTGATTTCCGCTTCAATTTCCTCATCTAGATCCGGTCTTTCCAGTTTCATTATCCTTTCATCCTCATAATATACTCTAATTGTCACTTTGGCTTTCGACACTGGCAATAACAAACGCTTTTACTTTTTCTTTGTCCATTGCAAATGAAATGGCCAGTTCTCCGTAAAGACTTTCTTCAGCAATACGAAAATAACGGTCATCACTGGCGGGGATTTTCTTTCCTTCTGCCTGTCTTGCTTCTTTGTGGAAATAAATGGCTTTGATGATCTTCACCAGTTCCCGGCAATCACACTTGCGAAAAGCCTCTTTATAGGATTCTTCCCTTCTTTTCTCATCTTGAATCCATAAAAAGTCAATTTTTTTAATTTCTTCCAATAAATCATAGGCTTCTTCTTTGGAAATCACTGCTCTCATGATTACTTTTTCATTATCAACAGGCGTAAACAGCCTGCTGTTCTTCTCATAAACAGGGGTCAAGGTATAAAACAGCCTGTCTTTAGACATGCCTGCCAATTCTGTAGTTCCCACTGCGTCCACCCTGCACACTCCGCTATTGCCGTAAATAATGTATTCTCCTACTTCAAACATTTTTTCACCTCATTTACTAGAATTATTGCCTTTATACTGAAACTTATTTCCATTTTAGCAAATTTTCAGAATTTTTG
Source organism: Lachnospiraceae bacterium (assembly GCA_031555615.1). Lineage (GTDB taxonomy): Bacteria > Bacillota > Clostridia > Lachnospirales > Lachnospiraceae > UBA935. Next base: position 2,550 of record JAVBUF010000052.1, on the reverse strand, counting down.
TAAGCAAATGTGCCATCAACACTGAAATTTTGGTGATTATTGTGTTATAGCCCGGTGCATCTTTGTGCATTTTTCCCTGAAAAACTGTCAGACTGGCCTTCCCCGACAAAAAAGAGAGGCTCTCACCTCTCTTTGAAAATATCTTATTCTACACTCTTTAATGCTTCCACCATATTGATCTTATTCAGCGTACGGTTGGTAATCAGGTTTACCACCAACGCAAAGCTGAAGGAAATGATGATCGCATAGCCATAGCTGATGGGGGCAACATAGGTTTCAAAGTACATCGAAGGCATAACCAGGGCCGTGGTCAATAAGCCGCTTAAAAACCATCCAACCGGCAGCCCGATCAAAATTCCTATGGCGGTCAGGATCAAGGTTTCCTTATTCACATAGGCGTGTACTTCCCGATCATAGAATCCAAGCACTTTAGTGGTGGCCAACTCCCTGGCCCGTTCGGAAATATTGGTATTGGACAAGGTAAATAACACCACAAAAGCCAGACCCGCCGCCAGAATAATAATCATATATACCACCGAATTAATCAGGGCAAAGTGTTGGGAAAAGTCTTCTTTTATTCCTTCCATGCTCATGGAAGACAGCACGATTTCATTGTCCTCCAATATTTTTTCCGCATAAGCAATCTGATCCGTACACTCGGGTGATAAATGCGCCAATATGCCATTGGGACTATAGGCTCCGAAAAGAGATTGGTACAAAGTCTTTTCCATATAAACGTTATTGCCCAGATAATTTTGTACTACTGCTGTTACCTTCACCTCTCCTTCATCGAGATTCAGTTTCTGGATACTGACATCATCTCCCGGTTCCAGATTCAGTATATCTGCAGCATTCTTCGTAATTAAAATCCCTGTTGTTTCCGGCAAAACCGGATTACTTTCCATATCCCTGATGCGGATATATCCTTCAAACAATGTACCATCCGGAACCACCATCAGCTGCACCGTTTCGGTCTCCCCCAGACTGTTGATCACTTTAACATTGCTCACTTCCAGATTGATATAATCTGTAACCGCCTCTTCCCCGGCTGCCAGTTCCAGCAGTTCCTGATTATCTTCTGCGTCCACTGCCACCATCAGATCATATTGATAAATGTCTTCATATTGCTTGGGCATCATACTGGTTACTGTATCCTTAATGGAAAATCCGGCCAGTACCAGGGCGGTACATCCCATAATGCCGAATACCGTCATAAAGAACCGTTTCTTATAACGGAACAAATTTCTGACTGTTACTTTATTAAGGAATTTCAAACGGCGCCAAATAAACGGAATCCGCTCCAGAAATACCCGTGAACCGCTTCTGGGTGCTTTCGGCCGCATCAATGCCGCCGGCATCTGAATCAGTTCACTCCGGCAAACCATCACTGTGGCTCCGACGATTCCTACCATAAACAAAAGGACCCCTCCGATACCATACGCCAGATCAAAACGCAATTCCACCACCGGAAGAATATATAATTCACTCAAAACCATCAGCAGAAATTTAGGCAGTACAATAAAGCCACATACATCGCCCACAATGCCCCCAATAATACATGCCAGTAAGCAATACCATAGATATTTGCGATATACTGCCCCATTACTCAATCCCAGGGCTTTATAGGTGCCGATTAACCCTCTTTCCTCTTCCACCATACGGGTCATAGTGGTGAGGCTGATCAAAATGGCCACTACCAGAAATACAATGGGAAATGCACCGCCGATAGACTCGATGGAAGACATATCACTTTTTAAACTGGAATAGCTGCTTAAACTGCTGCGATCCTGGACATACCACTCAGCCATATCGATGTCATCCAGTTTGGCATAAGCCTCGGCAATCTTCTCCTCCGCATCTTTCTTTTTCTCCTGGTATTCTTCTTCATTTTCTACCAGCTTTGCTTCGCCGTCCGCCAGCTCCACTTTTCCGTCTTTTATTTCCTTCCAGGCATCGGCAATCTCTTTCAGGGCTTTGGCTTCTTCTGTATTTAATTCTTCCTCGCCTTCCAAAAGCTCGGCCCAACCGTCTTCTAACTCCTTCTTGCCTTCTTCCAGTTCTGCCCAGCCGTCATTCCATTGCACCCAGCCTTCTTCCAGCTGTAGTGCGGCATTACTGAGCTCATCCTCTGCTTCCTTAATCTTCAATAGTGCCGCTTCCTTTTCGGTCCGGAAGGTATTCATTCCGGCATCCAGAACCGACTGACTGCCATTGATGATACCCATGCCGGCGGCTGCTCCGATGATACCCTCCGTGCACCGGGACACATATTGTTCTTGCGCTGCTTCGTCTTCCAGATAGCCATTTGCCAGCATATCGGCAGCTATATTACTGAAATACTGGCTCAGATCAGCCCCCGCCGCACTTGCACCTACTGCTCCGGCAACCGCTGCCGGATCCGGTTCTGCATCGGGATTACTGCTTAATTGCTGCTGCGTATTTTGGGCAGCAACCGCTACAGCTGCATTCCACTGACTTTCCGGCCAGGCTGGACCTAAACCTAACTCATCTTTCATCTGCTGAACACCAGCCTCTGCCGACTGCCGGCTA
>JAVBUF010000084.1:0-19218 GCA_031555615.1 Lachnospiraceae bacterium | reverse complement strand
TTTTTCAGATATTTATTTATTATTCGGGTTAAATTCTACTTTAAAGGATTTAAACACATTCGTCAAACCTCAAAAAACGGAATTTAGTCATCCGTATGGAATTTACTTTTACATGTGGAATTTACCTTTTCACTCAACCATTTTTATCGTTCCTTAGCTTATCCTGAATTGCTTCCTTCAATTCCTCCAATGCTTCCTTGAACTTTTCTGATTTCATGCCTGGATTGCCTAATATCAGTCCTCTCTGGAAGAAATCCTTCATATTTTTCAACTGAAAACGACGTTCCTTCTCAATACTGAATTTACCGCGCATTTCCATCAATTCCTCACGAATTTCTTCGACAAAGGCCGTGGGATACTTTTTAACATAATCTTTAATCTTCAGGAATTGCTCTTCAATCCTTTCAAACAAATCTTCTTTCTGTAAATAAGAAATCAGCTTTCTCTCACCTTTTTCTTCCTGCCGCTTTTCTATTTCTTCATTGGCTACCGCGATCAGCACATCCAGACGCTTTTGCATATGTTCCATTTCTGCCCGAACCTTATCCAGTTTAGCCAATATATCACGCATATCCAGTGCTGCCTTAAAGGATAGGGTGAAATCGGAAATCACATAAATACTGGTCACACCCACAATGACCACCAGTAACACATGAGGAACTGACAAAACCAAATATTCTACACCTTTGTGCAGGAATTCGGTCATAAAAAGAGTCAGAAACCCCCAGGCTATAGATGATCCCAGGCAAATATAACCCTTAAAGTTAAATTTTTCATTGGAATAATCCCAGTATCGCACTTTAAATAATGCTTCCATTACCACCCCGGTGACATACTCCAGCACAGTCGCACCCACGCAACCGGATAAATAAATCAATGGCAGACTGCTCCTAAAGGGCATCGAAACCAGCAGCATCATAATTGCTCCACTGCCGTATAGCGGCAAAAACGGTCCTCGCATAAAACCCCGGTTTACCCATTTTCTCGATTTGACAGATACATAGCCGGATTCAAAGCACCATCCGAAAAAGCAGTAAAAATAAAAAAATGCAAGCCATCGCAGCAATGAATAATAAGGCATACCCTTCTCCCTTTCTCCATTTGTATAAGATTTTGTATTCTATTCAAATTTTGTATTTTATACAAAACTGATAATTTCTTCTTTCGGGGCTTTTGTCTTTTCCACTGATACCGCATGAAGTATCGGTCCTTCCCCCTTATAATCGGCCCAGTATTCATGGGTCATGGTAGCCGTCACTTTCACCCACTCCCGCTCAGTAAGACTTTCCGACTGGTCATACTCGCAGGCAAATCCTAAAAATGCCATATCATCCGCACAGCAAGTCATAGCCATCCGGCCAGGCACAAAATATCCTTTGGGAAATCCCTCCGGTTTCAATACAAGAGCTTTAAATTCCACCTTTTTATCCAGATATCGCTCAAAATGATCCAGGGAATCCAAATACCAGATGCCATATCCCTGATTATCCAGTACCAGTTTTTCTTCCTTCAGATCATATGGCAAATCTTCTTCAAATATTTCATCGATTTCACCGTTCTCATCTTCAAAAATAATCTCGGCTCCCTGGTTGATGGCTTTTACATTTCGCTTGTATATCCCCAAGTCCTCTATCCCGCCGGCGCGGTTAAAAATAATCAATTCCGATTTCCGTATCATCTCCGCAAGCAATGATTTCATATTGTTAAAATACATGGGAAAAGTTGACGCATCTATCACAGTGATCTGCTGTTCAATCTTCCAATGCCACGGCAGCTTCATCTCCTTATAATTCCACATCCCGTTATATTCCACAATAATACGCTCCGGTTTATGCTTCTTTTCCAACTCCATTAAATAACCGGGATTAAAGTCCCCTTCTTCCGTAATTACTTCCATTTCGGTACGGGACTTTTTCAGAAGCTTTTCATCATATTCGATTTCGCCTTCTTCACAAAGAACCAGCAACGTTTTCCCTTTGGCATGAAAGTATGGCTGTGCCAGCGTATACTGAATAAATTCTGTTTTTCCGCTCTCTAAAAAGCCATTGATCATATATACCGGTTTCATGCTTTTCCTTCTTTCTTCCACAACTTTTTCAGATTTTCTTCTTGTAACTGGGCACCGATAACACATATTTTCCCTGTCACATCGGCTTTTCCTTTTCGCACGTTCCTTTCACCCGGCACATAGTCAAAGTAGAGCCAGCCGCCTTCTTCGGCCGCTACCATGCCTTTGGCCCGCAGTACCATACCGTACACAGACTCATCCTCCAATTTTTCCAAGATGCTTTCCAGTTCTTCCATTCCGTAAGCTACCGGTGTTTCCATACCGAAACTGGTGAATACTTCATCGGCATGATGGTGGTGATGTTCATGATCGTGGCAGCCACAAGTACAGCCTTCGCCGTGCTCCTCATGGCCATGGTGGATATGGTCATGGTCATGGTCGTGGCAATCGCAATGATCATGATGATCGTGATCGTGGCAGTCGCCGTGGTCATGGTCGTGATGATCGTGATCGTGGCAGTCACAGTGATCATGCTCCTGATGAGCATGTAATTCTTCCATCATGACTTTTTCCAAATCCTGTATTTTTTCTATCGTATCCAGGATAACTTGTCCTTCCAGTTGCTCCCAGGGTGTGGTTACAATAACTGCCTCAGCATTATACCCACGCAGCAGTTCTACACACTTGGATATTTTCTCCTCACTCACTTTATCGGTTCTGCTGAGAATAATGGTTCCTGCATGGCTTATCTGGTCAATAAAAAATTCGCCAAAATTTTTAATATACATCTTACACTTGGCGGCATCCACTACCGCTACCGAACTGTTTAATACCGCTCCGCTGCCGGCTGCTTCCTGAACAGCCTTTATCACATCCGAAAGCTTTCCGACTCCTGATGGTTCGATCAGAATCCGATCTGGAGAATAAGTCTCCATCACTTCTTTTAAAGATGCACCAAAATCACCCACCAGGGAACAGCAGATACACCCGGAATTCATTTCTTTGATTTCAATTCCGGCATCCTTCAAAAATCCGCCGTCAATTCCGATTTCGCCAAATTCATTTTCGATTAAAACTACTTTTGTCCCATTTAATGCTTCTTTCAGTAACTTTTTTATTAATGTGGTTTTGCCGGCACCCAAAAATCCGGATACAATATCAATCTTTATCATAAATTTCCCTTCTTTCCTAACCAATTACTTCTTCTAACGATGTGTTCTATTATAATAACATTACCCTATAAAGTCAAATGTCTGCAATATTTTGCTCACATGCCGCATATAATTGGGCTGCTGTTTCCAGCACCGCTGACATCTGCTTAAGCTGGTCTGCTTCCTTTTCTATTTTACCGCCTTTTTTCTTTAACTTTCCGCAGACCCCAATGGAATAGGGAAATCCATATTTCAGGCATCCTTTTAACCTGTCTGCTGCCGCTTCCACTTCTGCTGCTATCTCTTCTATCTGTAAAGCAATCTGCTCTGCCTCTTCGGCCCTGCCAGCCATCTGTGCCGGAACCACCTTATAAAAATATTCCTGTCCGCTTTCCCTGCCAAAAAGAAAACTGGTCAGTCCCTTTCCTTCCTCTGAAAACAAAAAGGTTATAAGCACCGTAGGCAAACCTATTTGAAAAAAATCCTGCCAGTCTGATAATGTCACCTTTTCTCCGTTTAGCCCGGTCTTTTTTTCACCTTTCAGTTCCATCAACTGCATAATAACAGCTGCACACCCTGCCCGCTCAGGCGGGTCCAAGGCCATAATCTGATTTGATAACTTCCGCCCAAATATCCCCCATTCCTTCTGTCCGCCAGTGACGTAATTGCTTTGACCGGTAAAAATCACATTGCCTTCATTATCTTTTGCGGCAAACATATATTTTATATCATGATATCCCGCAATGTTATTTTTTTCCACCGGTGTATACCGATAGCTGATATGCTCCGCCGGAATAATGGTCTGGCCCAGTACATTTATATAATCATTTTCACCATTAATAGCATATAGCTTGTGGGTTCTGGATTCATATTCACTTTGACTATATTTTTCTTTCCATTTGCTGACGGCTGCATCGGAAAACCCTTGTCCATCAATAGAATAGCACTTATCAATCAAATTTTCGTAAGCCGTTTCCATTGTTACATACTGGGCTTTATTTCCGCCTTTCGAATGCCCGGTTATAATAATCCGATGGTCTTCCGTAAATCCCCCTGTCTCCATGGCCTTTTCAAAGTAGGACAATGCCCGCTGCTGTTGAATGGTGGATTCCTGCGTCATTCCCAGACCGTTATCCGGCCATTCACCATCTCCTGTTCCCCGATATACGACATAAACGGTTTCCGTGCTTTGTTCTTGAAAAAGACATGCCCGGGTGCCGCTATCATAGCCAAGCTGAAAACTCTGTGCTCTAATCTGCAATTCTCCCAATTCCGGTTTTTCTGCCACTGCTTTTTGCAGGATTTCATACTCTCCGCTATGGATACCGCCTGCAGTATAGTCCGGCAATCCTGATAAATCTGCCAGGATTTCTTCTAACTTCTGACCGTCTTCCGCTTCATAATAATTCAAATACATATAGGTATCCAACAGAAGACAGGTTTCCGACTCTGACAACCTACTTTTTTCTTCACCCATTCTTTACCCCTGTCTTACCAACGTAAATATGTATACCCGGCCTTTTCCAATAAAAAGGTTCCTCTTGCACAGGTTTGCTTTTGCTCGGTGTATGCCTCCCGATAATTTGCGTCAGATATATAATCATAGAAGCCGGCATTATTGATATAACAGATTAAGCCTTTTAATTGATACCCTTTTCTGATCAGCTCCTCTTGCAGCAGTTCTGCTTTTTCACTCTTTTCTCTGATGGATGCCTGGGTTGGCAGGTAAATATAGATGTGAACCATGGACTCTTTTCGTGACAGGAATTCTTCCACTCCCATTTCTTTGCTATACTCTGCCGGTAAAACCATGGATGTCGGCTTATAATACACCTTGCACTGCCCATACACATATGCTGCGATAATCTGAATCTGTTCCCGGACCTGTTCCTGAAGATAATAGGATACATAGTTATCCCGCTGCACCCATTCCCCCTTCTGATTCCAATCGGACCGGATAATAATCTCCCCCTCCGGAAAAGTTTTACTCTTTACCAATATCATAGTATATGCCCCTCCCGGCTGCCCTTCGCAAACCGTATCAAGCTGAAATGTCTCCTGATATTTATTATTTGCATATTTTATCATTTGATTGATCCTGTTGTTTTCTTCCATATTTTTACTCGTCATGACAGAATATTAATAGCCAGAGAACTGCCTTCTTCCACATTAGCCGCTTCTGCCGTCTGATATTGTCTGGCCATCTCCTGTAAATCATTCACATGTTCCTGAATCATTCGATGCATTATATTCATATCTGTCTGCAATGCTGCAAACCTTCCGCTGTACATTTGTGCCGCCTCTCCTTGCCATACTCCCTTTAACCCGTCTACTGCCTGGGTCATTTCTTCTGTAAGGCTCTTGATCTTGCTTCCCACGGCACTGAATTCCGATGATGTTTCCACTAATTTTTCCGGCGTTACTTTTAATATACCTTCCATATCCATCTTCTCCTTTACTAATAATTTCTGTTTGCTGCGATTTCCATATTGCGCTGCTCGGCCTGCTCATATTTAACAGTAATTTGCTGTAATGCCTGTATGTATTTGACAATCAGCTGATAAAACTCCTCCATTTGGCCTTTATCTCTTAAAAAAGCACTGCGAAAGGTTTCCTTGGCCTGACCTTCCCACATGGTTCCCAAATTCTGCTCCTTTGCTTCCAAAAGTGCAATCTGACTTTTCAATTGGTTGTTCAATTGTTCCACTCTCTCTGCTTCCTGCCTTAACTGTTTGGCTGTTACCTGAATCAATCCCATAACGTTCTCCTTTTCTGCTTATCGATATTTTCTTTCCTGGGCAATGATAATTGCCTGTTGCTCTGCCTGATAGATTTTTTGGGCTGTCTGCCGGACCATTTGGGCACCTGATGTCAGTGCCGCCGCAGACTGCTTTAGTTTTTCACATAAGGTATCTCCTCTTTTCAAAAATTCTTCCGCTGCCGCTCCCTCCCAGCATCGTCTGATATTCAGCAGCAATTCCTGAAAATCATTTTCTGTAACCCTTGTCAGGATACCCGCCAATTCTTCCAGGGTGCCGGCAACTTCCAGACTTTGCTGAAAATTAATTTCCATACTTTCCCGTGACATACATAATCATGTGAATTCTATTTTTCACATTAACCTCCTACTTTAAAATAGTTCCTTCCAAACTTCCGGCCTTTTCGGTATTCTCTGTCTCACTCTTCTGATAGATACCGGCTATTGCCAATAGGGTCCTGATTTGCTGCCTGACGATGACCACACTGGCACTTGCTTCCGTTATGCCGGCAAGCATCTTTTTTCGGTAATGCTCTCCGCCATCCCCATTCCAGTATCCCATGGTCCGGGTGACAACATCCCGAATCTGTTCAAACCTGTATTCAATCACCCTGACTTCTCCCTGCCACTCTCCGGCGGCTTCCGTCAGCCGTTCCGGTGTAACCTTTAATATCCACTCTCCGTCCATATAACCCTCACTTTATCTCCTATCCGGCTATCTTAAAGCCGTCACCGCTCCCAGCACCTGCCTTTCACACTCCATGTATAGCTGACGGATCTGATCCATTTGGGTAATTCCTGTTTCTACCGCCTGTTTTTTATGTAATAGATGCTCCCACTGACTTGTTAGCATTTGAAAATAGGTTTCCTTCGCCGCACCCTCCCAAAAGGATTCTACTCGGATCAAACTCACCTCCAAAACCTCCATACTTTGATATATCTGCAGCAAGCTTTGCCGCAAAGCTTCAATATCCCGCTTCATCAGCGCAGTGTTCACGCAAATAGTCCCTTCTCCCATCAATGTCCTCCTAAGCTAACAATAAACCCGCTCCCTCACCGATCCCCTGCTGGGCCAGCGAATATTCTGCGTTCAAAATCGTCCCGCTGCTCATTTCACATAGCAAAAACGCCCTTTCGTCGCCCACCAGACCGGTATCTTCTTTTTCCGCAATCAGTTTGCTGATTTCAGCAATCAATTGGGCTACCGGTTTATGCGCATCCAGGTAAAAATCATAAACCCGGTCCAAAACCGGTACATAAATATCAACAAGTATCATTTATCCCACCCCTTCCGCTATAAAAGGCAAAATAACCTGAACCGTTTTGTCATTTTCCGCCGGCGGAACCAATGCCATTCCCGGTTTCAGAAGTTTACTTTGCTCACTGTAATTCAGGTCGCTAAAAATAAACGTTCTCTGCATTGCTGCATTCCCGCCCAAATGCAGTCCTTTTCCGTATCCGGTAAATATCTGATAACCGGAAAAGCTGTGGGCATCGGAATCTATTTCCGGATTCCATGCCGCAAACCAGTAAAGGCCATGCCCGCTTCCTTTTTTCCAGATATGTTCCACAAAGGCTTCCATTACTTTCACATCTTCCTGAGGGCAATGAATATGTCTGCAAAAATCCCCCAAATTATCGATTAAGACAAAAACAGGAGAAAATTCTTTCCGGCTGCCCTCATGAATATATTGGTTTCGCTCCTGCATAACAGGAGATAACTCTTCCAGCCACCGGTATAATTGCTGATCTGTTCTGATGTGTCGGACACTTTCCGGAAACCCTTCTCTTCTTCCAAAAAAGTCAATATAAATGGTTTCCTTTTCTTTAGTCATATAAGAAATGATTTTTAACAAGTTGGTCTTTCCACTGCCTTTTCTGCCTGTGATTAAGTAACAATAGACCTCCGATAATAAAACCGCATAAATATTTCCGCTTTCCCGCTCATACCCAATAGGAATCCGGTCTGCATTCCGTTCCAAACCATTCCGCCGGATTACCTGATAAAAGGCATTGAAATCCGGTATCTCGGGAATTTCCGGGACCGCTTCTGCCGTATACGGAAAATATTTTTTTCTGATTTCCGCCGATTTCTCTTTTATTTTCTCCAATCTGATAAAATCATTTTCTTCCCCCATGACAAACGCTGTTTGGAACTCCAATACCCTTTGCTCCTCCTTTACAATGCCTCTTCCTCTTTTTCCGCTTTCCGGATAAACCTCCGGGCGGCTCACTCGTAATACTTCTCCATATTGATAAATATCTCCTAATTCCAATACCAGCCTGTAGCCGAAATTACCGGCCAATTTAACCGGCACTTCTCCCATACCGATTCCGGAAGCTGTAAAAATCAGGAAAATCCCGTTATTTTTCCCTTCTGCCGCCAACTGCAGGATGAATTGCTCATATTTTTCTTTTGTTTGTACCCGAAACCCCGCATAATTATCAATTGCAAGAACAATCGCCGGAATACACTCCTGCTGATGCATATAGCTGCCACCGGAAAATTGTTCTTTTCTTTTCCGAAGCTCTTGCTTTAGCCGATAAAATATCCGCCCCCAATGGTCGGTTTCTTCTCTCATAGTCCCCGCCACATGGGGCATTTCCGAAAATGCTCCCAGCATCTGGGAACTGCAGTCAATCAGGTAAAATTCTACTTCCCTAGGCGAATACCGATTCATCAGAGCATACAGCAATGTCTGTAACAATGTACTTTTACCGGTAGCCGGACTACCGCAGATTAAAATATTGCCCTGTTTACACAAATCAAATTCCAGCGGAAACTGCCTTTGTTCTCCGGGATCATCACATAATCCCACACAGGTATACAGAGCGGTGACCGGCAAACATTCCGCCTGTATGTCTGTTACTGATACCAGATTCTCTAATGCCAGTTTTTCCGGCAAGATTGGCATCCACATTTTGTTTCCGCCCCGGTACTTTATTTCTCCGCTTACATTTTTCAGATAATCGATAATTTTTGTCAATTGGGTAGTTCCTTCTGATGCCTGTAACTTCCGTCCTTCTTCCACTAATATGTTTTTTCCCGTACGGGATATCATCCTGGCCGTCTTTTCATCACTTTCATCTCCATCCACATAAGCTGCACCGCTATATGCGGTCTGAAAAAGTTCAAATACCTCATTATTTCCCACTTGCAGATAGCAGCGCCCAACTCCCGTTAATCCTGCCGCATCCGGCTTGTTCAGCATGTCCATACTATCCTGACGATCTTGCACTCGCAAGCAGAGCCGAAACCGGGCATTGCTGCGAATATTGTCATCTACCACACCGGCCGGTTTCTGCGTTGCCAGAATCAAATGGACCCCAAGGCTCCTCCCCACCTGTGCCACACTAACCAGTTCTTTCATAAATTCCGGCTCTTCCCGCTTTAATTCCGCAAACTCATCTACGATGATAAATAAATGCGGCATTGGCGTTGGCAATTTATTGTTTTTATAGGCAACAGTATACTGATCGATATGGTTCATCCCATAATCCAAAAATTGCTGCTGCCTTTTTCGATTTTCGCTTTTTATGGAAATAAGTGCTCTTCGGATTTGATTTCCTGAGAGATTGGACACAATTCCCACTGTATGGGGGAGCTCGCCAAAAAGATTGCCCATGCCGCCGCCCTTATAGTCAATAATGAAGAAGGCAACATCTTCCGGGCTGAAATGTATGGCTAAAGATAATAGATAAGTCTGTAAGATTTCACTTTTACCGGAGCCGGTGGTTCCGGCAATCAGACCATGAGGGCCATGGTATTTTTCATGAACATCCAGGTATAAAGTGTGATTTCCCGACCTTCTGCCGATAGGAACCCGAATACTTTCATGAATCCGGCTTTTACGCCATTTACCGGTAATATTCAAATCTTCCGGCCGCCCCTCCGAAAATAACGATAAAAAAGGTATATAATCTGCCAATTCACCGCCGGTCTCTCTTTCCTTTACGCGGATGCCTGCTATTTTCCGGGCAAACGCCTGGGCACAAGCTGGGGTTATTTCATCAAATTCAACTTCTTTTTCTTCACTATTGCTTCGGATTCCGGAAAAATCGGAATTGCTTTGCAGAAAATAGCTGCAGTCATTGGGCAGATTTTCTATCGCATCGGCCAGAAATACCGTTGTCAAACGCACGCCTTCTTCCCTGGCAAAAATATGGCGGCTGCAGGGTTCTCCTGCCAGAATATTGGGATCTTCAATAAATAATATGTAATGTTTCCTCATGGGATTTTTACAGATTTCATTCAATGTATATAAAATTTCCCCCGCTTCGGTACGGTTTCCTGCCAGATAGCGTATCCTCCTGTTTTCTGCCCATGCATGAGGCAGCCATTTCAATACATTAACCAATTCCTTCATTTCGGTATTTTCTTCATTATATAGGAGTGCTGTTTTCACATCGGTATAGCAATTATTGATAGCTATCTGCAGAAGAATATTCAATGCCAGCCGAATGGCTCCTCCTTGATCCGGGCCGCCGGCAATTCCGATTGTCCGGTATTGTTCTAAATCGACACAAATGGGTACTTTCTTCAGTTTTTCATATTCCTGCTTCAGGCGTTCCGGTTCTTTACGCAAATCATCCCGGGACATGGTAATGGATAGGCGAGGTATTCTGATTTCCATGGAAAAAGAAATTTCTCCAAGCCCCAACCGCTGATATAAAAAGTCTCTCTGACCGGAATTGCGGTTCCAAAGCCGCTCTTCTATTTCCGCCCATGTCCCCATGGGAAAACAGGCCGGATACCGTTCCAACAAAATTTCACAATTGTTCCGGTATTTGTCCTGAACATATTCTTCTACTTCCCGCAGATAATTTTTATAAACAACTTTTCTGCGTTTTTCCTCCCAGCTCCTCCCTTTCTTCTGAAAAAACCAATTAACCAGTCCCCAAAAAACACTTAAAAAAGCTGTTACTCCGGCCATCCACAGTCCCATATACAGATAGGTATTCCTGCCCTCCTGCCCGCGATTTATACTTGAGGAAACCAATAACGGCAGAATCATTGTCAATGCCGGTCCCAGGGTTAACAACAGCGGTTGTTTATTGTGCTCATCTTTGGCCGCCGGCGGTTCGATTTCAATACTATCAGAAGCCAGTTCCCGCCACTTTCTGGGACTGCGGTGAAAAAATCCTTGCCGTACCTCTTGTCCGCCGGGAACAGCACTTTCCGGCAAATATGATCGCAAACGGATACCGGCCGGCCGGCTGCCCAGGTGATAGTAAATGGCAACGGCTTTTTGTAAAAATACAATCCGCAGTCCAAATAGATCAATACAATCACCAAAATATAGTATTTGCTTAGCCATCATCCTTTTTCCATTTACATAAACACCGTTTTTACTGCTGTCCTCTATCTGATACCCTTCCGGAACCCATGAAATAATCGCATGAAAAGCTGAAATCAACTGAAAAACATTATAAAAAATCACATTGTCCCGGCTGCTTCCAATGGTTACCGGCTGCTCTCTGACCAGTTCATACTTTTGACTTACCCTGAGTACCGACTGTTCTATCCAGATGATTAGTGACAGCACTTCCCCGCCGGATAATTTCAGTTTTAAAAAATCACCATTGCTTAAAAGATGTTTCTCATCCTCCCAGTAAAGATACCAGATATTCTCGATGACCTCAAATGAAAGAAAGGCATCCTCATGAAACTGGAACTGCTGAGCCGACAATCGGACAATGTGATCCGCATTATTCATTACCGGAAGAACTTCTTGTCGAAATGCCGCTGCACTGTAAAAATATAATACAAATGTTTCTTTCATCCTGCTCCTTTAGCTAATTGGCTGGGGATAGTTTCGGATATTACGATTGTAAATAGAAGGGATTTTCAGATAGATTTTTTGAAGTGTTTTTACTATAACATAAGCATAAATGTCCGTCAATACCTTTTTTGTATATATTATACAATTTCATCTTTTTTCAACGTAATAATTTGTATAAAATGACGAGGCGCCAGGATTTATTATCCCAACGCCACATCTAAAATCATCATAATTAAAAATCCCAGCATAACCCCAATCGTTCCTAAATTAGAATGCTCACCCAAATGGGCCTCCGGTATCAGTTCCTCCACCACTACATAAATCATTGCTCCGGCTGCAAAAGCTAAAAGCCAGGGCATAAAGGGTAAAATCTGGGCTGCCAAAAAGGTAATACCTACGCCAAAGATAAATTCTACCGTGCCTGACATACTGCCACAAAAAAACGCCTTTCTTCTGCTCATGCCTTCATGTCGGAGAGGTAAGGAAATGGCCGCTCCTTCCGGAAAATTTTGAATGCCGATTCCCAATGCCAAAGCAAATGCTGAAGCAAAAAGAGCCGGTTCCTCCGGATGCTGGGCTGCCATGGCAAAAGCCAAACCCACCGCCATTCCTTCCGGTATGTTGTGCAAAGTAACCGCCAAAACCAAAAGGGTAGTTCTGTGCAAAGAGGACTCCATTCCTTCCGCCTTCTCTCCACCCGGATGTAAATGAGGCATCAGTGAATCCAATAAAAGCAGAAACAATCCCCCCAGAACAAATCCTCCCGCTGCCGGTATCCAACCGATTCCGCCTCTTGATATAGTATCCTCAATTGATGGAATCAGTAAAGACCAGACGGAAGCTGCTATCATAACCCCTGCCGCAAAGCCTAAAAATGCCTTTTGAATATTTTTCCCCATATCTTTTTTAAAAATGAATACTACTGATGCTCCTAAGGTAGTCATCAAAAACGTAAAGCCGGTTCCCAATGCTGCCCACACCACTGCCTGATTCATAACAACCTCCTTCCAGTGCCCTGGTTTTGGCACTTAATTCTGTAATAGTATTATGCATAAAAAAAACAGAGAGTGCAAGTTCTCTCTGTTTTCTATCATATTAATTAATATCTTAAAAATAGGAACTTAAAATATCTCCCGCCGAATAATTATTACTGTAAGTTCCGCTTGCACTATAGGTATTGGACTTACTTGCTTCATTGGTGGCCGCAAAGTCAAGCCAGGATGCCTGTGCCGAAACCTGATAACCATAAGACCCGGTTCCGTTAAATAAATTCTTTACTGTCGACATATCTGCTTTCTTAAAGGTTTCCTCGTCTACTGACAGCTTGCCGTTTTCACCAATCGTGATTCCCACCTTGGACAGCATATTCTTGTTTGCCTTAGATGCATTGGTGAGGGTATCAATCTTGCCGGTAATACTGGAAGAATTGCTGCTTGCCCCTTTGGACAGCATATTATTATAATCGTCTACAAAAGTAGATACTGCTTTATAAATAGCATCGGTATCATATCCCTTGGCAGTGGTTGAAACACCGTTTTCATCCTTAGTGGTAATATCTTTCTCCGTAAACAGGGACTTGCTTCCGGTGGCTAATAATTTATCTGCTGAACTCTTTAAAGACTCCGCAGCACCTTCTACATTGGACAAGGTCTGGCTGGAATCTTTTGCGGTAGATATGGAAGTATTACCGCTACTGTTGGTGGATGTTCCGGCACTGTCCCTACCGTAATAAGCTTTCATCAGTTTCCCATAGCTGCCGTTCTTTATGCTTGCATAATCTGATAAGAAATTCAGATTAGCAACGCTGCTGCCCCCCGATCTGGATGGCAGACTATTAAATAATGACGAATAATCCTGTTTTGCACTTACATTAATACTAATTCCCATGTTATCACTCCTTTGAATGGTGGCGGCATCCGTGCCTACAAAAAGTTACACTTTCCCTAGTTTGATTATATTATAACAAATTCACTTACTTTTTTCAAGTAGTCGTTGCATTTTTTTTCCATTTGCATAGAATATTGTATCTATAAATAGAAAAGGAGATTCTCTATGCCTGAATATGATTATAACGAACATCCTCACCACGAAAAAGACGGCTGTCCTGTTGTCGGGTATCAATCAGTATCTGTCAGTGTACCTGTAGAAGTAAAACCCTTCGCTCGTACCGGCAAAACCAGAACCGTTTGCTGCTGTGATCCCATCGTGACGATGGATACCTCGACCTGCTCCGGGAGAAAAGACGGAACCTGCCATTTTACCATTAACCAAATGCTTTGTATCGAAGTTCCGGTTAACTTCGGCGCTGTAATCGCTGTTGGAGATACTTATGTTGATTGTCTGGGCGCTTCCAGCGAAGCCTTCCCAGGGCATGATAAAGATTGCGACTGTGAAAAAGATTTTTTTGATTAAAAAAACGGGAATGCTGATGCATTCCCATTTTTTTAATGCAGGAAAAGAGACTTGAACTCTGCCAGAGCGATTTTACACAAACCCAGTAACAATGCCGATGTAGCCTATTAGGCGCGTATTTGCTGGGTTTTTGGGTGTTTTCATTTCTCCGGTTTTGTTTCCATAACGCGAGTTATGTTTCGGTTTTTCCGTACTATGCAACACGAAATGCAACACGAATTTATATACTTATCATCTATATTTTCTACCTCTTTAACGCCTTAACCCCTTATGGATTGCATTTTTTACATGGGTCATATCCCTGGGAAATGATTTCATCCCTACTTAATGTGCTGTCACTTCTATTTGTAGTCGGTAGTGAACCGCAGGATGGTTTGTGGAACTTCTTCGTTTTAATATTCAGGACATAGGTAATACTTTGTGTATCTTGCTGTACTTCCTTTTTAGGTGCTTCTACTGCCGGTGTCGATTCCTTAGAGCCTGAAGGTTTCTCTGCTGCCGGAGTCTTTGAACTCTGGCTTGATTTTGTCGGCTCCCCCGCTTGCCATGTTTCCGTAGGCGCAGCGTTCCAGGTTATATTCTTCCCGTCTGATGTTGCGATCAAGCTTCCCTGCTCATCTGTCCGGAATAACTTTACTTTATTGGCTCTTAATGTATTGAGAGCTGCCGCATGAGGATGTCCATAATCATTATTTCCCCCGCAGCTTATAACTGCATACATGGGCTTTACTGCCTTTACGAAATCTTCTGATGAGGCCGTTTTACTGCCGTGATGACCTACGTGCAGAACATCTGCTGATATAGCGATCTTATTCTTTACAATGTCGGCCTCTGCCTTTTCTTCAGCATCACCGGTAAAGATAAACTTTTTATCTCCATGCTTTAGTAGAATCCCAACCGAATAATTATTTGAATCATCATATTTTTTATTAGGAGCAATTATGGTAAATTCGGCATCACCAAGCTTATATGTATCCCCTACCACCGGATCAGTAGCTTTATATCGCTTATAATCCATTGCTTTGATTACATCCCGGTATGTTGCTGTATCCTTGGAATAGTTGGGCATTATAATCTTGTCGATATCGTACTTTGTGATGATTACGTCCGCGCCACCGATATGGTCGGAATCCGGATGGGTGAGGATAAGGTAATCGAGTGTTTTTACACCTTGCTTTTTGATATAGTTCTGCACCAGGGTACCTTTATCGTTTTCCCCGGCATCAATTAACATTACCGATTCACCGCACTTAATTAATGTGGCATCACCCTGGCCTACGTCTATAAAATGCACTTCCAGTTCATCGATTTTGACTGGCGTGTTTGTTTTGGCTTCTGAGGTATTTGTAATTAAAAGGCTGGCTATTATGGCCGTCAAAATTAGTGATAGCATTTTTTTCATTGAGATTTCCCCCTTTGGTATTTCTTACATTTTACCTTATTTCTTTAGAAATGACAACAAAAAACCCTAGCGGCGGGTAAGGGCTTCAAATAATATCTGGTAATTGTAGCTGTAATCTATAAAGAATTTTGATTCAGTATAAACTTTTTAATTTTCCTTGACGTGCTTGTTTATATTTCTCTTCAGTTTCCTTCTTTAAGGTTAAGCAAAGGCGCTCAAATCTTGGATTGTGATTGTAACTATCTTTATTCACGAATTCATAATCTATAAAACTTTCAGAAATAACTTCAAAAAGAGCACATTCTTCCTCTTTACTCAAATTCTTAAAACCAAGTTTTACTAAATTTATTTCATAGTCTCCAATTTTAATCGAATTACGATCCATTATGATAATACTAACATAATTCCCATTACCGTTTACATAGTCGATTATTTTTTTGTTTAAATATTTTTCTATCATATCAAGTATTTCCGTCACATTTTTACTGACCTCCATCTTTGCCTTGATGCTTTTGATGTGACTTTTAGTGCTTTCTATTTCATCAGTCCCTTCTTTTTCTATTGTATTCTTTTTATATTTTTCCACTCCTGACATGTCCACAAAAAAATAAACCACAAGAATCAATAATACAAGTATAACGACAGCATTCATACTTGTCCTCCCTAGGTATAATAATATTTTATGTTAATATTATACAACGAATTTGCAGACTTAACAATAAAAAGCACATCATAGTTTATTTACAAATATGGAAATTATCAATTAGATATGTTAATATGAAAAAGAAAACAAATAGGTTGATTTTTACTTAAAATAATGTAGAAAATGTAGGGGTTTAAAATGGATAAAGAATGTTTTACTATGAGAGTATTAGGATTAGTGCTTAGTATTTTTCTTTCTTATATTGCAATAGCCTTTAGTTTGGGAATTAATGGAACTTATAAAAATTTTATTTTCTCTATTTTAGCAGATAAAAATATTTTATTTTCATTTATGTCCATTCTGGTATTATGTTTCTTTGATTTAGTAGATATATTCGGGAAAATAGGGAAATTAACAACGGCTTTTGCTTTGGTTTTTTGGGTTATGACTATTTTTTTGGCATTTCTTACATATATTCTGTTGAATGACGCAAAAGCTACTTTGATGTCTAATATAGCTGCATTAAGTGTTACAGTAGTCGAGTACTGTCTTTTCTCACGGCTAATTGCACTAAATAAAGGTTTTATTACAGAGGAGGGAGTGAAATGATATTACCCATTATAACTATGATTACCAGTTGCATTGGCATAATAATAAGCCTTGTCATTGAGAAAAGAAATTTAAGTAAATTAAGTAAAATTATAAAAATTAAGAAAGTGGAGACAGAATCAAAACACCTGAAATCATTGCATGGGGCAAATACCGATGAGCTAAATGAGCTGAATGAACTAATAGCTAAATACGAGAAAATAGAAAAAGAAATTGCTCTATTAAGAAATGAGGATGCCAAAAATAGTTCAATAGAATTTCGCTCACAGGCCAATGAATTAATGAATAACATTGACAATACCTTAAATACACTAAACGATATGCTTATTGCTAATAACGAAACCCCAAATGACTAAAAGGCGCCTGTTAATTACTCCCGCACCTTATGAATTAATTCTTCAACACCTGTTGACTCATGCTTCCACGATTTCGTCGCCTTCAAATTATGATCTGATTGAAATGCCATACGCTCCAGACATAAAAACACCCTCCCCTTTTGCTTTAAGCATAGTGGGAGGGTGATCTTTTTTCTACACATGTAGACAATAAATAATATTTTTCATATTTGTAAAAAATGTCAATAGTAAAATAAATATAATAATTATATAATATAAGTATAGAACAGGGGGATGATACAATGAAAAAAATCGGATATTTACTCTACAGATTAATTTTTATCATAGCTTCATATATGTCGTTTAGCTTTGTCTTGCTCAGAATATTTAAAGGCATAGTAACAAATGACTTGTTATCCATGCCTTTTTTGCTTGCAGTGATATTCGTTGCTCCTATTTTTCTGACATTCCTTCTCGCTCATTATTTTTTTCAATATATGAAAGAGCATTTATAGACTCTTTGCTTAACTTATCTATATTGATTTGTAGAGGTTCTCCTGTTTCCGATAATAGCTGAACAACAAAAGCATCTACATTAACAGGGGATTCATTTTCTCTGTTTTTTAATTGCTTTTCTTTTAATTCCTCTTTTTTCATTTCAAGTTCAACTTCGGCCAACTTCTCCTTTATTTTTTCCTGTCTGATTCCTGTTGGAATACATATTAAATCCTTAATCAACTTAGGAATGTCAATTTTTGTTGCCATATATCCAAGTACAATAATTGCTATTAAAGTAATAATGGCTACCGGACCATAAGCACTAATCGTTTCCAGGGCTTTAGTTATTGCTATATCTATGGTTCCCTCGGATGATACATTAATTTTTGCTGTTACTTCTTTTCTGTTTATAGTTTCATCAAAGTATCTGCTTGTACCATACAGCAGACCCGAAATATGCGACAATGGTATATCTTTTGATTGATTTACTTCTAATGAAATATGTAAAATATCGTTATAGATAAAGGCATTGTATAAAAGCCCTAAAATTAAATCTGCTCTTTCATCGATATCATCCACGCCGTTATAATTTCTTAAAGTTTGATACAAATGATAATTAATCATATTTGCATCTACTTTTCTAAGTACTGATATCTTTCTTCTTTTAATATAAGGACATTCTATGTCTACAAGGCTGTTTGGATTATTTTTTATTTTTATATCAAAAAGATTCTCATCTTCAATTGTTTTAGATTTATCTTCATAATATTCACCAACTAAAGCAATCGTTATCTCTCTCATCCCTCTATTGGGCAATACAATGATATCATTCTGTTTCATGCGGTTCATGATAAAATCACACTTATTTTTTACTTTGGTATATTGTATTACGTCAGGATGACTTTCTTTGATGTAGGCATCTATACTTTCACTTCCCATATCAGTATCCTTTGTAATGCAATTCCACCCCACCGCAATGTAACCATTGTGAACAAATTCATCATAGAAAAAACCTTTTTTACTGCGAACCATCCAAAACCGAATATCTTCTGAAATTATTGGGATATTTCCGTTTGGAAAAGATTTTCTTAATGATTCTATTTTCTGCTCAAGCAACTCCATAATAAATTCCCCCTTGGCTTTTTATCTATTTTACCTTATTTTATTACAAATAACAACAAAAAAATAAGGGCATACCCATTGGCACGCCCCTACTATCAAAAGTTATTTTTAATTGTTATTTTCCCATTGTCATCCCGCGCCCAATACTTCACCGCCCGGCTGTCTACATGGACAAAACCGTTATACTGGATAATCCCCGGGATACCAAGCTGCTGGGCATACTGCGCCACCTCCAACGGTGTTTTACCCTTCACCACGATATCAAAAGCCTGTCCGGTGAGATGATATGACTTGGAAGCACCGCCGACTTTCTTATTATAGCTTTCTGTCCGGAATGCAGAATTGATTGTGACTGTTGCTGCGAAGTGATCCCGGATGACCTGAAGTTTGTTCTTTACAAAGTCTACATCTACTAAAATCTTGTCGGAACCGTCCTTGCATTTGAATTCTTTCACTGTGAAATTGGGGGATATCTTTACCCCTCCATCGCGCTTTAA
>JAVBUF010000055.1:0-60993 GCA_031555615.1 Lachnospiraceae bacterium | reverse complement strand
AAACAACAGTTTAGGTGGCCTAAAATTCGGTACAGACGCAAGCGGAAATTATGGTTATTATAAGGCAGGTGCAGATTCAGTGACCCCTTTTAAGATTAAAAATGTTATCGAAGGCTACGTGTTAGTAGATAATGCCGGGGCAACCTCAGGCGGGTCTATATATTTTACTACCCTTCCCAAAAGTACGGTTATTACAATAAACCAAATAAGCGGTACAGGCGGCGTTATATTTTCAGGTTCGGCAGTTGTTGTACAAGCAAATGGTACGTACACAACCAAAAACGACAATGAAGCAATAAGATTATATATAGCTGCCGCTACTGGTCAAACTGGAAGACTTAACTACACTATTACCTAACTGACAATATAAGTATATCTAATCAGTATATTTTATTGCCGTATAGGTATATGGGCGCGTACCGTTCCATGCACCACAGGTAAAACCGTTTTCGCTTACCGAAATTACCGAACTAACCTCTGCATTGCCCCAATTATAACAGTAATAACATCTGCCATTAAATAGCCCGGCATACATTTGATATTGCTTGAATTCAGCCTGATAAAGCAATAATAAATCTGGCTTAAAACCTAAATTGACAAAGCTACTTGCATTTGCAGTTCCAGAAACGGTTTTAGTGCTATTACATTTTTTTAATACTGCATCGGCACCTCGATAGTAGAGTCCATCAGTTTGCTCTACAAATGTTACACCACCTAAACTGTTGTTTACCTCGGTGACCGCTTCCTTGACTGCTGACGCACCGGCCACGTAGTCTGTTTGAGTACAGGCCAATACTTCTTCTTTGGTTTTCAGCACTTTTGTTTTGGTAACGGTCCCCATCAGGAATGCTTTAATGTTGCTAAACAGAGTAAGCAGACTTGTATCGGTTTTGATATTTGTTAATGCTGTTTCGGGTGCTGGTACAGTGCCGGTGGCATAATCCGTAAATGTTATTGCTGTATCGGTGTTTACAAGGCCTGTTGGTCCCTGGGGACCCTGCGGTCCCGTTGCTCCAGTATCGCCCTTATCACCTTTGGCTCCCTGTAATCCAGTATCGCCTTTGTCACCCTTGATTCCCTGTGGGCCGGTTGCACCTGTGTCGCCTTTATCCCCTTTCGCGCCTGGAATTCCCTGAATGCCCTGTAGGCCGGTATCTCCTTTTTCACCTTTAGGGCCCTGTAACCCAGTTTCGCCTTTTGGTCCTTGAGGGCCGGTTGCTCCAGTGTCACCTTTAGGTCCTTGTAGGCCGGTTGCTCCAGTATCTCCTTTGTCACCTTTCACGCCGGGGATTCCCTGGATACCCTGCGGGCCAGTTTCACCCTTATCGCCTTTAGGCCCCTGCAAGCCAATATCTCCTTTTTCACCAGGAATGCCTTGAATCCCCTGCGGACCTGCTGGTCCTTGATTTCCCTGGTCACCTTTAGCTCCTTGTGGGCCGGTCGCACCTGTGTCACCCTTATCACCTTTCGGACCTTTTAGCCTAACCGTTTCTGGTGTTTCTTCAGAAGTACTTCTTTTCCAGCTCAGAGAACCGTCTGTATCCATAATCGGATACCAAAGTGCGTTATCCCCCGATCCGTTTCCAGGGGGCTGTGTATCTATTTGGCTTTTTAAACCTCTTAGACTGTTTCCATAACCGTCCGTTACATCACCGGCATATACTGCATTCCCCTTCTTGTCAAGAGTATATATATTCTGTCTGTCAGTATCACTGTTTCCATAACCTACTATATCCACATATTTGTCATGGTCGGCAATATTATATTGCCCCCGTACGTGCTGGTTCGCGCCCGCCGCAATCGTTCCAAGTCCTCCTGCATGAGAATTGTGCTCAGCGGCTTCGCAATCCGTCCCATTGGTAGAAGAATTGGGCCCAATTATAGTATCTCGTTTTCTGTTTTGTGACATGGCTCCGGTAATAATAGTTTCCGAGTTGTTGGGGCATGCGATATATGTTATCTCTTTTTGGCCCATCTGGTCTCCTTTCTTTTATAAATCCACTCTATTTAGTCGAATGTAATAACAGCAGATTCTATTGCGCCTTCTGCTTTTCCGCACCCTAATTTATACCCAACTATCGCTCCCTCTTTGGTACATTTTAACGTCCCACGGTGTGTTGTGGTGGAGGGACCTTCATGGCTACCACCATTATCCGAATTTCTATGATATCTCGTAGATTGGGTTTCAGGTGCTCCGCATTGACTGTGCGTAACTGTTACTGGGCATCGGACGCCCCATGAATCACTTGACCCACCGCCATGGCAAGCTGAAGTAGTGATTGTGCATATGTTATAGCAAGAATCATCATGTTCATGATATACCGGTATTGTGTAGCACCCTCCTCCGGTCACGGGATTTCCAGAATGGGAATGGTATTTATAGACAATTTTTGCATTAGTTTGTACTGCTTCATATCCTTCTAAATATCCTTGCCTGTATGCCTCGTTTACATCCGCTCCGTTTCCAGTAATCTTTTCATGATTCACCCACGCTACTTTATTCAGCGAAATATTATCTGCGGTTGCCGTACCGACTGTATTATCAAGCAGCTCGATATTATTATTTAATGTCTCAAACGTTGCTGTAGCTTCCGTTTCTACCCCTTTGCCAGTTAACGTGGAAGCTATCAACATTTTTCCGTTACTGACAGATTGAAAACACTCTTCAACTCTTCTTTCCAGTGCTGACAGGTCAACTTCTACGACAATGCGAATCTTGTTAAATTCTTGATATACTTCATCTTGAAATTTCAAGAAATCCTCCAGCATCACTGTAGAATTGCTATCTATCTGGATCGTGACCGATGTGGCATCTGACACTGTTACATAATGTTCATCAATAATATCAACCGTGAACATCCCATTATAGAGCGGAAAATAGTCTGCCTCTGTGGCTATAGATATGGAATAAAGTATTCCATCACCCTCTTCGCCTTTTTTCTTTGCATATATTCCAATCTCCGACATTCTATAAGATTCTGTCAAATCACGATTCGTGATAACTGTTTTTAATAAGACACAATTATCAGTAGCCTTTTTAATGATGCCGAAATTAAATTCCTGCCGCTTATCCCGTAAGCTTGTTGCTTTTTGCAAATTGGTTCGTATTAATTCCTTTTCGGTGTATGTCCCAGCACCGGTTACCAATTTGGTAAATTCCAGACGATCTCCCGTGAGGATATCTGTCGAGAGTGCAATACCAGCTTCTGTTATTACAGCAGATAAAAATTCTGCCATTTTATCATCCCTCCCTTATTTTGATTCTTTGCTGTGTTTTATGCGGCCTAGTAGCCCCATTATAAGTGTTGGCCTGTATTGTGCATTCCCCATTCCAAATATCCGAGATTACAATATTCCCACGTCGTAGCGCCGCTGTGCCGGTATGAATCGTTTGCTCTGTTTCTCTCTGGAAAGTCACTGATTCCAAATGTGATCTGGTGTTTTTCACCTTCCAGAGGGCTGCGTAAAACGCTTCTATGCTTCCCTCATCCATTTTCGTGTCCACACCGAGAAGAATCTTGAACAGAAACGGATCCGAATTATATTCAAACCACTCCTGAATTTGCGTAGTTTCACTTTTCCACACAAATTCGGTTAATTCTCTAACTGCGGATAGGGTTCCGGCTTTATGGTGCCAAGGCATTGCTTTTTTTACGGCGGTCCTTTTGTCTTCTGTTGTCAGCAAGGTGTCATAATACTGTGCGCGTAATTCTAAAGCCAATAAATCTAAAATTGTTTCTGGCAGGATATCAACCCCAGCGTACAGGACAGCTCTGTCTATCTTACTTAATAGCAGCTTGACAGTCTCCTGTAATGCGTAGCTGGCGGCCTGAATCTCCGGATCCTTTCGGAGTACTTCCGGCATGAGTTGGAGTGGGCTACATTCGTTAATATTAATCATCCTCCACCCCTCCATAAATTATCGTTGCGTCCTGCACGGGAATGGCTATGCCCTTCTTGGGTATCTTCACAAATTCCGGGCTTCTTATCTCTACCCGCTTTGCACCTGCTGAGATAATTTTCTTTCGTAGCTGATCCGGATTAATGTCTCTTCCAATCTTCTCTTGCTGCCATGATCTGTATTCCTCTACTGCTATCCGAACTTGTTCTTGGATTGCTGCCGCTCTTGCCCGGTCGCTTTCGTTTACGTAATAAGTCAAGTCAATTGTATAGTCTTGTATATCAGGTGCCTGCACTCTAACACTATCTGTTAACGGCCTGATTTCCTCATTTTGCAGGTATTTTTCAAGTTCTTCCAACATGGTTTCATCTGGTAATGTACCGCCTTGCAATATAAATTTAATATCTACATAGCCGGGCTCTTCGGAATCCACCCGCACATCAGATATAGCTGGGTTATATGTCCTTACCCAATACTTATAAGCATCGTCTGGACCTGCGGTTGACCATGAAGATGGAGCAAGATAGATGCGTTCTGCGAGGTTTCTGTCTGTTTCTCGGTCGGCTCCCCCTTCAGCTACTGTAATATTCTCAACGCTTTTTATATAAGCCACTGGATCTACAAGTACGTTTAAGTCGCCTATCTTATAGTCATTCCCTTTGATTCCGATTTCTTTACAAACTGCGTTCACAGTCCCCGACAGTCTCCCGGCAGGAACTTCTAATATTTCCAACGTTTCAAAATACATGCCATCTCTTGCCGTTACCCTCGTTTTCGCCGGTATTATCGTGGTGGTATTCCGCCCAGTGGATAAGGTAAATTGTATGGTTGCCTTAGCCGCCGCTCCCTCTATCCGGTGAATTCCTTTAAGGGCACCTATGTTTACCAAGTAATCTCCAAAGCTGTATTTTAAAAGTGCCATCTTTCCGGCTCGCTCTGCGTATTGCATAATTTGATACAATAAAAGGCAGTCCGTATATGCGATTAGCCTGATCGGGTCGGCTTCGGCCAGAATTAATTCTTCCCCGGTCAGCTCTT
Source organism: Lachnospiraceae bacterium (assembly GCA_031555615.1). GTDB lineage: Bacteria > Bacillota > Clostridia > Lachnospirales > Lachnospiraceae > UBA935. Next base: position 56,054 of record JAVBUF010000055.1, on the reverse strand, counting down.
TATATTTTTGCTGCATTGCCGTCAAGTAATAATCTTTAATATCATCCAAGGACATGTTGTCGGTAAAGCTGACATCTGGATAATTTGACAAAGAATCAACTGTACTCACAATTGGTCACCTCTTTTCACATAGATTTTGGGGTATAGTTTTCCGTCTGCGTACTCATATTCTACCTTTTCGACCGCTACTCGCTTTTCATACATTTTCGTTTTCTCTATCACTTCCAGGGCAAACAGGTTCTTGGCGACCGGTATAGGCTTATCCAAAAAATAATTGCTGATTCCAAAATTCCGGTCAAGGGGCTGTTCTCCAGTTCGGATAGAATACAGTGTTGAAAGGCAGTTTCTTATATCCTCAGCTTCGCTTTCAGTAAATCCGTTAAGGTCAATGGTTATTCCACTGATGTCAATCATACATATTCCTCCATGCTGATGGATAGTGTTGCCCTGGCAATCGCTCCACCACCCATAACCACATCGATTGCCTCGGATACTGATGTGATACAGTATTTGTTATTTCCCACTGGTCTGCCGCCAATTACAAGGTACTCTACTATTCCATTTTCTACCGCTTTTTCGATATTTGTCATGACCTCTTGCGGCCGAACCCCCAGAGTGACATCCAGCAAAACCTTGAATGATACCGTCCGGTTCCCTGGGCCGGTAAACTCCAGCCGGTCTTTCTGTCCAATGACACTATGCTTGGAATATTTCCCAGAAACATTTTGATTCATCCCGGAAAAGGTCAATATGCGCCGATCCGATGTCTCAAATACTATGTAACTTCCAAAATTGCCGATTGCCCCCATGCATCACCCTCCCCGCGCTTCCAGTGCTTCCAATCTTTCCATAATTTCCGTTAAGGTTGTATTGTATTTCCCATCTTCAAGTACAAGTTGTCCGCCAGCGGAAAGCTGTACATTTTCCCCCGCCTTCAATTCCATTCCGGTTCCTGTCTTGATATCCAGATACTCCAGCACTTCAATAATTGCTTTCATAATGGTGGCTTGTAGGCCGTGTTCCTCTTGGCTGATGTTGATTTCTGCCTTTATGTTTGCGTTCACATTCTCTGATTCTCCGCCCGTCATGTTCAATTCCATTGTATCCACGTTGAGAATTTCACCCTGTAGCAATAAAGAAATATTGGCCGCCACTTCCACTTCTGGCCCATCAAACACTGACTTATGTACACCGTTTATGTGGATGTTAGCTGCCTTAACCAAATATTCCCCTGTTTCATCCGAATACCGTATATATGCGGCATCTTTTTCTCGGGATAAGTCTTTTCTATATAATGTTTCACCGGTTTCGAATGGGGTATATTTCTGATTCCATATGGTTCCGATAATAACCCCTCGACTGCTGCCGTTTGATAGGTGTGCCACAATTACATCCTGTTCAGTTGCTGGCATCCGGTACTCATCGTTATTGGTAACGATAGGGAATTCTGATGTGACGGATTCGTCTTTATCCCGGTAGGTCACCCGGGCCATACCGGTTTCGTAATTAACCGAAGATACCCTGCCTATTCTAATCTCACTGTTCACTTTGCACCTCCGCAGGAATACGCAATGTAGTACCGGCGAAAAGCCAGTGTCCATTGCTGGAATCCTTTTTTCCCCGGCTTTTAGCTGTTTCTTCTATTGTGTCCTTGTTTATATCATAAATTTCTGCATATCTGAGGGCTGATCCCATGAGCTTATCGGCAATACTCCACAAGGTGTCGCCTTTGGCTACCGTATAATCTGTTCCATCGCTGGATTTTCCGGGTTCTGGCCGTGCATCAATCAAAACTGTAGCATGGTCCATGCGTTCTCCTACTTTGTGCATGGTTAGATATTGTTTTGAAGCTCCGTTACTCCCTACTTTTGTTACTACTTTGTCCAGATAATATGTTCCATCCGGTACCCCGAAGCCGGTAATTGACACGCATCGACTGGCAATCAGGTCAGCGCGGGCCATTACCGTTCCAGAGAATGTGGTATCTTTTTTATTAGCATTGTTTAAAGCAGCAATTGCTTTCTGCTGTGCGTCTGATACACTGTCTGCTGTTTCATTAATTTCTAAAATCCTGCTGCCGTCTCCCACTGTTACAATATGATCCTCTCCGGTACCTGGATCGGTATAAGCAATTTTAGCACCGGTATAAGTCCCAGCCAGAGTAGAGTTGTAATTAAACTGGCTAAAATCTTCAAAGTGTAAAGCGCCGACTGGTGCTGCTGATTCGTATCTCATCTCGTCAAAAATTACAATCTTTTCGGCAAAAACTTTCATTGCCAGTCCGTATTTTTTGCAGACAGAATATAAGAATTTACAATCTGTCTCCTTATCCTGCTCCAAAGACTTGATTGGTATTTCATTAGCTTCATAAAAAAAAGATATGCCTGCCCTGGCGGCAATCTCTGCCCCAACTTCCTGGACGGTCACATTCTCCCAATTTTTCGTTCGCTGCTCCTCATTAAAAGCTTCTGACCGTGGGATGGATAAGGCGCCAATCTGGCAAGATGTCGGTGGCCCTGATACGCTTACATCATCAACTTCAAATTCTCCGCAATAGAAATTCCAATTATTTCCCTCTCCTCCCCAATCAGAAAAATGTATTTCTGCGCTTAAGTGATTGCCTTTCTTAGGCATCCAGCCGCCCATCCATTTCTTTTCACGATCATGCAAAGAGAGGGTGATAGAATCACTTTCGCCGGATGCTACATCAGCATAAGAAAAGGATGCGGCATACCCGGCAATATCTTCAGTGATATTAACATGTTCATACGTGAGGTCGATACTTGCTCTTCTTGCTTTACTCATGGCTTTTTCCTCCATGCCGGTAGATTCGATTCTTCGGCCGGGAGGGTGGGTGTATTTAATTCTGTTCCGGCGGAGAACTTGACCGTATCCAGTAAGGCCATGTTGTTCTGCATAAGAAATCCAACATATTTTTCATGTCCATATATTGCCTTGGCCACTTCGTCCCAGCACTCCCCCTGACGTGTTTTATACATCCGGTTACCTCCTTACGAAAAACTAAATCGCTCATTGTCTTTTCGATACAGTTCCATCATTTGGGCAAATTTTTCTCTTTCTCGTTCTAAAATATCTTCAATTTCTTCCTTGGGCGGTGCGCTTCCATAAAAATTAAGCGTTGGGCTATATTCTATCTTGTTCTCTCGATCTGCACTTTCATGATTTGACACACTTTTGGATCCGGAAGGTATTGATTGTTTACTTCCTGTTTCATCCATTCCCAGTAATTCGCCGGTTTTGGTCCATAGATCAATGGCGTTTTGCGATCCATCAATGGGGATTATTGACTCCATTCCTTTTTCGCAAACCCACGCTTTGTGCATTGTGGAGAAAATGCCGCCATCTGCGTGTCCATCCAACTTTTCAGACTTTCCGTATGATTTGTAAGAGGTATTTCCTATTTTTATTGTCGGGATATCAAACGAAACACCAAACACTTTGTTGAGTGTATCCTGCGTATCGATATAGGATTGTGCAATCGCTTCGCCGATTTTTACCTGGCCGTCCGCAATTGCTCCTGCAATTTGCTCTGGAATATAGTTTCCCGATTCTTTTATGGTATCGATTGCATCCTGATATTCTTCTGATTCTGCTGTTTGCCCAATTATTTCCCAAACCGCATCCATATCACCAGCAAGACTTCCCAGTGTTGCGGTATCTTTTAATACACTCTTTAGTGTATCCGGAACTTCTTTACCAACACTTTGGTATTGCTTTTCAATCTCTTGCAATTCTTCCAAGGCTGACTTTACGGGCTCATATAAATCTTTTAAAGCATCCCGAGTAGATTTATCCATACTATTTTTAATCTCATCAGATATCCCTTCACCGAGCCAGTCAAGATGTACATTTGGACTACCGTAATAAGCCACGCTGTCCAGCGATTCTTTTAGTTGATTATTCGCTTCTGTTTCAAGCAATCTGGCTAAATCGTTAAATTCTTCACCGTATGTATCTTTGATGATATCTAATTGAAATTGGATGGATTTCGCTTCGAGGTCTGTCTTTTGTTGTAAATAGCCGGCATTGACTTCTTTTGTAGCGTTATCGTATTCTTTCTGGCTAATAGCACCCTCGGAGCGCATTAATCTAAATTGCGACATCGATGTTTTGTAAGCTTCTTCATACGCTAACATTGCTTCATCTTTTTGTGCTTGGATTTCTGCCTGAAGATTCTTGAAGGAATCAGCATCCAAATTTTCACCGCCATATTTCATTCCTATTAAGTCAAGACCTGCCTCAAAATCGCTTCCAGCCACTGCTGCCTGTATGCGTGCCAGTTTCTCCTTAAGTTCTGCTATTTCTTTAGCCTCGTCCGGATCCAGAAACCCATCCAAGAAAGCATCGGTGATGGCTTTGTTTAGTTCCGTTCCTGCATTAGCAAGTTCCTGCTGTTTGTCTGCGTAGAACTGATTGACTTGGGTGACGATATTAGAACTTTCAAGATCATCTCCTAGCAGCGTATTAATAGAAAGAGTTACTGCATACTGCTTTTGTTCGACATAGTCCTGTGTGGATTTGATGAATGACTGCATCTCGTCTTGATATTGCTGTTTCTCTTCAGCCGTCAATTCCATGCCGACAGAGATTTTCCAATTCATCTTATTAAGTGCTTCGGTGGCTGTAGAAATGGTATCAGAAATGCCATCCAGTTCCCCTAATGCGGCAATAGATTCTCTGATTTTATCCAGTTCTTTACTCCTAACTACGAAAGACGCCGCTTCTTTAAGTTCTCTCATGGATAGTGATATGTTTCCGAAATGCTTATCAAGATTTGCTTTTTTTGCCTCTGCGGCACTCTTTTTTACTGCTGTGCCAATTCCCGCAATAATGCCGACCGCGGCCCCTATTCCCATAATCGTCCAGCCAGCTGGTCCCATTGCGCTCATGGCGGAAGCTATTGATGATATACCCGTAGCAATCTTATATGTTGCAAGAGCCGTACCAATACTGGCTATCGTACCAACAATTATACCCGGGTTATCTATCAGCCAACCGCCAACCTTTAAAAATGGTTCAGTAAATTCTCCAATGGCCTTACCTGCTGCTTTGGCTTCTCGTACAAATGTTGGCATCTGTTTGACCATACCACCAATCATGTCTTCAATCACTCCGCTTTGGGCGATGCTGTCTAAAACCTCGTTAGCCATACTTATCACATCGGTTAGTCCCGACTTCATGCTATCATATGCTGTTATTTTCATATCATCGACCTTGTTGCCCATCATACTTACCTGGCTTTCAAAGGTTGCGTATCGTACCGCCGCTTCGTTCGCAAGAGCTATATTTTCTTCCCAAGCCTTAGAAGACAAACCGAGAGCATTGTCGAAAAGATCGCTTGCATTTGCGGCCCTCAATAAAGTATCTCGTAATCGTACTTCTTTAATACCCATGTCTTCCAGCACGGCAATCGCGCTCTTTCCGTTCCGTTCTGTATTGTTCAATCCTGTCAGAAAAGCGTTAATGGCCTTGGTAGCGTCCTCCTGAAAAGCTTTTTTAAATTCCTTACCCGTCATACCAGCTACTTTGGCATAATTCTTTAAGTCGCTTCCAGTCTCCGCCGCTAACTGCATATTTACTAACATCTTAGAAAATGCACTTCCACCGGCCTCAGCTTCAATACCAACAGAGGACAGGGCCGCAGAGTATCCCATGATCTGTGCTTGTGATAATCCTACCTGATCACCGGCGGCGGCTAATCTCATTCCCATTTCTACAATGGGTGCTTCGCTTGTTGCCATATTATTACCGAGAGCAACTACAGAGCTGCCTAAACGGTCAAAATTTTCTTGTGCCATTCCAGTAATATTTGCGAACTTTGCGAATTGCTCTGCACCTTCGGTACTTGCCATATCTGTAGCTACTTCAAGTTTTGCCATAGTTTCAGCAAATTCAGTTATGTTTTGGGTTTGAATGCCTAATTGTCCGGCAGATTCTGCGATTTCTGCTAACCCTGCCGCTGATGTTGGCATTACTTTGGACATCTGTCGTATTTCATCTCTTATCTGGGAAAACTCCGCCTCTGTTGCATCAACTGTTTTTCTCACTCCTGCAAAAGCAGATTCAAATTCCGACCCAGTTTTTATGGATGATACAAGTCCCGCTGTAATTGCGGCACCTGCTGTTGCCGCTGCTCCCACAATTGCTTTAAAAGTAGTGCTTGCAGCTTTTTCCAAGCCATTGAAAGCTGGTTCTGCATCTTTTAAAGAACCGGTAATGGATTCTCTCATAGAAGTCGAAGAGGTGGCTGCAGACTTAGCTATTTCCGACAATTCCTTTTTGGTCAGTTTTGTACTGTTATAGAATGATTTTTCAATCTGCCCTGCAATCTTAATGGCTAATTCATACTCTTTACTTTTTGCCATGATCCACCTCCTTCAAAACTTCAAAAACTTCAATTAATTCAAAAAGAGACAGTCCAGTGTATTGACTTGGTCCGCCTCCTGCTCTTAGAGCAAGTCGCATACATATCTTGAATAGATCTTTTATGGTTCCCAGTCCTATTCCCGCCCGTACAAAAAACCCGTCACGCGGTTTTTAATCTGCATGACAGCATAGGGAGGTAACTGCTCAAAAAATTCGATTGGTTTCCCGGAAGCAACTGCCGCGAGGTTTAATGCATATTCCATTGTCATTTCCTGCAAGATATCAACATTCCCATTGCGGTTTAATTTCCGGTTTACCGCTATCATATCTGCTGCCTTAATGTCGTAAAGACAAGTCAGGTCGATTTTATCATATTGCTGATTCTCGAACTTGATGGGGTGCTTCAAAGAAATAATTAGAAATCCTTCTTCGACCTCTGTGATCCCTCCGTCTTCATTGACATTTACAATATCTCCGCTCATTACTGGTAATTCTTTTTTTTCCATTTTTCTCACCATTAACATTGCTTGTTTATATCTGCAAGCAAATCCTTTCCGTTTATTTTATAGACGCTGTTGAGTTTATCCAATTCCAACTTACTTTCCCCGCCAATTTCGATTAGGACATAAGTCAATTCCAAGGTGACGGATGCGTTCATGAGATCACCTTGTTTTAAAGTTCCGGGATTAGCCGCGGTGGGTCTGCCCCGGTATACGATTCGCATTCCCTGGGTACCAAGGATTCCCCCGGATGACCTGTCAACATTTTGTGTAGATGATCTCAGTACCAATTCCACCTGTCTGCTTGCGTCCATAAGTGTAAAGAATTCTTCGTCGATCATCCTGAAAGGAAGTTCTTGTGAGATTTTCTGGAACATACCGATGATGGCCGTGTCGTACTCTCCTAATACACCAGCGCCACTTACAGTCGCGGTCATGCTGGAAAATGTCGCCAGGGTTATTTCCCCGGATATCCCGAGGTATTTATCTCCGCTGTTGTATACATTAAAATTATTTACTGCTTCAGGGAAAATTAAAGGACTTTTCATTATGCTTCGCCTCCTTTCAGGCTATCTGTCAGCAATGTGGGGTCGAACTTAAGGACAAACAAAATATCTTCAGCCGGTGTAAAAGCCGCCATATAGATACGGAAAACTATCTGTCCGCTTACGATATTTTCAACACTGTTTTCAAATTCGTTGTACTCAATCCTGCCGCCCGCTAACTTTCCGGCTGCCACATAGCTGTTAATCCGAATATTTTCTGAATCGCAAATGCTTTCGATCAGACGGAAGTTTGCCATGTTGTCAACCCTCTTGTGATATGTATTGATAAGAGAATTGGACATCCAGGTGAACATTCTCCGACAACAAATCCAGCGATCTTTGGGATCCGTAACTTCCGGAAAGGCTGAGGTGTTATTTCCCCATGTACACCAGCCACTTTCATTGATCAATGTAGCAATGCCATTGCCATTAAGCACATTGGCTTGTTCGCGGTCCAGGAACACTTCTGTTTCATCTTCCAGCACTGCTGATGTTATTCCGACCACTTGGTTTGACGGGGAAAGGCATGGGACATCATCGTTTACGGCATCTGCATAAGCCGCGGCTGCTCCGTATATAGCAGAGTAATACATCTGCGACCCATTTACTTTGACTTTGGGCCACAGGACAATTGCATGTCTGTCCTGGTATCCGCTTTCCTCTTTAACCTGCGGAACGTGAGTATATAGTTTTGTTTTGGTGGTATCCAAGTCCAAAAGACATTCCGCCGTAAATACTCCATTGATTGCTTCGCATTTTGATATCATCACCGATCCGATTTCCGGCACATGGCTCCATCCGGGCGCTGATAAGAATCCCGGTGCCATACCGGTTCTGGGGTATACTTGTCTGATAACTTCAAGACCGCTCTCTTTTCCTGTCACCGCGTCATAACCGCCAATGATGTCAGCTACTGTGACTAATTCCGGAGCGATGCTGGCAGAGGTGATTTTTAATTTCTGTGCGCTGTTTGCCGTTTCCGAGATTAATGTAACCACCATCTTTTGATTATCGTCAAAGGTAAGTAAGTAATCTGCGTTTTCTATTAGGGTGTTTTCGCCCGCTTTGACTACAACACTGCTTTTAATTATACCGGCGGTATCAGTAATTTTAACTTGTCCGTTGGCAATGTCATATTCCTTTTCGACATTTTCAATCCGGTGCCGTTCCGGATCCAGAACATTAATGAAAACGACCGGTGAAATAGCAAATGCCACAAAACTTGCATACATGGATTGGCACAGCGTATAGGCTTTAAAATCCTCGCTGTATCCCAGCTTTTCTCTTGCTTCTTGCATGTTATGGCATAGTACCGGCACATTTACTTTGGGTACTTCCGTCAGATTCACCGGTGCTGTCCCGATTACTACCTGCAGCCCAGCTACACCGGTTATTGGTGTGGTTAACTCTGTGTCCTTTTCCTGTACTCGGACACCGTGATGATATCTTTCATTCATCCTTTTACTCCTTTCATTGCTGCATATTCAGATATTTTTTTATAACAAATACTGATTGCAGATTCATTGTTTCGTAATTCTTTTCTTGCCTGTACAGCTTTCGTAGTTTCTATCAGTAACATTTTGATAGCTGGTAACTCCGCAATTGCCGTATCAAGCTGGGGCGTTAGCCCATTACTATATACTGTCCCCGCCGCCGTTACGCCGGGAATTGGTGGTCCTAAGTAGATCGACACCGTTTTTTCCGGTTGTTTATTTACTTTTTTCTTTTCAGGCAAATCTGTCTTCCTCCCTTCTCACCATTGCGGTATCCCATACTATTTCCATTGCACCGAAATAATATGGGTACCTGTCTTCTTCATCTAAGGTCCATGTAATACCTTCATCGTAATTCATGCGGTATTTGTTTTTTAGCACCGGATCTTTCGTAAAACGCTCTGTGATTTTTTGGATAATATTAAGGATCGCTCGGTGACCCTGGCACGAAGTGTCATCATCAAAAATACCAAATACCATGACAATTCTTACCTCGTGAGTGCTTTGTGCAGTTTCCATTCTGCCGGAATCTACCTTGACCACGCAAAAAGGGTAAGGATCTTCGCCATCACCTGCTGCCATAATATTTCCTAACTGTACAGTTTGTTTGCGCTTGGGCAAACTCTGTGTGTAGGCACTAATATTTACAAGGTCTCCCTCGGGATTCTTAAAAAGCATAGGTCTGAGAATATTCTCAATCTCTTTTGCAATGTCGTCTTGTAATTCAAGCGTAGTCATGGTCACACTCCTATCACTGTATTCATATGTTTCAGTAGTCGAAACCTGATTTCGTCCTGCACATCTTCTTCGATTCGCTCCTGATATGCTTTTTCTGCGGCCTTTGATCTGGACATAGCCGTAATCTCTTGGATTGCTTCCTTGCTTGCATTTTTCATCTTTTTATCAGGCACGCGTTGGAAAATACCTTCATGGCCAGAATGTGTGGTTGCAAGGAACCCTTTAAAACTTCTTCCTACAGCATTGAGATCAATGTTTTTCATTGCCCCATCCATACGGATCATCGCACCGGCAGCTTTCCGCCTAGTGTTCTTTCGGGTTTTGTATGCTTTCCGGATGCCCAACCTTGCGCCACTCACTGTGAGTACCGTTTCCTGCTTCCTGGTCTTCTTTTTAATGTCCGATTTCCTGAAAGCAGAAGCCTTGATTGTGTACATATCCTTCGTTTCACTATGCATCCGGTTTTTAACTTCGGTGCTTACCTCATTAATTGCCTTTTTCAGTACATCATTGACCTGATCTCCTTTTCCAAGGTCTTTCAGTCTTTTTTCTATTGCTTCAAAAGTGACCTTATCCGGAGTAATTTCAACCATCATGACTTATTCGCCTCCAACTCAATAGAATAAATCCCATCCTCGTCCGCCGCATCTCTGATTAAGTATTGCTTGCCATCCAAGCTCATGAGAAAGCCAGGGGCCGGTAGCGGACCGAAGTCCTCCCCGGCCACATAAATCAAGAGCTGCTTTTTATGCAGCCCTCTTTCTGTTTCTCTTATCCTTTTTTCTCTGTTTGTCAGTTCAAGTTCGTCAATGATGATAAGCATTTCCCTGCCTGCAACTTCATGCATGGTTCCCATCTCGTCAAAATTCAGGAATACTTCTTTAATATCTTGTAACACCATTTCCTTGAACGTCATATCTCATCATCACCTTGTAGGTCTTCGGGAATAAGCGTGGACGATTCTTCGCCCTCCTCGATCCCTTCTTCCTGATCTTCCTCAGAATCAACATAAACTTCAGTTGCAACAATGCTTTCTATCAGTTTTTCTTTTTTCCCTGATGTCGGCAGACCAAGCGAACCGGCCAGTTTGCGCAGCTCATTAATATTCATTTCTTCGAACTGGGCCCTGCCTAAGCGTCCATGTATTAAGGCACCATTTAAAGGTTCTTTTGCACTGAAGGCTTCTGCAATTCCGGCGGCAATCAGTTCGCTTGCCCTTTTATCATTCATTTCAAAGGGGGCTGAATTACTATCTTTGGCCACGATCATGCCATCTTCTTCATGCCCGTATGTGCCACATATAATTTTAACCTGCATACTTTACCTCCTTAAAACAATACTTTGGACGATATGGAGGAATTTTTAAAATTCGGAATCGTCAAAGGCTTGGATTTCTGTGTCAATGTACGAACACTGTTTTTGGCATCCGCGATAACGTGAGGTACTCTCTTTGCTGCATAAGTGTGAAATTGACCATCCGCCTGTTCCATCTGAGTAACTGCACCATATAAAGTACGTCCCACGCCCGGAGATGTCATACAAATTTCATTTGCAGGGATGAAGGTAGTTGTTACCCCCTTCTCATCTACATATTCTTCTTCGTAACAAAGCAGTTCGATCATAACTCCGTTACAATTGATCTTGCCATACGATACTACACCGTCAGGCATTTCCTTCGGGCTGATAGAAAGCAGATCAAGTCTTCTATTGTCCAGTAACTTATAAATATAATCATTATGCAACATGGTTTGAGACACTTCCCATCCGAATATTAGATCGGTTGCTCTTAACCCACGACGTTTTAAAATTCTTGCCATATGATATAAATCGGCCGGTAGATTCTCATTGGTTTTTGACCAAGCCGCCGCAGGAGCATAAATTGCCGGATTGTTTTCCTCATCGTAAAACTTAATCTGGAACTCCTCGTATTTATCTCCGCCATATTGATCCGCATAATGTCGCATCGAGTACCCGTTACGGAATAATGTCTGTGCTGCCATATATTCTTCACGACCATCAATCATTTCGTTCAGGTCTGTAATGTCCTGACGCAATATTGCCGCTTCTCTTTGTGCTGGGGTGCGCTGGGAAAATACCGTCTCTCCGAACTGTTTTTTATTGAGATCATCAATGGTCAAAGGACGCTCGGGGGCAACATTGGCTGGTGCAAGGCGTTCAGTTTTGTACCCTTCCCGCCCTACCGGTATTCCTCCACGCATAGGTGCTACGCATGGGGCAATCTTACTTTGTTTTTCATCCTTGTATTCTACAAGTACATCTTCTGTTACAAAGATATCATTCTCCGATGTCGGAAAATACCGGTCTCTTAGAAAGGTATTCTTTTTTTTCATTAGCTCAATAGCTGCTAATATTGTTTGTGTTTGATAAATATTGATCACTTTTTTCTCCTCCTCACATTACCATATCTGATAAATAGATTCCTTGACGTTCAAGGGCCTCTTCATCAGCGGTAGTCATCGTATATCCTTCTTTTACTTTTAATACATTTCTAATAAATCCACCTGTTCTGTAGGCAGATGCCACCACATCCTCGCTCGTTGCGTCTGCATCTTCTGCCAGGATGTATTTTGCTGTTGCACCCTCAGTTCCGAGTATGTAGCACTTATCTGCTTTTTTAGCCAAGACCTCTCCTTTTTGATGTTTCTCGCCAGCAGCTATGACTACATGGCAAATATCAATGGGGTGCTTCGCATTTGCGATTAGCAGCGGAAATTCGCATCCGCCTATTACTTCTCTCCCAGTTGTATTCATTTTTTCTCTCCCTCCTCACCAACTCCTGCCAGCAGCATTGCGCCAGCCTTGATGTCGTTCATAATTTCTTCTTGCTGTGGGCTACCCGCCGGAACAGGGGTAACTCCTGCGGCTCCAGAGTTTTCAGCATCCTCTTTTGAGTTTGCTAAAAATTGAATGCCAAGCTGCGCCTGTTGTTTCATAGCCGCCAGTGCTAGATCTGCTGCTGACATGAGTTTTTCACCATATTTGGCTTTCTGTACCAAAGCGGCATCGCCGATTGTGCTCTGGATTTCCTCGATTTCTTTTATTCTTGCCCGCTCTTCTTCTACTGCCTTAGCTGATTCTGCGGCCCGCTCTCCTTGAAGTGCATTGGTGGCACCCTCCCGGATTTTAGCAACCAGCTCAGGGTGTTTTTCCTGTAATTCGTCTAATGTCATTACTGATTCTCCTCCTTTATTATTTGCATTTTCTATAACTGCCGGTTCTGCACCGGTTGTCATCGGATCTATCAAATGGACCATAGCAGGAATTCCCTGCGGCCTGTTTCGGAATCCCTTCATGGGGAAGGGAATGTTATTGACCATTAAAAAGTTATTGTCAGCACTCATGGCCATCGTAGCACCTTGTCCCGTAGAAATAAGTTCATCTGCAAATCCTTGCTCGATAGCCTCTTGTCCTGTCATCCAAGTTTCTTCTGCTATTAACTTTTCTATTTCTGCTTTTCCTCGACCGGTCCTTTCTGCATAAATTTCCAGAGCGGATTTATTACCGGCATTCAAACGCGTAGTCAATTTTTTTAAACTTGCCACATTAAAGCTTCCCCACGCAAACATCGATGCTCCATGAATCATTACTTGGCTACCCGGAAATACTTTTCTTGTATCTCCTGCTTGTAAAATAATGCTGGCCGCACTGGCGGCGAGTGAATCTACTATAGTTATTACATGTCCGGGAAGTTCGGAAAGTCTGTTTTTGATAGCAATACCGGCATACAGATCACCGCCTACGGAGTTTAATCGAACTGTGATTTTTTCCTTGCTTTGTAATGTATCTAAATCCTCCAAGAACTTATCCAATGCAATGAATAGTCCGTTAATGGGTTTTCCTGTCCAATAATCCACTGGGTGGCTTTCCACAACTTCTCCGTACATCACAATTTCGGCACTGTTATCATCTGTTTCAATGATGTTATAAGCCTTGACGCCGTCCGGGACAGTGTGCCCTGTGTAGTTCGGCTGTGGGCCATTAATTATCCTTGCTTGCTGTTCTGTTTTCACTATCAACATCCTCCTCCTGCAGCCATCGTTCTTCATCGTCTTCCGAAAGCATGCCCGTAATGGCATCCATTCTTTTCATTTCTCTTTTAAGTTGATCCATATTACTTTCCCAGTCTCCGCCATTTAAACGGACCGTTGCATCTTCATGAGTGGTGAAACCGCGTTTCACTGCCATGATTTCCGCTTTGACTTCCTTGATGGGATCTAACTGTCCTTGTGACGGTCCTATCCATTCGCAGTTAAGCCATGCCGACCTGATCAGCGGATCGCTGAAGAACCCCGGAGCTTTTACCCGTCCTCTGGCTACCGCTTCCGACAGCCACATCTCATACGTTGGCATACAAAAATCATCCGCAAACCATGCCCGGTACATCTTAAATGCTTTCCATGCTTCCAGCATTGCCCCCCGGGAAGCGGAATAACTGGAATTAAATTCTTTAAGCAGCAAATCCCGTGGAATTTCAAAGGCTGCTCCTATCTGGGTGCATAATGCTTTTACAAAAACATCAAACCGGGATCCGGGACGTTTTGGGTCAGCAAACACGACATCTTCATTCGGGTTCATAACGACTGTGGTGCCGGCCCCTAATTCGTATTCGTTGGGATCGTATCTTTCTGCTCCTGTGCCATCTCCAGCGGGTTCTGCTTCATTGATTGGCAGACCAGTTTCATCTGTTTCCGCCGTTGTCTTGATAAAAGCAGTAAAAAAGCTCTCTACCACTGCGGCAGTGAGCTCACTTTCTGTATATCTCCTGATCTGCAATAACGGTTCAATTACCTGAGCTAAATATGAAACGCCTCTGTATTGCTCCGGTCGCTCCGAGTTCATAACATGGATCACATTTGGGAGCCCTGTTTTATCCCCATATGCTTCCACCCTTTTCCATACTACGGGTTTCACATTGATCTGCAAGGGATGTGTATTACGAAAATGATATGCCACTACCGCACCGGACTGATCCGTCTCTACACCATCATAAATGGGGTTTCCGCTTGCCGTCTCACCCCTGGTATGATCCAAAAAAACTCCTAACGTATCCCCTGGAGTGCTACACCGATCAGCTTCGATTAAGTGCAAGCGCAAGGAGTACGGGTTTTCATGGGTAACCTCTTTTTCTTTTTTTAGCGCGAACACATCGCCAGATGTCAGCCACGAGACAAGAGCCAGTTGCTGCATGGCATAAAAGTTGTTCATACCGGTTGCGTCACACGATTGTTTGCGGTCTGCCCAAAGTGCGAATTCTCTTTTTACATGCTTTTGCCACTGTTCTACCTGTTCTTCGCTTAATCCCAGCACTTCGCCGTTGATTTTAGGGTTGAGTTTAAGTCCCAGGCCGATTGTGTTAGTGCGGTTGGTTTTAATTGCTGATGTGGCGATGGGTGAAGCCATATACAACATCCTGCTCCGCTGTCGTAATGTGTAATTGTGGTTGTCTATATCTTCCTGGGGGCTGCCTGATTGTGCACGGAAACCC
Organism: Lachnospiraceae bacterium; assembly: GCA_031555615.1. Taxonomy (GTDB): domain Bacteria; phylum Bacillota; class Clostridia; order Lachnospirales; family Lachnospiraceae; genus UBA935. Next base: position 40,885 of record JAVBUF010000055.1, on the reverse strand, counting down.
TTTAATGCTCTTTTTATGTGGGAAGCACCAGCCTGACCGTAGCCCTTTCCGCCAGTTCCGAATGCCGTTATATGATTATCCAAAATCTTAACCTCCTACCAGTCCCGGGGGATTATTCCCACCGCTTTCCTTGGTCGTATTCCTCTCGAAAGATTCTCTAACTCATCTCTATTTTTTTCCAGTTCTTCTATCTGCTGTTTAATGTCTCGGCTGTATTCATACCGGGATACCGACCTGCTCCCGATTTTATAACTTTGTACACCTTTTTCGGATAGCATTGCCTTTTCTTTTTCATAGTAGAGTTCCAACCGTTCATTTATTTTATCTAATTTTCTTTTAATTTGATCTTTTGTTAGCACCATTGCACCTCCTTACCAGTCGGATTCCATATTCAGTTTCTTTTGTTGCTTTTTTACAACCTTTTTGGGTTCGCCCATGCCGGACGTTCTCAATCTTTCTTCTATGGCATCAAAATTTGGACTTAGGACCCGGAATGCAGCATTTGCATAGTTCCGGCAATCCAATCCCTCGTTGCGTTGATGACCAGGAAGTTTTGCCCATTTCCATTTATTGTTTGAAAGAGTTAATTTCTCTGACAGCAAGCCATTAAAGAAATCAATGTTATATCCTCTATCTTCGTTGGAGGGAAAGTGACATTTTCTTGCCCCGTCCTGCTGCACTTCAAGTCCTGACATGATATGTTCTTTCCCAGCATCAACACCAATGGTGTAGAGCCATACCTTGCCGATAATCCTTTTATCTTTATCCAAGATATTGACCTTGCTTGGTGGGCTTACGAAAGGTGTGCTTTCCCTGTTTCCTCCCTTGATTGCGAATACTCGCTTGTTTTTTCGCCTATTACACTGATAATACACATCTTGGGTATAATGTCCTCCGGAATCCACGAATGTAATGGCAATCTTTAAGGCCTTCCCATTCTTAAAGCGCCGTGACCGGTCTATGACACCGTCCAATTGTTCCCACACAACTTCATCATCCGGTTTTCCCATGATAAAGCCTTTTTCAATGCCCCAATTCTCACCGAAACGCCCATAACCGACCACTTCATATTCTAGCCGGTTGTCTTGGGTGTCGACACCACAGGTGAGACATAAAACACCATCTGGCAAGTCTGCGTCATAATATTCTCTGCGCTGAAGCATTTCTTCTTCGTCCGGCAGCTCCCCACGGTCCTCCCAGAGTTCTCCAAAAAGTGTGTTAAATACAGTTTTTAACTTTTCTGGATCACCTTTGGCTTCTAAAAAGCGAAGCACCAGCGTTTTCCATGACATCCACGGGGAACTGAATGCATTAATCCAGAACGATCTTATACCGTTTTTATAAGCATCAGGGTTTTTCGCAATCCATTTTTTGGGTTGCTTTCTTATTTCTGCTTCACTGGATGCACAGCCGCAGGTCGGGCAGGCGTAATCTACACTTTCTACCGCATATTGCTTTTCGCCATTTATTGCTGTTGTATGGTGCTTGAATCGGATATGATCAAATCGGATAAAGTTGTATTCCTTGCAATGAGGACATTCAACACACCAATATTCCATCGTTCCTTTGTTAAATGCTTTCTCGATAGGACTAGCCCCTTTGATAGTTGGTGTTGACACCTCCACCATTTTGTAATTATAAAAGGTAATCGTTCTTGCTTCTACAAGCCCCCACGGATCACCCTCTCTTCCGGCAGCACTTGCCCACCGGTCACGTTCATCACCAAAAACATATCTGGCCGGTACCGATGCCAGAGGGGCGGGGGAATTAGAGCCGACCAAAGTTATCATTCCGCCAGGGTATGATTTTGTCAAAACCGTATTATCGCCATCTCTGCTTTTGGCTGCGGCCACTTTTTCCCGAAGGGGCTTTGTGTCTCTGATCATCGGAGCAAAGCGACGTTTAGAAAAGTCTTTCGCAACATCTACTGTTGGCATAATAAACATAATCGGGCCTGGATCAATATCAATAGTACGTCCTATCATATTGAGCTCGACTTCCGTTTTTCCTACTTGTGAGGATGCCACAACGACAATGTGGTGCACCTTAGGATCGGTAAAAGCATCCATTGGTTCTTCCAAATACGGAGTTCTGCTTGTTTTCCACCGTCCTGCCTCGGCGCTATTTTCGGCGGATAACCTTCTGTATTTGTTTGACCACTCTGTTACAGTCAAGTCTTCTGGAGGCTTGAAATAGCAGACAGATCTAAGTATGCAATCAGGTGTCATTCATCTATTTCTGGCTCCTGCCGCTTTTCGAGCCAGCCCTGTCGTTCTCTAACTCTGCGCCGGTATTCCTCAGGATCATATTCATACTGGGATAATTCATCTAAAATATCATATACATTTGCTCTAATAATTTCTGAGACTTCGGCTGCGTCTCGGGCTTCTGCTACATCAACCGCAAGTCGGCCAGGCAACGAAAGGAGTGCTGATCGGATTGCGAGTACGAGATCAGTAGTGATACTCTCTATATCTTCCGCCGAGTGCATCCGACCTTCCAGTTCTTTCAGTTCCATTTGTGCAATATCAGCTTTGGTTCTTTTGTAATCGACTTCCGCTTGCAATTTTTCTTCTTCAAGCTCTTCCACACCCTCACTGACGGTTCTTTCTTTTGTTTTCTTACGGAGATGTTCAATGTAATCTATTACAGTAGGGATGAGATCGTATTGATTAGCGAAGCCCCTTCCCTTCTTAATTGAATTAGCGGACAGTATTCCGTCTTTTGTTATTTGCTGTATATGTCTATTGCCGACACCCAAAAATTTAGCGATAACATCGGTGTTTACAAGTATTTTATCATCCCAGTTTATTTGCATAATATATACCCCCCTCCGGAACTGACGAACGAACGAAGTGCCCTAAAAAAAATTCTCTATAACTAGCATTTCCATGGGCTCATCAGCACCGCATTACTGAAAGAACCTCTCACAGTACCTTTTTTGCCCTGCTGCTGGCACACGCTCACTTCGACCAAATATAAAACGGACCATCACGCTTTTAATCGTCGTGGCAGTCCGTTTGCTGTATGAACATTTCACGAAGTAACCTATTACTCCTATTTTCATTATACATGTGAATTATGTGAATTGTGTGAATGTTTATAAATACTTGTCTAATCTTTTGCTGACATTGCTTCTTTCAAAGCCTATCGCTTCACCAACCTCATGTTGTTTTAATCCATCTATGTAATGCAACCGAAACATTCGGCGGTCTTGGCTATCTTTTATAGCTTCTATGAACTCTTCTACCTCAGCGCATTGCTGCTGACGCAACTCTATTGTTTCTCTATATGTTTGTTCTCGCTGGTATTGTCTTTCGCGGTCTACGGCTACTATTGATTGCGGCCTTGGATATCCTGATCGGTAATCCATAATGACATCACTACCAATCAAGCTGTCATCTTCTCTTGATTCTCTTAATTTCTCATATAATTCTGGGATTTCCTTTTTTCTACTTCGGTATTGCTTGAGATCTTCCTTGGTCAAATTATCACCTCCTATTTTGCTACTTTGGTACACCTGCTGCCTTAGTGCTAATATTCATCTATTTACGCCACCGCTTTGATCGCCTGATACTCTATATCCCGCATATCATCCACCAAATAATATTTCTCCGTTACAGCCGTGCTGCCGTGTCCCAGAAGAACAGACACCAGTTTTATATCTTTTGTCCGCCGGTATGCTTCACTCGCAAAAGTTTTCCGGTAAATATGAACCGTAGTAGTACAATGCACTCCAGCTCGTTCACCGATACCCTTGGCCAACTTCTCAATCGTACCGGTTGTTAAGGGCTGCTCTTCTTCTAACTTCTTTCCTGGCCTGAATACATATCCTGACCAGCGATCACCAACATATTCCCTAATCGCGTTCCGTGCCCGAATACTCAAATAGCAACTTCTTTCTGCTGCATCCGACTTCTCTCCGTGGATATCTACCTTTCTGGTTTGGAAGTCAATATCCTCTATTCGCAGCCTTGTAATCTCTCCCACTCTTGCGCCGGTAGAAAGCATAAACTCAAACAACGCCTTTTCTCTTGCATTCTTACATGAATCCCGACAGGATTCTATCTCTTCTGGTGTTAACCGTTCTTTCTTCTTTTGCTTTGGCTTGATCCGGTCGACATCTCGCATTATGTCCTCTTCAATGTGATGTTTCCGGTATGCCCACAGAAAGAAAACAAACATCACCCGGCAGATGGTGGAAATATAATTCTGGCTCGGCAGCTTTCCTTTTGCGTTCCTGGTGACTTTACGGACTGCCAGATAATCGGTGATATCCTGTGAGGTCACTTCCCGGAAGTCTTTATGTACATAAGCGAAAAACGGCTGGATGATATTCATATAAGATTTTACACTCCTTTCTTTTAGGCCCTTGGCGATCATATCCACCATGAAGCGTTTAAAGATAAAATCGTTGTTAATGAGTTCTGTGGATGGTAAAGTGCAGATCGGGTGGATGTCATATCCTTGCATCTTACATACAAAGGTTGCTTTGACTATTTGGAGCTGTTCTTCGCTCACTATAAAGGTAAGTCCAGCTATAACATCGTTGATAATATCGTTTTTATTCATGTGATCTCCTTTTAATTTTCTAAGGAGTATGTTATAATATCCTTAGTTGTTGAGCAGCACAGGCTATCTTCCCGGATGGTGTGCTGCTGTTTTATTTGTTCTTTTGGTGGTTTTCATGACTGCTGCCGCAGGGCTTTTAACCACCGTTGCATATATCGGGATTGGCTGCATACACTCTTTATGAGAGGTGTGCCATGTCCAAATTTAAAGTCGGTGATACTGCGTATATAAAAGATTCCGGTGCTGGATGGATTAGAGTAGAGATCATCCGGGTATCGGGTAGTTATTATACTATCAAACAGCCTGATCGGATGGTAGCCTTTGGAACTGCAGAGCACCGGTTATTCACCGAAACTGAATATGATAAAGTTGAGCCTGGGACTACTTATACTGCTCCGTGGTTGCATTGATTTCAGGCCTACCGCGTTTATTACCATCTAAATCACTTATACCGCCGCCTATTGTTTCATTTTCCTTCCGTTCCCGCTGCGCTTCTTTCACTTCCTTATCAAACAATTCCTCAACATTCACCTCTAAATCAGGTATGGGAACTATTGCCCGTAATTTCTTTAACAAACATTTGCCCATCTGCTCCACCCTCCTTTCCTCCAATAAAAAACCAACTACCTGATATTGATAGTTGGTTGATAATCTTTATTTGCTTCTCTTAATCTTCGACGGGCAACACGTTATATTATATTTTCCATCTGGTTTTATCCCAATTATTAAATCAAAATTTATTTGCCCTCCGGTCGCCCATATGAAGAAGGGACCAAAAACACCTTGTTCATCTTTAGAAAGTCCGCTAACATCTGAAGAATTTGCAATTCCTAATCCATAGTGCTTCAATATGTTTTTCTCTATTCCTTTGGAGTACAGGCTATCTACTTCAAATTCAAAATCATCCATAGGAAAATCCCCTTTTCTTCTTTAGTTTCCCCCATTATATCCCATATTCTTCCAACTATCAATATTCAGTTGTCAAGGTTCGTTAAAATGTTACAAATTACTTATTGCGTCCAGACATTCTTCCTTTGTATTAAAAAATTGATTTATCGGAAGAGTATTTTTTTGATGCCATCCTGCCCTCATGCAAATATAATTTTTTCCGTCTGAAGCACATATATCGTAAGGTACCGGTATATATTCTGGCTCATCGTTCCAATCATTGCATTTAGGGTTATGGCATATTCGGTACTTTCTTATTGTTTTTCTCATAAATCCTCCTGTTCCATATTTGTATTGCTTGAAAAACCGTCTCATATCCATCGTAATCATCTCGTGATTCTTTTGTATGCAGTGCATATTGACAGCCAATAAGTTTAACGCTGATACCAACATGACAATTAGGACAGCTAACTTGGTTCCCTTCGTAGAATCCTTCTTTCGCTTCGCCGCCGCAGAATGGACAGGGTTTCAACTCTATTTTACTCATCTACTCCACCACCTTCACAATTTCTCTATAATTCCTGATATCAGGTCCCAACCTTGCTTAAGTCTGCTTATTTCTTCTGGGGTAAGGCCGGTATCTTCATAATCTTTCAGCCTCCGGTAAACCTCGTCAACTTCCTCACATGATGGTTCACAAGCGGCTTCCCATAATTCATCATTAATCCAACATGGATTTGCTTCCGTTAATCTCTCCATTTCAATCCTCCTTCACAAACTTATACCCTGGTACCCTTATTACCCTGGGAAATCCCAATCCAGCGTCACTCTCTATCATCCCATCAGTAAACATGCGTGTCAGGTGCGCTTGAACGCTTGATGTACTTTTAAGTCCAACCATATCGCCTATTTCCCGGACTGAGGGTGAATATCCGTGCTGGTTAATGTAACTGATGATTGCTTGGAGTATTTTTTCTCTCACGGTCTCGCCGTGTTCTATTGTTGTTGTACCTGCCAATATCATACCTCCAATAATTCCGGGTTATCAAAGATATTACCGATAACCTCACACTGGCAATTCCAAATAACGCTTTGTGTGGCTCTTATGCTAAATCTGCGGTCAGTTCCGTAAAAATAAAACCCATTGCCTTGTGTGCGCCGCTCTTTGTACTCAATCGTCCAGATTGATTCCTTTTTTTCTCCGAATACCTCATCAAATATATCATCCGTATCACTTCTTTTAACTTTTTCCTTGCTTTGGGTAATTGACTTCAGGATATCCCCTTCCCAGATCAGCAGACCATTCTTATCTTTTAATCCGGTACATTGGCAGATGGTGGCAGGGTCTACCTCAAAATATCCATTCCCTTCCGTTAAATCTTCAAAGCAATCGTAATCTGCTTTTGTGATATCTAATATGTACGGAATCTGTTCCCTGGTTCCGCTCTTTAAAAACGGTGTAGTAATTAAATCGCCCCTTACCCATTCCCCATTATCAATCCGCTTTGCTTTAAATAAAAGTCTATCGTTCATAATCAAAAATTCCTCCAGAATTTCATTTTTTTCTTTTTACCACATTTACTGCACTGGCATTTCCAGACATGGACTATAAAATAATTGCTGTTTATATATCTTTTTATAAATCTGGTTTTTATCCAATCATGGTTGCAGAAAAACATATTATTCCTCACTTTCTGCTACATACCCTCCGCATCCCTCAACGGCACAGTTGCCGGTCTGGTAAGGGCATTCTTTATCGGCGCAGGGGATTTCTTTATCCGGTATGTACGGTTCTGGCGATGGTTGCCATGCAATAACGGTTAATCCATCTATACTGTCATACAAAAACCATTTTCCGCTTTCGTCCAAATGGTCCGTTTCTACGTATGATTCCCCGTTTTCGTCCATCACCGTTACAAGTACGCGTTCCCCTATCTCTGGCGGCTCACTTACCGGTATCCAGCCGTTGTTGTATTCATCGAAAACACCTTCCACGATACTTGTGGCAGTATCTCTATCGACTGCCATCCAGTCCCCGCCGTTTGCATGAGGGTATGACGCTTTTTCAAGCCTTTCAATTAATTCTGTTTTAATCTTCTCTATCATTCCATATCCTCCACATTCTGTACAAACGGCTCCGCTTCAAAATATTTCTCACAATCGGTAATTGCACCTTCACAGTCTCCACAATGTTCCGAAGCATAGATACATTTATCACATCTGCAGCCGTTGCATTCCGGTTCCGGAAGAAGCCCAATAATGCAAAATCCCTTTTTTAATCCAAAGTCAGGCACATTCCGCAGAACATACCCTACCTTTCTTCGTTCTACCCGCCCGGTGTATTGGTTGCACTGGTTGTCCCATTCTTCCAGTACCAGAATATCCCCCGTCTGTATATCATCTTCATCCTTACGTATTTCAAATGGCTTTGTCTTATCTTCTACCGCTTCAAAGTATTCCGGCCATGTCTTTTTATATATTTCTTTCATTCTTTCACGCTCCAATCCAGTTTTTGACCACAATGGTAACAATAGTTTCTTTCACTAAAATGTGCTGCGCTACATGCAGGACAGGTGCCCACGCTTCCCAATGTAAGTGGAGCATACGGTCTTCTTGGTATCTGTTTTTGTAGTGCTGCCGATGCCCTGTTAAAATCAAAGGCGATTTCCTTAACATCTTCTTTCCCGCGCCCATCTGAATTTTTCAACAATGCGTCTTCTTGCATATAATCCCTGATTGTATCTAAATGCTCAATTGTGTGTTCGATATCCCAAGGTAATTCTAAATACTCATCTTTTTTCATTGATTATCTCCTTTAAACTTTGGTTTTATTGTGTAACACTACGTATTAATACACATAGTTACGCAGATAAATAGTTATCAATGGCTTTCCGAATCACCCAAGAAACGGATCTTTCCTCCCGGTCGCAGTATTCAGCCAGTTTTTCATATTGTGCCGGATCCATGCTGATATCTTTCCTGATATATTTTGTTCCATCTTCTTTCTTTGGTCTGGACACGGTTATCCTCCTTTCATTTTCTGTGTATTGTTACATATCTAATTTTCTAACTTTGGTTTAGTTGACCTATACAAAATTTTCAAGTTCCGCAATAGCTTTAAATATCAGGTAACCCTGTTGTGGCATTACAGAGTTCCCGAGGGCTTTAATTCTGTCCATCTGTCCGGGAACCCCATTAGAATTTCGCAGTAATTTGGGTTCAAATGTGTTGCATCTTCTGGTCCATTCCTCAACATCTCCATACATCGCGCATTGTGAGAATGCGGGCTGCCCCTGAAACGCTTCTGTGGCACTCCCTTCCAGTCTGATGCGGTTGGTGTCAGAAGCAACCGTAAGCTGTCTGTCAGTCCCATGCTGTGTTTTGTCCCGTTCTGCTGTGTACTTTTCAAACCACTGCTCCAGCATTCGCTCGCTACGGGCGTGGGCAATAACGAATATTCTTTCTCTGGGGTGAATCGCTCCGACATCGGCAGCCCTGTAACAACACCATCCAACATCATACCCCAAGTTGGCAAAGTCTCTGAGTATTCCTCGAAAGAACCGTCCATCTTCACTTGACAGTAGTCCCCGTACATTCTCAGCCACAACCCATCTGGGCTTAAACTCATCAATGACCCGCCGGTACTCCGGCCACAGATCACGTTCGTCACAAGACGCTTTACGCTTTCCTGCAACGCTATGCGGCTGGCATGGGAAGCCCCCTGAAATGACGGTAATACCCCCCCTGATTCCGGTTTGTCTATAAAACTCATCTGCTCGTAAATCATGTATGTCTTTACACCTCCATACGTCTGGCCAGTGGTTTTTTAGTACCTCTATAGGGTAATCCGCAAATTCGCACTGACCGACTGTTTTAAATCCCGCCCATTCAGCAGCAAGGTCAAGTCCTCCTATACCGGTGAATAGGGATAAATGTGTTAAGTCTTTCATTTTTCCAAGGAAACCGCACGTGCATCACTATGGCCATAGTTTCGGCTCCTTTCATATGCTTAATTTTATCTGTACATTATTGGTGCGTATCTCTGATATTTTGCAATATTCAGGGTTTATTTCTATCCCTATAAACTCCCGGCCGTACCGTATCGCGACCTCCCCGGTCGTTCCCGATCCGAAGAATGGGTCAAGTGCCGTTCCTCCCGGCGGGCACCCGGCTAACATACACGGCTCTATCAGTTGTGCTGGGAATGTGGCAAAGTGAGCGCCGCTATATCCTGTCGTTGCCACCGTCCATACGTCCCTTTTATTTCTAAGACCGGTTTCATTTTCTTTATTTCCTACGCTTTTCTTCTCAACCTCTGCAGAATTATTAAAAGATTGGTTATTAGTGTAAACACCGCCGCCACGGAATGTTTTATTATTTCCCTTCCTTTTCCGGGAGTTTGGTTTTAATGTACCTTCGCTCCCTGCCGGAGGGTCATTATTAAATCCTACACACGGTTCCTTTATCGCTTCGCTGTCAAAATAATATCTCTGGGACTTGGATAATAAAAATATGTATTCATGGGACTTCGTGCAACGATCTTTTGCGCTTTCCGGCATCGGATTGGGTTTGTGCCATATGATATCCTGCCGCAGATACCAGCCACGGTCCCGGAGGGCAAATGCTAACATCCACGGAATACCGATTAGGTCTTTGGGCTTACAATCTCCCCAGCCGACTTTTGTCACAGCACCTGTACCAATCATTCCCTTATTACTTCCTTGCTTATAATTACCAGCATTTTCGGGATAACCTGCGCCGCCTTTGCAACTACCGGCATATGAATCACCAATGTTCAGCCAGAGTGTTCCATCCGGCTTCAGGATCCGGAAAACTTCATCAAATACCGAGACCAGTTTTTCTATGTATTCCTGCGGTGATGGTTCAAGGCCAATCTGATCAGCTGAGCCGTAGTCTCGTAGACCATAGTAGGGTGGTGAGGTGATACAGCAGTTTATACTTTCAGATTCCAGTGTTTTTAATACGTCTAAGCAATTTCCTTGTATAATCATGGCATCACCCCCGGAATATCTTCAAAACTTATTTGCCCTGGTATCTGGGCATCATCAATGTCTAGGCACCCATTCCATATATCTTCCAAACTTCTTTTATTCTTCCATGTATGCCCCAGTTTGATTTCTGCATCAATAAAGGGTTTGATCTGATCTGGGTATCGTTTCATGTTCTCGGATGCGTGCTGATCGCTCATAAACATGCAAGCCATACAACTGCATCTGCCAAGATATTCATAGCAAAAATGCGGTTCTAAGTGCAGTTCCCTGCCCTGTTCAAACATCTTCCCTTTTTCATAATCCAGACACGGCCGGTACCAATGACAGGTAAAATCAGTTACACGCTTGGTTTTTAAGGTTGTGCTGTGATATTCGATTTCCGGTAACTTCGCCCTTCCTGGTGATTCATCCCGCCGCTCCCCTGAAATAAAAAGCACCTTATGCCCAAGAATTGCTCTGTTGGCTCTAATCCACTTATCTGTGATACCGGTCTTTAAATATGCTGTACACCAGCGATTCTTCATATCTGGCCACATAAGCCGTTCTTCTAACAGTAAGCCAAGAAACCCTTTGGGATGTTCCAACAATATCGCCTTAACACCAATAAATGCTGCTGTCTGGTAAAACATTTGAATATTTTCCGGGTATTCAAACCCTGTGTCGCAATATAATAAATATATCTTTTCTTTCGGAAATTCCTTCAGTGCCCAGTAAAGTGCGCCAGTGCTGTCGATACCGTTAGAATAACTAACTATTACGCTGGTATAATCCGTCTGAACACCTTCTGGCACTATAATATTTGTTCTTGCCATTGTTTTAAGGAGTAACAGCTGTTTATTGTCCGGACAAACTCGCCCTCCTTTTTAATTTTCTATCTCTTCTAATTCAAGCTATTTTATGTTAAAATGTTATTGCCTGTGTGGCATATAGAAAGGGGTTGATAATATGTTGAAGTTATTCAAAAAACTCTTGATTATGCCCCGCGCTCTATTATTATTTTTCTAAACAGTTTGGTTTATATTTAGCTAGGAGATGATGCATAGGCTGCATTACAAGTCTGGCGAAATAATAATCCATCAGCAACGGGTTTTTCGGTGGAATCATGACCACCAAATGATGGAGCTCCTCAAGAAATCGTTGTGTCGCATACAATGAGAGTTGTGACAGAACTCTGCAAGGTGTTAGGGCAAACAAATATGGCAAATATGGCTAGGGATGCGACCCCTGGCTATTTTTGTATATGTCTTGCTGTCACTCCATCCTCCGCTAAAGTTCAGTTTAGCTTCTCATCATAAATATGGATATTTAAAAAATCGCCCAAATAATCAAGCCCTTTTCTCGTAAGATAAAAATTTACACTTTTATATGTTTTTTCTCCATCTTGGCTTTTATGTACTCTTTCAACACCCATGATTGCATGTCCTTTTTCCATTATCTTTACCCAATCTTCATCCGGAAGAGTTGTATTAAAATAATTTCGATAAGGTTTATAAAATCTTTTTCCATGCCTTATGTATGGTTTTTTATAATTTAAACCAACCGCATGAATCATCAAATCTATTTCATTCGGATACATTTATCCTACCTCCGTTAAATTTTAATTCACTTTCTTTTCATCGGAATCATTCTGTTTCCGTCAAATTCATAAATTAAGTTACTGCCAGTCAAAAGTAAAAGGCCAGCCTGCGCTTTTGAAATTTCATGATATCGGTTCTTGTCCCCGTCTCTTATGTATGGGGTATCTGTCTTAAATCCTTGATTTTTCATTGTCTCTCCTAACTTTTAATCTTCAAAATAACAACTAATGTCTTCATCAATAAAAGATTCAACCATATTGCAGATTTTTTCTAAAAAAATATCTGAAAAACTATTGATAAAATCATCCAGATTGCAGATATTATCACTTCCCCATTCAATTCCGCACTCGTCTGCTGATACATTTCCTACAGATTTATGTTTTAATAGCTTTGTCTCATATACAATTTCAGATATCATCCCTTCTTTATCCCAATACTCCTGTTCGTTTTCAAGCATTGCTTTTACAGCTAACAAAGTTTTCTTATTCGCTTTCATGACTTCCTCCTTTAATTTAACTAATCCACTTTATCCTGTTTAAAAACTTTCTTTGGCATCTGCAGAACTGCCGGCAGTTCAGACAGTCAAGATATGCAATCCTTTTGACATTTCCACACCGCTTAATCCGCCAGTAGAGATATGCCTTAAACCCTATCCGCTTGATCATCTGCCTGAACCGCATTGCCATCTCCTATCAAGCTATCAAAATGCCTGTCCACCACTTCTTTGTCATATAATGCCCGGCCGTAAATCTTCCGCTTTGCCCCAATCTCTTCCCCGAATGCCATAGCCGTATTTCTGCCAACTCCGAGATACACCGCCAGTTCCTCCGCGCTGAACATACGAGGGGTAATAGATATTGATGTATTTTCCGTCCGCTTAACCATTTATCCGTGTCCTTTCTTGTTTATATTCGTTTATCCTTGTTTATCTCTTAGTCAACTAAATTTTAATTTACTTGACTAAGTTTTTAGAAAACTCTTGTATCAACTGATCTCCCCAGATACCGGTAAGGCTCTCTTTCATAAATACCGGAACGTCTGCAGCTCTGCACTGATCCACCAGCTTTTCAATCCATTCTCGTTTCGGAATAACCTTATCTTTTCGGTTACCGGATTCTGCTCCGATAATTGCCCATCTGATTAATGGAATCTCAATATAATCAAAATAACAAGGGTCTGCGAGCAGCGGCTCGAACGATACAAAAGTGTTATATTCTTCATACAGGGTGTTCCGGTGAGTATTTCCTTTGTCAGTGACCGTCCAGCCATACCAATGCTCTTTTGGTAACTTCCCGGCTTTTGCAAGGGATATGTATCTTCTTGGGTTCTTGGTCAGGAAAATATAATTATGCTGGGGAGCTGCCGCACAAGCTCTAAAAACTTCCTCTATCCATTCATCCGGTACCCACCTGCCGAACAGATCAGCCATTGAGCAGACAAATATATTCCTGCCTTTTTTATCTTTATAATCGTCAAGGCGGTAACGGTGGAGGGTGGGCATGAATCCGGCTGGGTATGGTGTATCCCGTCGTTCAGTCAAAGTCAGAAGCCCATCCATACCTGCACCGTCAAGCCCACCAAATCTTTTGGCGATTCCTCTGGCATAGCAGTATTTGCATTCATGTAAGCAGCCTGTTACTGGGTTCCATGTGCTATCGCACCAATCTATTTTTGTTTTATTCAAATTGATTCCTCCAAATGATTGATAGGTACTGTAGGTAGTCTGCCCCTATCAATGTTTACCCGGCAGATGGGTGGGTTACGCTTAACCTTTCAAATTTCTCACCAATCTTGCGAGTTCTTCCGCGCTCCACTCGATACCGTCAAGTTGATTTTTCATATCGTTTATACTAATCTCTGCCCGGTTATAAAGCAGCTCTTCATATTCAGTGGCTTCCCGGACTGAAACAGTATCAGGGTTTCCGCTATTTTTGTTGTAACGATGCGTTAATTCTTTTACTTCTTCCATCTTTTCTTCTTTGACTTCATGGACCGTCTTAAGTAATCCCGACTTCTTATTTCTGTAAAACGCTAAATGCATACTTTCCTCCAATCTTCACGCCTGCTGCCGGCGGGTGCAACCTTTCATGACTGCTGCCGGTGACCCCTTTACAGCTGTTACCATGGTCTTTCAACTGCTGCCATGGTGCCCTTTATGACTGCTGCCGACTTCATCCTGCAGCCATAATGTGGTTGCACCCAGTGTTTATGCTTCATAAGACCTGGTATCCGTATCTGTCCGCTGGACTTTTATTTTTCCTTTGGCCGTGATGTTAATCTTTGCTTTTATCCCATTCCCAAAATCCACGGTCATGGAAGTGATATCATTGTTTGCCACCGGTTCTACGGCATCATGAAGAATCTTTATTTCAGAATCGTTAATGGGTTCTTCTGATTCTTCACCGAAAAGCTTCTCGATCCGGTCGTGAGCTCTTTCTTTCCAGCTTTTCTTATTTGTGTAATACTCTGCTTCATAGCACTTACACAATTCGGTGGCCAGTTCGTCCCTTTGGTCATCAGTGTAGTTTAATGGTGCTTTGATGTCGGCTATCTGGCCGCAGAACCGACACCCCCCCCCTGGTCTCAAAAAGTGATTCTGGGGATTTTTTCTGAAGTTCCTCAATTTCTGTTTTTAACAATGTGATCTCCTCCTAAAGAATTTCTTTGATTAAGTTCTTTCTGGCAGTATTAAGACTGCTGCCGTCTGCAAATAATAAAAAACTGCTTTTGTTCTGTAACCGGTAACCAACTACGGAATGACTGATTAGAGGGTAGTCGGTGGTCAATTTGATTACGGTTCCTACGGGGTATTTCTTGTTCATTTGATTGATGGTCATAGCCATGATTGCCCGAACTCCTTCCTGAAATCTTCTCTGGTATGGGTTTCCTCGAATTTCTTTTGAGTGATTCGCTTTAATTTCCTGTCCAGATCAATATTGCTGTGGACTGCTTCTTTATTTCCACGGATGTCCCCACGGTGGTGATGGACACATAATTTTACCTTAAGGCCGTATTTCTCTGACTTCTTTCTATTGGCGGTGCCGAAAAAAATATGGTGTTCTTCCAGATAATCATGATATACATAATGACCGGATAGGGCACAGAGGAAGCAGGAGCCTGATTCTTGCTTAAATATGCTCTTCATTTGCTTTCCTCGCCACTTCTTTTATCAACCAGTCTTTATATTCGTGGTGATGTTTTAACGCTACCAAAAAGTCGTGCGCATATAGTAAAGACTGTATGGAGAGCCATAAATCCTTGTTGACTATTTCTTCTCCTTTAGCATTTTTCCATCCGGCTTTTTCCCATCCTGACAGCCAATGGTTTTTAATAGCAGCGGCGATATGATCTACATCAGTGTAAATGGTCAGATAACAGGGTTTGGTAAGCCTTTTTAATGCTTCGTTTAAAGCGGTTAAGACGGCTTGATTTCTGGTAACATCTTTGACTAGCTTGATTTCTCCCGTGTCGGCTTTAATCGGCTTAATCTCTCCGGTATCTGTTTTCTTTGTGGTACAAAATACTATTATGTACCCGTATGCTCCAGCCCCCCCTCGGGGGTTTTTTATGCTTGTTTCTATGTAGATTTTTACATTTGGCTTATCCGCCACGCTTATATCCTCCTTTTTCGATGATGCGGCACTCTGTATATTGGAGATATGACATACCAGTGTAACGATTTGTTCCATGGTGGATGGATTCTTTATCGATGTAAAAGCCGGGTGTGGGTTTGGGACCCTCTTCGATGATTCTTTTTAAGGTCCATCGGCGGTAATGATCTCTTTCCGGTTCCGGCCTGATCAGGTTCCGGGAAGTGGAACTTCTTAAGAGTTTCCTTTTTTCTGATTCTTCGAATAGACTTAACTGCTCATATTCTTCTTCGTTTGGTTGCTTTACGATATAATTTGCCAGTTTTTTGTAACCACCAGCTTCGCGAATTGTTTCCCAGTCAACTACCCCGCCGGTTACTCCATGAGCCCATGCATCTTGGATAAGAATATCTGTATCCTGTCCCCAGATGCGGTTGATCAGGATGTGAATGTGGATGCCGCCTTTTTCTCCGATTTCCATTCGGAGGATGAATTTGAAAGGGGTGTCTAAGTTTTTATATCTTTTTCTCATGGTAGCAAGGAACTTTTTTAAGTCTTTTTCTACTTCCATAAATGGTTTTCTGGTACCGGCGGGATGCTTGAGGGTGTTCCACAAGTCCCCGGGGTCGAAATTGGCTTTGATGAGCCGCCGCATCCTTTTTTCTCTATTTGATTGATTTTGCTTTTTGATCTGTTCGGGTGTTGCCTTTTTCTTATTCTTTCGTTTTTCTCCTTTTGCTCCATATTTACCGGCAAATTTATATTCATACTCGATGGAGTTGGAGAATGTCCATGTGTCTTTCCAATAAGCCATTATTTACTCCTTTATCCAACTTTAATATTCTTAGATTGTCACGTAAGAGTTTTTATTTGCCTTGTTTTTGGGTAATAAAAAACACGGCAAATCCCGTATTTACTTGACTTTTCCCGCTCAAAGGAGTATAATATGTATAAGTTTTGAACTGCTTTGAGCGGTGATGTTTAGCGTATTGGGTTGCAGCCTATACGCTAATTTTTTTATGCCGGTTTTCCCGGGTAGGTTTCGTATTCCCGGGTCTGATTGGCTTTGATGCACATCTCATAAGCTTTCAATACCTCCTTTTCTCGAAATAGTCCGTCTACCGGCTCATCGTCTGTGTATGGGCGGTTACCGAATAGTTCCATTTTTTGATAATCTTCCAGCTGGCAGAATACTGATATGGTTAATGCTGTGTCATAGCAGTGCTTTGCGCGGACATAATCCTTATTGCGCATGTGTACCTTGAATTCCTCCGGGAGAAGATATAGTTTTTCTAATATTTTTTTCTCTGGCAGCATGGTCCTCCTCCTCGAAATATTTCTGGTGCTTTTTCATGTATTCTTCTGTGCCAGCGATAAGACCGCCCTCTTCCATTAACATATATCCCGACATAGTTTTTCCTCAATCATTCATCCTGCCAGCGTAAGGGCGCATCGGTTCTATTACTTCTGCGAAGGCAAATTGATCTTTCAGGCGGCCGATGTCGTAGATTGATCCGCACGAGCGGCACCTTAAAGATACAGCAAAGTTAAATCCGCTTCCTTCGCCCGCTTCCGAATCCCAATCACAACCATCGTACACTAAGTCCAGATGTAGGATGGAGTTGCATGTGGGGCACTTTAATTTGTTTCTATCTCTCATACGCTTCTCACTTTCCGTGCTGCTCTTCCAGCACTGCTGATAGTTCTAAGACCTGTTCTGCATAGTCTGATAATTTACCGGTACGGGTGACGTACTCTTCCGGATTCTTGGATCCGTTGTAAACCATGAGCACTATTCCGATATCTTCATGTTTTTCAAATAGTTCTATGAGGTAATCTGCGGCCATGATCATGTTCTGTTTTGGATCGTATAAATCATTGATACCAAGCTTGTCCATTCTTTCCCGGTGGAAAGGCTCGTTAATCTGCATCAGTCCGATGCAGGTACCGTTTTCAGCTTTGGGCCGGAAGGTGCTTTCTTTAAATGCCATGGCCTGAAGTAATTCCGGGCAGATGTTGTACTCTTTGCCTATCTGCTCCGATAGTTTGATAATCTTTTCCGGTACTTTAATTTGTGCTTGTCCCGCTGATGCTTGTACAGGGACCATGATAAGGAATAGTGAAGCTGCCAATACCATGACTGTATGTAGTATCTTTTTGTACACTGTTCTTTCCTTTCTTCCTGACTTGTTATGTAAAATGCTACTGCGGCGACCAGCAACGCCGAAGCGGTGCAATAGCCGGAATTATTGTGGATTGCTCCGGCCATGCCTCCGGTACCCACTAATAAGCATATAAAACTTATGCCGCCGGAAAAATATTGCCAGTTCATTGCTCGTCCTTCTTTCTGGTTGATATTTTGGTAGATATTCCCTATAATTGATATACAGGCTGTAGCGAGCCAAGTACAAAAGAAAGGGGAATCTACTCATGGCTGTTTATAAATCTACCGATATATTAAAAGTTATTTCTGAAATTACCAGTGATGGATTTAAGTATGTTGATGTTTATGAACTTGAAGGGTCCAGTGACGAAGATGGTGATGCAATCACCAGTTTAAACTTTGAAGCCGTTGCTGATGAATTTTCCGCTGTTGGATATGATAGTGTGTATTCATGTGGCGATCCAACTGATAGTGAAATCGAGGCTCCTGAAAGTTTCCATAATGATGATTTTTGCGGTTTAGTCTCTTTTACCTTTGGTGAGATTTTTACTATCAATCATGCTGTAAACAATGCTCTTGAATACTTTAAGGAACTTTCCAAAGACACATCCATTCCCAGAGAAACTCTGGAGCATATAAAATCATCATCTGTCTCCTGTCGCAATTTACAGGCCAAGTTAGTAAAGTTTTTGAAAGATTTTAATATTTCCTGAGATTGCAATTGATCTGGAAACTAACTCCATCTTCTAAAAGGCGGTTCTCCTTGTGGATCGTCTTTTTTATTTCCTCAGCCAGATGCTGGGCTGACTCTTCTTTTTTTGAATCAACAACAATCACTATGTGATTTTCTTTTCTGTGTCTGCTACTTATTGACCTTAATGGCTTTTTTATGTAATCCTTTTCTGCCACCATTATTTGCATATTTCTACTGATGAAATCATTGCGGTCACTATCAGTTAGACTTCTTTTAACAAATGGCATAAATATCCGGGGCTCCAGGCGCTTATTTATTGCTTGGAGCTCCTTTCTGATTGAAACCAGTTCGCCGTATATTTTCTTAAACATTTACCTTCCTCCTTTCCTGCTGCCGTTATGGTCGCTATTATTTGTTTGGTTGCACTTGTGTAAGTGCTTGTCCGGGGTTCCAGTTTTAAGCCTGTCCGCCGTTAACCGCCTTAGACGGTTTTCTCCTTAGTTTCTGATAACAGTGGTTTACCTTCCCGTTGTCTTTTGTAGTAAAGGTCAACGAATGCTTCTGTTACCCTTTTTTCCCACCCTTCCGTAAATGTTACCGTACAGGTGTACTCAATATTATTTCTTTTTGCCATATGTATCACCTCTGGTAAAATGTATGTTTGGGTGCTTGTACTTGTTGCGTAATTCCCGCTTTTTCCCTATAATGTACTTACAGGTTATTGCCGTAACCGAGTACCTAAGAAAGGGGGTTTTGCATATGGGGCATTTGCCCGTACCGGCTAAAGTACTTTTTGAAGATTTTTCTATGGATATCTGTCCTTATCACGTAATAAGAAATTTTACTGATATTGGTGTTTACAACGGCCTTGCTAATTCCGATGAGCATGGGGACTACATAGGATTTCTTGCAGTCGATAATCCGGATATCATTCCGGGAGATTTCTTAAATGATGATAATAAGCAATATTTAATTAAAGAAACCGACTACGATAAGTACAATGGTCATATTGAGCTTGTAAAGTTCTACTACTAATCTTCATCGCCTTGCGGGGGTAATGACGTTTGTGCTTCACTCACAAATTGCATTAACTCCGCAAAATCGTCTGAATCCTCACATTCCGCTTTGATCAGAACCATACCTATTTTGTTTCCTCTTATAAAAGATACTGATACTTCTTTTTTCATGTCCTGCACCTCCTTTCCTGCTGCCGTTATGGGTAGCTATTATCTGTTTGATTGCACTGGTACAACTGCTTGTCCGGGGCACCGGCGGAAATAATGTACTCTACTCCTCGCCATTGTTTAAAAGCTCAATCAGTGAACTTTCATTAATAAATATTTTCTTACCGGATCTTACGATTTTTACCTTCTTATCAAGAACCATGTTCCTGACGAAGTTGTATGGTAACTTAAATTTTTCTGCCGCTTCATGCATTGTTAGCATTACCGGCATCGTAGTTGTATCCATTCGTGTTTCTCCTCCTTCTGTTGATATTTTGGTAATTTTTCCCTATACTGTAGGTACAGGCTCATGCCGGAGCCAAGTACGAAAGAAAGGGGATTTACTTATGAATGATATAAATACAGATGCTATCAAAATAGTTGCAGAACATGCATTAAATCGTTCTCGAAGCAATATATTTACTGGTGGTGCTCTAAGCGATACAGATGTGAGCTGTATTGCCGAGGCTATTACTGCCGCTATAGAAGCGTATGATCAGCAACGTAATGTTTGACAATGATGGCTGGGTGGCTTAGTTCCACCCAGTTATTTTTTTGACTTCCATCAGGAACTTCTTTGCTTCGTCCTTGATTTGATCTTCCTTCGCTTGCTCAATGTTAGCTATGCTGATATGAATATCTACATATTCGTTCGCTTCTTCATTTCCTGTTTTTAATCTTAAATCTGATGATTTGAATTCTTTCATTGTACTTTCTCTCCTTTCTGGCTTGTCCGTGGTTCCGACTTTAAGCCGATTCTGCTTATTGCGTAACTCCCACTTATTTTCTATAATGTACTTACAGGCTTGAAAAGGTCGAGTACAAATGAAAAGGGGGATTTACCCTATGAAATTAAAATCTTTATGCATTATGCTTTTATTACTATTTTTACTTGTTGGCTGCTCAGGCAGCACTGCCGACGATGGTACTATTGTTGCCGCTACCGAGTTGGAAACCAACAGTGACCCCGAGGGGAACATTTTAAACGAAAAAAATGCAGAAATTTACAACGAGGTATTGGATATAATTATTACTAATCCTGTTAGAAGCGAAGAGAGTCTGCTGGAAGAAATCGCTTCTAATTATGGAATGACTGCAGAACAATTGAAACAATTTTTAAATGACTATAAAGAGGCACTTCCTGCACCCGATTCAACTCCTAGTGTTTCATATGATGATAGAATGAGTGAACTGGATGCCGAAGCTGAGTTGATGGCCGCCAATGCAAAGAGTATTGAATCGGGCGATATCTATAACGCCGTTACCTCTATTTATGAAAATGTAAAACTTGTAGATATGGGCGGGACTCTTTCTGTTGATTTCTATCTAAATAGCGTTTCTCCTCAAACTGATTCAGAAGCTTTTTTTTATTTAGTAAAAAGGCTGATTACTGAATGTAACCTTGAATCTGAATATGATTCATTGAGCTTTTCAATGCATGTTGATGATTCATTTGTAACTATGTTTAGCGTGCTTAGATATTATGGACCCGATAGTTACACTTCCGTAGAGCCTCTTCTAGTAATGGATGATAATTACGAAGAGTATATTTTTAACTTGTATAATGACTATTTTCTTTCAAACGATGCAAACTATAAGTTTAGCCAAGAACTGCAAATTATTAGCGAAAAATATGGTATTGAATAATATATGATTATCCTTTTTGCTTGCGCTGACTTTGTATTATCACCTCAAGGTCAGCAATTTTACTAACTCTTCCTCCAACACTATTATTTATCTTGGCTTTCATAGTCTTTCAATCGCCCTCTGCTACGTTTCGTAGCATCTGTGGAAAAAAATATAGAAGAATTTGTTTAGGTTCGATTCCAAGTGCATCTACAAATAATTCCACATCATCGCCATCAATTGGCGAATAGCCATTTAGTTTATTATTGATAGCGTCTACACTCAATCCTGTTTCTGCGCTTAATGATCGATATGTTTTTTTCTCTTCTCGCATTTTTCCTTTTAAAGCATTGAGTTCGGGATATCTTTTTGTCTTCTGCATATATTCACCTCCTTGTTGCGTTTCGTAGTAAGGTTAATATAGCACTACTTTTTTTGCTTGTCAATACGTTTCGTAACATTCTATGGTTTTTTTCTAACTTGTTATTGCTTTTCGTAACTCATGATGATAATATGGTATTGTTCAAAGGAGATTGATCATGAAAAAAAAGACTGTAAACAAAGAGATATTTGGAAAGAGGCTTTCTGAGCTAATGATGCGTAATAATGAAACAACATATACTGTGGCAGAAGAATTTTCTCTCACTTCTCCGACTATTTCTAGATATGTAACTGGGCAAATGGCCGCGAAAATAACCACTATTGAGCAAATGGCCAATTATTTTAATGTAAATCCAGTCTGGTTAATGGGTTACGATGTTCCGATGGAAAGGGATGACCCTTCTGATGAAATGGAATTTAGTAATTTTCTAAGCGAAGAAATGGTATCATTAATTAATGACCCTAGTTTACAAAGCGTTTTCGAAGCGCTGAAAAACTCTGAATTAAAACCACAACTCATTACATATGCCAATTTTTTGTTATCCGAACGCAAGGAGAAAGGGGTGTGATTGAATGGCTACTACAGTACCTTACAGAGATAAAAACGGAAAAATCATATCATACCAAATTCAGGTGTTTCGTGGTCGTGACAGCTCTGGCAAGAAATTGAAACCTTACACCATGTCTTGGGTGGTGCCCGAAACTTATAAGAGCGAGAAGGCTATTTTAAAAGCCCTTGAAAAAGTTGCGGGGGAATTTGAGACCGAATGCAAACGGGGTGAACATTCTATCGACCGGCGAACTTTTCGGCAATATTCTTCGTATGCTATGACTTTAAAAGAGAGGGATTGCAAGAAAAAAACAACGTTTCGCTACAATCAGCTACTTGATCGTATCAATGAAGAAATTGGGGAAATAAAAATCCGTGAATTAACCGGAGAAGATTTAAATAAATTATATCTGACACTCGGAAAAAAACGAATTATACTTTATGATATGGCAGCACCGAAATCAAATTTTAAAGAACTGATTATTGCCCGAGGGCAAACTCAGAAAGATTTTTGTACTGCTGCCGGCATTGGCAATAAAACATTAGCCTCCGTTTTATCTGGTAACAATGTTAAAGTCGAGACTGCTGAAAAAATATCATTATATTTAAATTTACCGATTAACAATTTATTTAGTATTGTTAAATTAGAGAAAGAAGAATCTCTCTCTCCTCAATCAATCATGCATCATCACAGGCTTATTCATGATATCCTTAAAACAGCCAAGAAGGAACATGTAGTAGTCTCGAATGTGGCCGAAGATACTACCCCTCCCAAAGTTCCTAAGCGAGAGGCAGCGTTTTTCGAGATTGAGGAAGTTATTGCCATAAGAAACGCATTGGCCGAACAATCAACCAAATGGCAAGCGATTGTGATGTTGCTCATCGACACTGGTGCACGCCGCGGGGAAGTTCTCGGTCTTAAGTGGAATTCTGTTGACTTTGCTCGCAATATTATAACAATTAGGAACAATCTTCAGTATATTCCAAGTGAAGGTATTTATGATGAAACGACCAAGACGGATAATGAGAGAACTGTATCTGTATCTCCGCAGGTCATGAAAATTCTGAAGAAGTTGCAATATGAGCAGAATACCATTAAACTCCAATTGGGATATTTATGGCAGGACTGTGGTTATTGCTTCACTGGCGATAATGGTAATCCTATGAATCCCAATAGTACAAATAATTGGCTCAACGAATTATCCAAGAAATATAACTTACCCAAAATACACCCTCATAAATTTCGTCATAGTCAGGCTTCTATACTTTATGCCAATAATGTAGATATCGTAACTATATCAAACCGGCTTGGTCATTCAGAGGTAAGTACGACACAGAACATTTATGCGCACATGATGAAAGAATCGGATAAGAAAGCCCAGGAAGTAATTGCGGATGTCTTATATAAAAATCAGGCGTAAATTTATGGACTATTTATGGACTCTTTTTCAAAATCGTTATAAAATACCGTTAATCAGTATAATTCATTATCAATTATTTTTAAACGACGGAGTGCCGGGAGACGGCATAAATACAGGGTTTTTTGACATTTTATTAAACAGTATAAATCATTGTCAAATGTTGAATAATCAACTCCAAAACCGTTCACGGGGGTTCGAATCCCTCTTCCCCTGCTAAAAGAAAAGCCAGTATATAAGCGAAAGTGCTTAAATACTGGCTTATCTTTTTAAATCAAATCAATCGCATCCCGCACCGACTTAACTCCAATCAGCTTCATGCCCTTCCATTCCTTCCCTCCCTCGGTACAGGCCGCAACACACACTTGCGGCAGCACACAGGTGGTAAATCCCAGCTTGGCGGCTTCCTGCACCCGCAATGCCGGCATGCTGACGGCCCGGACCTCACCGCTTAACCCTACTTCACCGAAGACGATCATCTTATCATCCACCGCCCGGTTCTTAAAGCTGGAGGCAATGGCCACCACGATCCCCAGATCCAATGCCGGTTCGGCAATTTTCATTCCGCCGGCCAGATTGACATAAGCATCACAGGAACCCATCTGCAGTCCCAACCGTTTTTCTAAAACTGCCATCAGCAGATTCACCCGGTTAAAATCTGTTCCCGTTGCCTGCCTGCGGGGAATGCCAAAATTACTTTGATAGACCAAAGCCTGAATCTCGATCAGAATCGGTCTGGTTCCCTCCATGGAGCAGGCCACAACCGAACCGCTGGCCCCCTCCGGCTTCCCGCTGAGCATATACTCCGATGGATTGGGTACCTCCACCAGCCCTTCTCCACGCATCTCAAACACGCCTATTTCGTTGGTTGAGCCAAATCGATTCTTAACCCCTCGCAGGATTCGATAGGAAGCATGTCGGTCCCCTTCAAAATAAAGTACCGTATCCACCATATGTTCCAAAACACGAGGACCCGCCACTGTTCCTTCCTTGGTTACATGGCCCACAATAAAAATAGTAATTCCCAGCCCTTTGGCCAGCTGCAGCAGCAAGCCGGTAGACTCCCGCACCTGTGATACGCTTCCCGGTGCTGAGGAAACCTCTTCACTGTACATGGTCTGGATAGAATCAATAATTACCACTTCCGGCATCCTGGTACGGATGGTCCCCTCTATTAATGCCAAATTCGTTTCGCATAACAATTTCAGGGATTCTGTAAACGTTCCGATCCGGTTAGCTCTGATTTTAATCTGTTTCAGAGATTCTTCTCCCGATATGTATAATACTTCCCGATTATCAGCCGATAGCTTCTGGCATACTTGCAGCAGCAATGTGGACTTTCCGATACCCGGATCGCCCCCCACCAGAACCAGTGATCCGGGAACAATTCCACCCCCCAGAACCCGGTCCAGCTCCTCCATATGGGTACTGATGCGTTCCTCAGCCACTACCGATACTTCCGACAGGGAAGAGGGCAAATTCTCCTGCAGCCGGCCCCCCCCTGTCCCGCCGGTACTGCCTTTTATCTTTATGGCTTTTTCTTCCACAAAGGTATTCCACTCCTTGCAGCCGGGACACTGCCCCATCCATTTACTGGATTCATATCCGCAGCTTTGACAAAAAAATACCGTATCCTTCTTGGCCATCTTCTCCTCCTACCAAAAAGTGCCGCCTTTCGGCGGCACTAAGTCAGTCCATACTACTTTATAATTTTTACGTTTACCTCACCTGCTTCTGCGAGTTCCACACTAATGTTAAGCTTACCGCTGAGATTGGTTGTCATTTTACCCACCATCTCCTCATTGATAAATACCTGATACTCCTCACCCTCGGAAAGTTCTACTGTAATCTGGGCATCTTCATCCCCCTCGACAATAAACTGGAGGCCTTCTTCCGTCTCTTTAAAATTCAATACGCTGGTTCCGGGAACCGACTCGTATACAAACATGCCGTTCTTTTCCAACTTCGTCATGGTTTTATAGGTTTTTACTTTCCACAAATCCCCGCCATACTCAAAGTCTTCTAACTTCGCCTTATTTTCCAGTTTATGGTTTCCGAAGCTGATGGTGCCATCTGGACCGGCACACAGTAGTTGTTCTACAACTGCCATTTCTTAAGTCCTCCTTACTTTTCCTTACCTTCTTTTAGTATAATATATTTCTTTGCTTTTTTCTACTTCTTTTTTCAGCTGCGAACCTCAAAAACCACTTCACCTTTTTGAAAACCGGCATGAACATTATCTCCTGATTTGACCTTCCCGGCCAGGATCTCTTCTGCCAGTTTGTCTTCTACCACCGTTTGCAATGCACGCTTAAGCGGTCTTGCCCCCATTTTATAATCAGCATGTTTTTCCACAATATGGTTCTTTAAAGCGTTACTGATAGACAATTTGATATTCATCTGGTTCTTGCAGCGTTTGATAATATTATCCGAAAGAAGGGTGATGATCTGGTTCATATCATTCTTATCTAAAGTATGGAAGACCATAATCTCATCAATTCGGTTAATAAATTCCGGTTTAAAAAGCTTCTTTACTTCCTCCATAACGCCTTTTTTCATCTTATCATAATCTTGTTCTTTCGTGGTCTGAGAATTAAAGCCCAGATTTTTGGGATCAATAATTCGCTGTGCTCCGGCATTGGAAGTCATAATTAATATGGCATTCTTAAAGCTTACCTTACGTCCTTTAGAATCGGTAATATGACCGTCATCCAACACTTGCAGCAAGATATTGAAAACATCGGGATGGGCCTTTTCAATTTCATCAAACAACACCACTGAATAAGGATTTCTTCGGATTTTCTCGCTTAACTGGCCGCCTTCATCAAACCCTACATATCCCGGCGGCGAACCGATCATCTTGGAAACCGAATGTCCTTCCATATATTCCGACATATCCACCCGGATCAAAGCATTTTCAGAGCCAAACATGGCCTCTGCCAGAGCCTTGCTCAATTCGGTCTTTCCCACACCCGTAGGACCTAAAAACAGGAACGAACCGATGGGGCGGTTGGGATCCTGCAAACCAACTCTTCCCCGGCGCATCGCCCGGGAAACTGCCGATACCGCTTCCTGCTGGCCGATAACCCGCTTATGAAGCACAGATTCCAGCTTTAACAGCCGCTCACTTTCTTTTTCCGCCAATTTCTTCACCGGAATCTTGGTCCAGATACTAGCCACCTCAGCAATGGCATTTTCATCTACCACGTTAGGCTGTTCGGCCTGTTTCTTCTCATGTCGCTCTTTTACCTTTTCATATTTCTTTATTAAAAGACTCTGATTCCGCTTGATTTCCTTGGCCTTTTCAAACTCACCCAGCTTCAGGACATTTTCAATCTGTTCATCCGTGATTTCTATTTCAGCCGCCAGTTTTTTTAAGCTTTCGGGTACATGGGCAATCTTCAGCCGAACTGCCGATGCCGCCTCATCAATCAAATCAATGGCCTTATCCGGCAGATTCCGATCATTGATGTAACGCTCGGACAGTAATACCGCCGCTTCAATAGCCTCTTCTGTAATAACCGTTCTGTGATGCTCCTCATACTTAAACGCAATTCCTCTGAGAATACGGATAGCCTCCGACGCTGTGGGTTCTTCCACATTAACCGGTTGAAACCGACGTTCCAGAGCGGCATCCTTTTCCACATACTTTCGATACTCCGAAATGGTGGTTGCACCAATCAACTGAATTTCTCCCCTGGCCAGGGAGGGTTTTAAAATATTGGAGGCATCAATAGCACCTTCCGCACCACCGGCCCCGATAATGGTATGCATTTCATCTAAAAATAAAATAACATTGCCATCCTCTATCACTTCTTTGATAACCTTCTTAATTCTTTCTTCAAATTCACCCCGGTACTTGCTTCCTGCCACCATCCCGGATAAATCCAAAGTCAGCACGCGTTTGTTTTGTACGGTAAAAGGAACCTCACCGGCAATAATACGGGATGCCAGTCCTTCCACTACCGCCGTCTTTCCGACACCGGGTTCGCCGATCAGGCAGGGATTGTTCTTGGTTCTTCGACTGAGAATCTGTACCACCCGCTGAATCTCTTCTTCCCGGCCGATAATCGGATCCAGCTTTCCCTTTGCCGCCAATGCCGTTAAATCTCTGCTGTATTGTTCCAGTACCGATGTGCCCTTTTTCTTATTCTGCTTTTTATAGAGATCTTCCTTGTAAAGACTGCCGTCTTCACCAATGGAAATCAGCGTATCTACATATAACTTTTGGACCGAAATCCCCATGGTATTGAGCAGTCTGACGGCAACATTTTCACCTTCTTTAATAATGGCCAGCAAAATATGCTCGGTTCCGGTCTGCTCGGTTCCGAAACGCTCGGCTTGCCGGTGGGCTTCCTCCAATACTCGGACAGCCCTGGGGGAATACCCATCCTTTCCCATGGTTGCCACAACGGTATCGGGAACAATCAAATCCTTGATCATTTCCACTAACTTTAACTCATCTGCTCCGTTATCAAGAAGTATTTTTGCTGCAACACCTGTTCTTTCCTTAATCAGGCCAAGCAAAATATGTTCTGTCCCCACATAACCCACCCGCATCCGGGCGGCTATTTTTTCTGAGAGTAAAAGCGCTTTTCTGGCTTTTTCAGTAAATTGAGAATACACTTATTTCTGCCTCCATAATCTATGAGGGACATCTTAGGTTCCCCTGAGACATTTTGTCCCTTTGGACACCTTTGTCCCTCCATTGATTCTATAAATCTTTATCATCCATATTTAAAAATTCAAATTCGAACTCATCATCGTCATTCAAAAAATTTTGCGGCTTTCTTGCCGGTGCCGGACGATTGGCAGGTCTTTCCGCCGCATACAGTTCCCCATCCCTTGGTCGTGCCGGTCTGCGTCCTTCCGGTTCTTGTCCGGGACGGGACACAGGTCTTGCCTGCTGTCTTGGCTGGCCGGACTGGGGGGCTCTGGGCTGTCCCTGCCTGGAGGGCTGGTCGCCGGTACGCCTTGCTCCCTGCTGGGGTTGTTCTCTGCGCTGTGGCCCATTGCTATTTCTTTCCGTTCTGGCAGCTCCGCCGGCAGGAGTTGGTTTTCTTCGGGGCGGATAATCTTCCTCCTCTTCTTCATCATCTTCATCATCATAATCATCGTATAAATCTCGAATCTTGAAAAGAAGAATGGTTACCACCAGAGCCAGGGCAACAATAACTACCGCTAAAATGATGATAATAATTTTTTCATTGTTAATCTGCTTCTGGTATAATTCCTGATTTTTCTGTGCTGTCGTTACCACACTGAGTAAATCGGCCAATTTCTGTTTATTTCCCTGACCATAATCGTACAAATAGTATGCATATTCGCCAATATCATCTTTTTCATAGACGATTTCATACTCTTTATTATCAGAAACCGGTTCTTCTGTTGCCTCCTGAGGAACTTCCTCACCACCTTCCCCAGCAGGTTCCCCATTTTCATCCACTTCGCCGGCATTCGCATCCTCTGCCGGTGCCTCTTCCGTGGGCTGTACTGCTGCTCCAATGGTTATTAAATCATAACGCACATAGCCGGTAACTTCTTTATTATTATAGGTACATTTCATCTGATACCATTGCTTACCACTGCTGTCCTTGGCTTCGCCAATCAGGGTAATTACGGTACCGCTGGGAAGAGATGCCACTGTACTATGAGAAGTCGAGGCTCCGCTTCTTATATTCACACTGCTCTGGCTGATGGTTGCCTGTTGCTCATCAATGGCTGTTGGTACTGTGGCTGCAGTCTGTACCGGTTGATTGCTGCCGCCGGTGTTGCCTCCGGTATTGCTGACGCCGCTGGTTTCCACCAAATCCGAACGGATATATCCATAATTATTACCGCCGATGGAAACTTTATACCATACCATGCCCGAGGAATCAGTCGCTTCACCCTCAATCGTAACTTTTTTCCCTTTTGCGGCACTTCCCACAACTTCACTGGAAGTGCTTGCCTCGGCCCGTATTTTGGCTGTGTCAGACTTTACCGTCAGTTCTGCTGCCAGTACAAAAACCGCATTAGCCCATAAGCCGAATAACAATGCTCCAATTACCAGTACCTTTTGAAATTTCTTATTCATTTTCTCCTCCACGTATTATCCTTTAAAAAACTTCCCTTTTAAACCGTTTGCTGCCATTGGTGTCGTCCATATCGGACTTTCCGTAACCACCCATAATATGCAGCTTTCGTATATCCTCTTCATAAGCCTGATGATAGGCCGATTCACACTTTTTACACACCCGGCCTGACCGGATGCTGGCACCACACATCTCACATAACATAAATGTCTTGGACTCCGGTGCAATTTCAAACCGCTCTTCTTTCAGCATATGATTGATTGACCTTCTGGATACCCCTGTGGCCTCAGAAATAACCGTTACGTTAGCACCGGGATTTTCCTCGATATAATTCCTTACCTTCCCGTAATCATCATATTCCAACGCACCGCAATCTTCACATTTATATTCCCCAACACCTCGAAATATCATAATCCCCTCACATAGGGAACAATAGGTGGGGCGATTCATTAATTCTTCCATGCCAAATGCTTTCATATTATGATACCTCATCAATTGCTTTGCCAATATCGTGACGCATATACTTATTTTCAAAGGTAACCCATTCTGTTGCCTGATAGGCATTTTCTCTGGCTTCCTTCAAATCGCTTCCGGTAGCGGTAATCCCCAGCACCCGGCCGCCGTTTGTGATGATTCCGTCATTCCCCTGAGCTGTTCCGGCATGAAAGCAAAAATAACCTTCCTGCCCCTCAAATTTTTCCAAACCTTTGATTAAAAAACCTTTGTCATATTTAATGGGATACCCTGCCGATGCTAAAACCACACATACCGCCGCATTCTCTTCAAACTGCAGTTTGATTTCATCTAAACGGCCGTCAATACAGGCCTCCAGAACCTCAATCAGATCGGTTTTCATCCGGGGCAGCACCACCTGGGCTTCCGGATCACCAAATCTGGCATTATACTCCAACACTCTGGGACCTTTTTCGGTCAGCATCAGGCCAAAGAAAATAATTCCTTTAAATTCTCTTCCTTCTGCTGCCATGGCATCCACTGTGGCCTGATAAACGTATTTCTGACAAAATTCATCTACCTCATCGGTATAGAAGGGACTTGGGGAAAATGTTCCCATACCGCCTGTATTCAGTCCGGTATCACCATCCCCGGCCCGCTTATGGTCCTGCGCCGATGTCATGGTTCTGATGGTCTTCCCATCCACAAAAGAAAGCACTGATACTTCCCTTCCGGTCATAAACTCTTCGATCACCATCCGGTTTCCGGCACTGCCGAATTGTTTATCCAGCATAATGCTTCTGACGCCTTC
This sequence comes from Lachnospiraceae bacterium, assembly GCA_031555615.1. Classification (GTDB taxonomy): domain Bacteria; phylum Bacillota; class Clostridia; order Lachnospirales; family Lachnospiraceae; genus UBA935. The sequence continues at coordinate 9,852 of JAVBUF010000055.1, read as the reverse complement.
CTGGGCTTCGGCTAAATTTTGACAGATCAAAACACCTTTTCCCAATGCCAGTCCGTCTGCTTTCAAAACAATCGGAAATTCTGCTTTTTCCAAATAAGCCAGGGCTTCTTCTGCATCATCGAAGTTTTCGTAAGCTGCCGTGGGAATCCCGTATTTTTTCATCAAATCTTTGGAAAAAGCTTTGCTGCCTTCCAGAATCGCCGCATTTTTACGTGGTCCGAAGACACGCAAGCCGGCTTCCTCCAGTACGTCGGTGAGTCCGCCAACTAACGGATCGTCCGGTCCCACTACCACCAAGTCTACTGCCATTTCTTTGGCATATGCCGTGATTCCCGCAAAATCCATTACATCAATGGCCCGACATTCGGCAAGCTGTGCAATTCCGGCATTCCCCGGTGCACAATAAATTTTTTCCACTCGTTTGCTTCTGCTTAATGCGGTTACGATGGCATGTTCCCGGCCGCCGCCGCCTGCTACCAATACTTTCACTCTGCTAAACCTCCATAATTAAAACTAATTATTTGCAAGCATATCAATTGCCTGCGGCAAAATTTTCCATTCAGCCTGCTCCATTACCCTTTTCTGCAAAATTTCAGGGGTATCACCCGCTAATACCTCCACCGCCTGCTGTAAAATAATCGGACCTGTATCCATACCTTCATCTACAAAATGCACCGTCGCCCCAGTTACCTTGACCCCGCGTTCCAGTGCTTTTTCATGTACTTTTAATCCATAGAAACCGGCACCGCAAAAAGAAGGAATCAAAGAGGGATGAATGTTGATCAGCCGCCCTCTATATCTGGTTATCATGGATACCGGAATTTTTACCAGAAAACCGGCTAACACTATCAAATCAGGCTGCAGGGCTTCTACCTGAGCCAACAGCTCCCGATGAAATTCTTCCCGCTCTTCATAGTCCTTAGGGGAGACACAAACTGCCGGAATGCCGTTTATCTGTGCCCGCTCCAGGGCAAAGGCTGTTTTATTGTTACTGATAACACCTGCTATTTTAGTGTTTCTGATCTTACCTTCAGCAATACCGTCGATTATCGCCTGCAGATTGGTTCCTCCGCCGGATACCAGTACTACTATTTTCAGCATATGGTAACTCCTTTATCACCGGCATCTATATGTCCCACAATATATGCTTTCTCGCCGGCTCCTTCAATGGCTTTCAGGGTCTGTTCCGCATCCTCGGCCTTGACTGCCAAAACCATTCCCAAACCCATATTATAGGTATTATACATCATCTTTTCTGCCAGGTCCCCTTTTTCCTGCAGCAGTTTAAAAATAGCCGGTACTTCATAACTGTCCTTTTGCACTACTGCTGCCGTTCCTTCCGGAAGCATACGGGGTATATTTTCATAAAAACCGCCGCCGGTAATATGGCTGCAGCCTTTAATCGATACGCCTGCATCTTTCACACTCTTTAATGCTTTAACATATATCTTGGTGGGTTCGATCAAAGCTTCTCCCAGTGTTTTACCCAAGCTGTCATAATACGTATTTAAATTCTCCGGAGTCATTTCAAAAACACTCCGTACCAACGAAAAACCATTGCTATGTATACCTGATGATGCGATTCCGATCAAAGTATCACCGGGCTTAATGTCGGCTCCGGTAATCAAATCTTTTTCATCTACCACGCCTACGGCAAAGCCGGCCAGATCATATTCGTCTTCCGGATAAAATCCCGGCATTTCAGCCGTTTCACCGCCGATCAAGGCTGCCCCCGACTGTTTACATCCTTCTGCAACGCCTTTTACAAGGGTTGCGATCTTCTCCGGAAAATTCTTTCCGCAAGCAATATAATCCAGGAAAAAAAGCGGTTCGCCGCCGGCACAGGCAATATCATTTACACACATGGCCACACAGTCAATACCCACCGTATCATGCTTATCCATCAGAAAAGCCAGTTTTAATTTGGTTCCTACACCATCGGTTCCCGATACCAGCGTCGGTTTTTCCATATCCTTAATGGCAGCCAGGGAAAATGCCCCCGAAAAACCACCCAATCCCCCTAATACTTCAGGACGCATGGTTTCCTGCACATATTTCTTCATCAATTCCACTGACTTGTATCCGGCTTCGATATCTACACCTGCTTTTTTATAATCCATTTTCGTATCCATAACCTTTCTGATTTCTAGTAGTTTTTATATCCAACATCCTGCAGTCTGGCATCCTTCGCCTGAACACTTTCCTTCAGCCCCTGTGAATGTTCTTTTAATTTAGTCAGCAGGTTATCGTCAGCGGTAGCCAATATTTTGGCTGCCAGCAACCCGGCATTGGCACCACCGTTTATGGCAACTGTCGCTACCGGAATACCGGAAGGCATCTGCACGATAGAATAAAGCGAATCCTGACCGCCTAAGGAAGTGGTGTGCATGGGAATACCGATCACCGGCATGGGAAAAATTGCTGCACACATACCGGGAAGATGAGCCGCCATCCCCGCTCCGGCAATAATTACCTTGAAGCCTTTGGCTTCTGCGCCCTTGGCATATTCAAAAAATACATCCGGCTCCCGATGAGCGGAAATAATCGTCATCTCATAAGATATCCCCAATTCCTCCAATATATCAGCTGCTTTTGCCATAATGGGCATATCCGAATCACTGCCCATCACAATTCCTACCTGTGCCATGCCTGCTCCTCCATTTTAACATTTATTTCAATTTTTATTTACCACTTATTAGTTTAGTTTACTAAAAAATAATAATCGATGCAAGTATCAATCAAAAGGTTTGTTCAATTCGTCACATCCTGCCAGCACAAACCGGCCTGCTTTGATGATGACGATAACTTCACCGGCCCCGGTAACCACTGACAGCTCGCCCAATTCATCATAAGGAATGGTGATATCCGTATGACAATTGTAATAAGCCCTGGCAAGATCGCTTTTGCGCAGCAGTGAAACTTCATTATCCCTGGCAATAATTTCTTTTCCATCCGGATTATAGATCACCACATCTTCCGCATGAGAATAACAGGTATCCCCAAAAGCAAAGTGGGGACCGGTCTTTTCGGCAATCAGAATGGGGAAACGGTCGGCAATATCATATTTTTTACCCACCACATAAGCCGTGGTATTGGTCCCGATGGCGAATTCACCCATAGGCAGGGAATCATGATGATGAAGGACATTATCCTTTATATACTTCCGATTTTCTTCTTCAGCCGCAAAATTCGAACAACTGTAATCCGTAATCATCCCTTCCTTTACGGTCAGCAAAATATCTTTGTATTCCAATTCATTCAGGAATACCCTGGTTACATGCAAAACCCCTTCCGTACCTGCCAGCCGGGGAGAGGTGAATACTTCGCCAACCGGGATATTTACATCTGCCACACAATTTTCAAATTTTGTTTCCTTTTCGGGATCAGACAGCTCTGCTAATTGAATTTTCAAATCCGTCCGGTTGGCTCCCATGCCCTTAACCAGAACATATTCCCCCTGATCCAGAGCATTGATCAGGGTCTCCTGAATCTGCTGGTATAAATTATAATCCAAAGTATTGATCCTGATGGTTTCATTAAAAATATCACCAAATCGTTTTCCGATTTCCGGTATCGGAAAAGCAATGATGGTAAAACTTCTTTCTTCTCCGGGAATATACCGGTTCTGGATTTCTCCTGCTGCTGTGGTATAATCCACCACCAGTTTCTGCTGTTTATCAGAAAAGTGCAAGGCTTCTGCTTTTACCGCCGGTGATGACGGAAGCTCTCCGAATATCTCCACTACCGCCGGTCCGCCCAAAAGCACTGCTTCCGCTTTATATTTTTCATACGCTGCCTGTAATGCTTCCAGACGTCTGGTAATCAGCTGCTTATCCAGAACCAACGCCAGATCATCCTTATGGTCATAGTCGTACTGTTTATTGGGTATGGCTCCATAATATCCCACCCTGCTGACACTTTTTCCTTCCAATATGGTTACGGATGCCCGATAGATGATTGGCTGTAAACCTATTTTTTGAAAATTTAATACAGCCTGCCGGATCATCGGTTCAAATCCCAGACAATATCGGATATTTACCGTTTTCTTTTTACTGATATCTTTGCCGGTGGTCTCGAACCCCTTACGGTATCCTTCGGTATAAGTATCTGCCATCAGCCGTAAGGTTTCGGGGGCCTGAGCCAGAAGATGCCTGGCTGTGGCAACCTCATTTTCGGTGACGTATTCTCCATAATAATAAAGATAACGGATATCTTCCAGCTTGTAATCCATAACCAGTTTGACCGCAAAATCTTTGTCAGGATTTACCAAAGAAGAAATTTTTTCTTCCGCCGCTTCTTTAGCATAATCACTGACAAACCAGTAAAGAATCTGACGTACTTCTTCATACGCCGGTATTCCTTCCTCCTGCTTTGCTGTTAAAAAAGCACTGTACACTTCCAAAAAAAGTTCCATCCGGATAACCATCATATCCATCCGTTTTTCATGCGCATATACCACCAGACTGCGCAGCTCTGTATATAAAAAAGAAAAAATCCGGCCAAATTCTTCACCGTACTGCTTCACAGCATATGCCGGATTCGCATTGCTGTTTTCATAATTGGGCGGCAGGATATCCGCATATAATTTACCGTTTCGTTCCTGCAATTCCTCCAGGGATGCCTGATAAATCATTCCCTTCTCAATAAAATCATATGTCTGGACAGTCAACGTTAAAAAAGCTGCCACCCTCTGAAAATATGATCGATAAGGTTCCTGCAGCATTTCCTCTTTTTCAATTTCCTTAATTCTTTCCGTTGCCAATAAAAAACGTTCTTTGATCATGTTCCATAAACTCCTGCATACATAATAAGACTGATTACAGCCAGTGAGATCACATTTAAAACAATTCCGATTCCGGGAAAAAGCTTAAACCGGTCCTTCTCGGTTATTCCCAAAATACCCATGACAATTCCTGTAAAAGAAAACAGCATGGTTAAAAATATCGTGGCTGCATATCGTTCCGGAACAATGCCTTTTTGCAAATAGGAAAAATAAATAACAAAAATCAGAGTCCCTATTGAAATAGTACCCAAAACAGTCGACATAATTCCCTTTTTGGCATGGTCTTTATTGGTAAAAATATAACCCTTTTTCCCGCTTATTTTCATCCGAAAATTTCACCCTTAACAAATATTAAATCCTAAAACATAATTTTGGATTTACCGGAAAGCAGCTTGGCACCGCTGATGATCAGGAGCACACCTGCCCCGATTCCGATTACTATGGATACTACTCCCAGGATAATGTTGACAGCCCCTGTTCCGCTCATTATTTTATATGTTTTTTCTTCCATGTTGTCTCCCTTCTATCTTGCCCCGTATTGTTCATAGTAAGCATCAATAGCCTGCTTACAGGCATCATCAATATAAATCGTCCCCTGATAAGGTTTATTATATAAATATTCCACCACATCCGCCATACTGACGATTGCTGCGGCATCAAAACCATATTTTGCTTTTATTTCCGCTAATGCCGACTGTTCTCCCTGCCCTTTTTCCATCCGATTCAGGGAAACCATCAGTCCCTTCACTTCCACATCACCTTGGGCCATCAAAATAGGATAGGTTTCTTCAATAGATTTACCAGAAGTGGTCACATCCTCTATAATAACCACCCGATCACCGGCCTGCAGTTTGCTGCCCAGCAAAATTCCGGTATCTCCATGGTCTTTCTCTTCTTTACGATTAGAGCAATAACGAATATCTTTTCCATATAATTCACTAATGGCCATGGTTGTCGCTACAGACAGCGGAATTCCTTTATAAGCAGGGCCAAACAGCACATCAAAATCCAGACCGTAATGATCATGGATGGCTTTGGCATAATATTCACCCAGCCGTCTCAACTGGGTACCGGTAACATATCCGCCGGCATTCATGAAAAAAGGCGATTTACGTCCGCTCTTTAAGGTAAAATCACCAAATTTCAACACCTTGCTTTCAATCATAAATTGGATAAATTCCTGTTTATACTGTTCCATACCTTTTCCATACCTCTTTTCATTTATTCGGAAGGACGCCCTGCATTCAAAACCAGCTATGCTCGTTTTTCTAAAGCTCCATTAATATCCGTAATCATATCCACTACCGCTTCTCTGGCTGCTTCTGCAAAATGGTCAGCACCAAACCGAGCATACTTTTCCTGTTGATAGGCGGCAATAATACCTCTGGAAGAATTCACAATTGCTCCCAATCCGTCTTCATTAAAGAAGTGTACCAGATCAGCTCCCCTTCCGCCCTGGGCACCATACCCCGGAACCAAAATAAAAGCCTGCGGCATAACCTTCCTGAGGCGTTTCCCCTGCTCCGGATAAGTTGCCCCAACTACGGCTCCCACATAGCTGTATCCTTCTCCCATATGGTCAGCACCCCATTCTGCTACTTTTTCACCAACGATTTCGTATAATGGTTTTCCGTCTATCAGGCGGTCCTGAAATTCACCGCTGCTGGGATTAGAAGTCTTCACTAAAACAAAGATGCCCTTCTTTTCTTTTTTACAAATTTCGATAAAGGGCTTCACTCCATCTGAACCCAAATAGGGATTCACGGTAACAAAGTCCTCGGCAAATCCATAGAAAGAATTCGCCCCCACCTGGGCCTGACCAAGGTGGCCGATAGCGTAGGCTTCCGAAGTCGAACCGATATCCCCCCGCTTAATATCACCGATTACCACCAGTCCTTTTTCCTTACAATAAGCGGCCGTTTTCTGAAAAGCAGCCAGACCTTCGATACCGAACTGCTCGTACATGGCTATCTGTGGTTTCACCGCCGGAATCAAATCATAAATATGATCCACAATTTCTTTATTATATTGCCAGATGGCCTCTCCGGCTCCTTTTAAGGTTTCTCCATATTCACTGAAAGCTGCTTTTTTAACATGTTCCGGCACAAAATTCATCATCGGATCCAAGCCCACCACGATAGGCGCCTTCGTTTCTTTAATCTTTTCTATCAGTACATTGATCATTCCCGTAACCTCGTCTTTCCACTTAACTATACAGCACAAGAAAGACGTTGTAAAGCAACGTCTTTCTTCTTTTGTAAATTTTAATTGTTTATACCATTACGCACTGTTCCGGCAAGGCATATTTCTTAATATTGGACGCATTCACATATTTCTTATAGGAATCTCCCTCTACCACAACTAATGTAGGCGCCTGCATAACTCCATACCGGCCGGCCAGTTCCATATTCTCCTCGGCATCAATGGTCATATAGGACAAACCCTTTAAATATTCCTTGGCAATCTTACAGTTGGGACAAGTTTGGGTGATAAATAAATATGCTGCGTGCTCCGGCTTTTCCACCGAAACCGCAAGTTCCTCCATGCCGCCGGATAACGTAACCACACTGGTAACCGGCTGCTTCAGGGATGAGGATGCAATATCATATTCCTTCCGGTTTTCGTATTCCTGCAGCTTGCCGTCATTCCAATTCTGGACCGGACGATAGTATCCTGTAATTCGGCTGTAAACCTCGGTTCTCTTTCCGCAATGAGGGCATTCCTTTTGTTCTCCGGCCAAATATCCATGCTCTCTGCAGATGGAATAAGTGGGAGACATGGTATAGTAAGGCAGCTTATAATTTTCGGCAATGGTTTTGATCAGCCCGGCGGCAGCTTTCCAATCCGGAAGCTTTTCCCCTAAAAATGCATGGAAGACCGTTCCCGATGTGTAAAGGGTCTGAATGTCATCCTGAATATCCAATGCATCAAACATATCAGTTGTATAATCTACCGGCAGATTGGATGAGTTGGTATAATAAGGAACATCTCCCTGTTTTCCGGCTGTTTTAATTGCCGGCCATCTTTTCTTATCATGCTTGGCCAGACGGTAAGTGGTGCTTTCTGCCGGAGTTGCTTCCAGGTTATAAAGTTCACCGTATTCTTCCTGATAATCAGAAAGACGGTTTCGCATATGATTCAGCACTTCTTTGGTAAATTCCTGGGTTTTCTTTTCGGTCATATCGGCACGCAGCCAGTTGGCATTAAGGCCTACCTCATTCATACCGATCAATCCAATGGTAGAAAAATGATTGTCAAAGCTGCCCAGATACTTTTGCGTATACGGATATAATCCTTCTGTCATCAGTCTGGTAACGACGCCGCGTTTCATATGCAGGGATCTGGCGGCAATATCCATCATCCTGTTCAGCTTGCTGTAAAAATCATCCTTATTTGATGCCAAATAAGCAATCCTGGGCATATTAATGGTAACGACACCGATACTTCCGGTGCTTTCACCTGATCCGAAGAATCCTCCGGTTTTCTTTCGCAGTTCCCGCAGGTCCAGGCGCAAGCGGCAGCACATACTGCGGACATCGCTGGGTTCCATATCGGAGTTAATATAATTGGAAAAATACGGTGTACCATACTTAGCTGTCATTTCAAATAACAGGCGGTTATTTTCATTGTCTGACCAGTCAAAATCCCGGGTAATGGAATAAGTCGGAATGGGATATTGGAATCCTCTGCCATTGGCATCTCCCTCAATCATGGTCTCAATAAATGCCTTGTTGATCATATCCATTTCTTTTTTACAGTCTTTGTACCGGAAATCCATCTCCCGGCCGCCGACGATGGCCGGCAATTCCGCTAAATCCGCCGGAACTGTCCAGTCCAGTGTAATATTGGAAAAAGGTGCCTGTGTCCCCCAGCGGCTTGGCGTGTTGACACCATAAATAAACGCTTCAATGCACTTTTTAACTTCCCGGTAGGTCAGATTATCGGCTTTGACAAAAGGCGCCAGATAGGTATCAAAAGAAGAAAATGCCTGCGCCCCTGCCCATTCGTTTTGCATAATACCCAGGAAATTTACCATCTGGTTACACAGCACCGAAAGATGCGCTGCCGGTGCTGAAGTAATCTTACCGGTAATACCGCCTAATCCTTCGGTAATCAGTTGTTTCAATGACCATCCTGCACAGTATCCGGTAAGCATGGACAAATCATGGATATGGATATCGGCATTCCGATGTGCTTCACTGATTTCCTGATCATATATTTCCGAAAGCCAGTAATTAGCTGTTACGGCTCCCGAATTACTCAAAATCAAACCGCCTACCGAATAGGTAACGGTAGAATTCTCTTTAACCCGCCAATCCTCTATCTTGACGTAATTATTCACCACTTCCTTATAATCCAAAATGGTGGACTTCATGTTACGGATCTTTTCCCGCTGCTTACGGTATAAGATATATGCTTTGGCTGCTTCCGCATAGCCGGCCTGCTCCAATACCTTTTCCACGCTGTCCTGAATATCTTCTACGGAAACTCCATCATCTTTCACTTTTTCCTGAAAATCAGCAGTCACACGAAGGGCCAGCAGATCAACAATATCATTGTTATACCGCATATTGGTCGCATTAAATGCTTTCATAATGGCATCGTTAATTTTGGTCAACGTAAATTCTGCTATTTCTCCATCCCTTTTTACAACTTGAAACATTTCTTACCTCCCACACCCATAATCTTTTGTATATACCCACTTTGGTTTACATAAAACACGAAAACCCCAATTGATTAAATTTTACCACCTCCCCTAAAAAATGTCAACAAAAAACACAACATATTGTGTTTACATAACACCCCCACAAAACATATAGTGTCTCTATTGTATGTAAAATTTACACACTTTCCAGGTTTTCGGCTGATGGGATGCTTCGCCGGGGGTGTGAGTAATCCAGCAGCCTAGGGGAGTGGGGAGCCGCCGGGGCATGACCCGAAAAAACAACCTGCCCCTGTCAGTAACAAATTTTCACATAAGGAGGCATTAAGCGAACAGGAAGAGGACCTTGTTCGAATGGAGTCCCACTGGACGAGATTCGGGCTGTCCAGGGCTGCTCTGACTGCTT
>JAVBUF010000028.1:0-20821 GCA_031555615.1 Lachnospiraceae bacterium | reverse complement strand
CATTGTCTCGGACAACGATGCGCTGGATTTTGCGAAGGAAAATTATCATCAGTTTTTCGAAGGATTACCGGTAGTTTTTTGCGGTATTAATGGTTATACTACCGATACCCTGCAGGGTGTTTCCTCCAATTTTGTGGGATGCACCGAATCGATATCCGTCAGGGCAACGGTGGAGGAAATGCTCAGGATGTATCCCGACACGGAAAAAATTTATATTCTGAATGACTACACCAATGCCGGAAGAATATGGCAGAAAGATATTGAATCACAGTTAAAAAGTCTTTCCCTTAAGGTTGAGATTGCGTATAACGAGAATATGACCAGGCAGGAACTGACGGAGCAGCTTGCAACATTGGAAGATCATACGCTGGTGCTTCTGGGTACCTGTGTTACTGACCGGAATGGCGATTTTTATGATGAAGATATTATTATAGAAGGATTAAAAGAAACATTAGATATTCCTATTTTTGTACTAATGGATTCCTATATGGGAAGCGGTGCTCTGGGCGGATTCCTGTCAATGAGTACCAATCAGGGTCTGACGGCCGGAAGTATGGCCAGCGAGATATTAAGCGGTAAGACGGTTGGAGATATCTCCAGTATATATGCCTCGGAAGCATTAAACAGCTGGGTATTTGATGAAGAGGTGCTGAACCGGTTTTCCATTGACGTCAAAAACTTACCGGAAGGGGCAGTTCTTATCAATCAGAAAGTGCCTGTCTGGGATAAATTGATCAGTGATAATCGGATGGTTTTGGTATTTTTCCTGCTTTTGTCGTTTATTGTACTGGTTATGGGATTTGTGATCTACAGACTGACGGCAGCAAATAAAAAGATCAGGAAAGACAGTATCCTGAAAAGTCAGCAGCTGCTGGAAGATAATCCAGTCCTCCGCAGGAGAGCTGAAGAAATTGTAAATGAGGTAACCGGTAAGGCGCCGATAGCCTTTTTCCTTGTTACGGATGACGTTGTATCACATATCAATGAGTTTGCTGGGAAGGAACTGGATATAGCACCCAATCAAAATATATCTGCATTATATAAGTCCTCCGGTGTCTTCGAAAGAATGACTAAAATCCTGGAACAGAAAGGATTCCTGATTGGCGATATTACATACTTAAAGATGCGGAACGGTGATTATCATAAACATGCTGTAAGTTATTCATGGATAACGTTGACCGGTAAAAAGAGAGTTGCAGTTTATGCGTATGATATTGAAGAGGCCGAGGCTCAGAAAAATAATTTGAAACGATCCCAAAAAGACTTGAAAATTATTTTAGATGCACTTCCTACGGCCATGGGAATTATCGACAGTAATGAAAATGTGTTGGAATATGCCAACGATGCTTTTATGGATGTTTTCGGATATACGGAGAATGAACAGGGAATCAGGCTGGACCTGAATTTGATCATTGAGCGGTTTTATGCCTGCTGGCAGGGAACTACGGTAGTATTTGAATATGAAAATGATTATTTGAAATCCCAGGAGATGCATTTAAAAATATATGCCGATCAAATTATCTTTTTAGGCAAGCACTGTATTGCTTTAATTGCCCAGGATGTTACGGCGGAAATCAAGCAGGCACAATATTTGGCCGAAGCTGCCAATAAAGAAAAGGAAGCCAATGCCCTGAAGGGAATCTTCCTTGCCAATATGAGCCATGAGATCCGGACACCGATGAACGCCATAATCGGTCTGTCACAATTGGCATTAATGAAAGAACAGAATCTGGAAAATTTTGATTTCTTTAGCAAGATCAGTTCTTCGGCCAAGAATTTACTGTCCATCATTAATGATATTTTAGATTTTTCAAAGATTGAAGCGGAGAAGATGGACTTTGTGGAAGATGTCTTTAATCTGGAAGAAACGATAGTCAATGCTTTTCTTGTGGCAACGGACAGGGTGGATGATAAGCCGGTAGAGATCCTGCTGGATATGCATCCGGATGTACCTTATTATCTGATTGGTGATAAAACCAGATTATGGCAGGTGTTAAAAAATATCCTTGATAACTCTGTGAAGTATACCAATGAAGGCAGGATTATTCTTAGGGTATCACTGAAAAGCGAAGATGCCGAAACGGTAATACTGACTTTCCATATTCAGGACACCGGTGTGGGAATGACCGATGAGCAGGCCGAGAAAATGTTTGCACCTTTTGAGCAATTCCACCGCAATAATAGTAAAAAAGCGGGTACAGGCCTGGGGATGTCCATTACCAAACGGTTAATTGATATGATGAGCGGTGAAATCCGGATTGAAAGTGTAGTTGGGGAAGGCAGTGACTTCTATGTGACGATTCCTTTCAAACGAGCCAATAATCAGAAGACCATGCAGGACTTTATGCGGGAAACCGTGGGAAATCAGTACGGAAGCGTGGGTTCCATTCTTTTGGTAGATGATGATGAGTATTCCCTGGCATTTATGTCGACAATATTGAAGAATGTCAATATCAGTTCGGCAATGGCTAAAAATACCCAACAGGCACTGGAACTGGTTCAGGCTTCTATCGATAACAATGCGCCTTTTGCGGTTATGATCATCGATTATATGCTGGGTAAGGAAAACGGAATCGAGCTGGCCAAAAAAATCAATTCCATTTCCGGGAATACCAAGCTATTACTGGTTACAGCTTATGCCAAACGGCTTTTATCGGATGCTTTGTTAGAAGAAGTAGGATTCCGGGATATTATTGAAAAGCCATATGTGGTTTCCACCTTTTTACAGAAGGTATGCAATGTCTTCCCGGAAACCAGAACGGTACTCCAAATGCGTAATGACCGCTATCCTAATGCCCGTATTCTGCTTTGCGAGGACAATGAAATCAATCAGATGGTGGTATCCGGTATTCTGGCTAACTTTGACATTGAGCCGGTCATTGCAAGAGATGGTGCCGAAGCATTGACGATACTGGAAAAGAATACTTTTGACCTGATCCTCATGGATATTATGATGCCGGTAATGGATGGTCATGAGACCACCAAGGCCATCAGACAGAGTAATAAACCCTACAGGGATGTTCCCATTTTTGCCATGACGGCTAATGTTATGTCGGATGAGGTAACCAAATGTCTGGACGAAGGTATGAATGGTCACTTGGAAAAACCTATTGATCTCGAGAAATTCCAGAGTGTGCTGGAGGAATATTTATCAAACTCATAACGTAATTTAAACCGCTCCTGCGGCCGGACGAAAGGTCCTGCCGCAGGAGCGGTTTTGAATAATGGAATCTTATTCGGTTTCTTCAATGTCCCAGGTATTACTGGAAAGTTTTTTGAGGGCATGTTCTTCCATCAGCGGCTTGCAGAGGAAAAAGCCCTGCATAGTGGTGTAGTTAAGAGCTTTAAGAAATTGATATTCCCCGGAGGTTTCCACACATTCGGCAGTGATTGTGAAACCAAATCCATGGATGAGATCCATGATTGCACTGTTGATACTTTCAAGACGCTCATCGGATCCCGCATTGTGGAAGAAAGAAGGTCCGATTTTTACCGAATTCAGCGGGAAGGTCATAAAATGATTGATGGAAGAAATCTGTCCGCCGAAATTATCTAACGCAATCAGAATACCCTTTTCTTTTAATAAGTTAATTTTCTCAAGAGCAGCGCGGTATTGGGGAAGCAGCAAGGTTTCTTTGATTTCGATCTGGATGCTGTTTTCAGGAAGCTTGTATTCATCCAATAAGGCGATAAAATCAGAAACAAAGCCGGGGTTCTGTAGTTGTACTGCGGAAATATTGACCGAAACAAAACCATCAAAATCATATTCTGTACGAAGCTTCCGGGCAAAACGAAAGGCTGATTTTAAAGAAATCAAGCCCAGACGATTCATCAGAAAATAATCATTTTCGGCGATAGGAATAAATTCGAGAGGGCTAAGCAGTCCCATTTTAACACTTTTGATACGCACAAGGGCTTCAAATCCAACAATTTTTTTATCTGCAATGTTATAAACAGGCTGATACATAAAAAAGGTTTCATCCGTATCAATGCAAGTTCTTAAAACGTCAATGATGCTGTTTTGGCGGTCAATATTATTACGCATTTTTGAGTCATACAGGCAATAAGCATTTTTACCGTTGTCCTTTACCTGGAACATGGCGATATCCGCATTAGAGATCAAGTCATGGCTGTCAACGCCATCATCAGGAAAATGGGAAATACCGATACTTACCGTAACAAATAAGGTGGAATCATCAATGACAAAGGGAACCTTTAATTCTTCCTGTAAAGTGGTAACAGCCTGAACCATGTCAGCGGAAGTTCCGGTCTTGGATAATACAAATTCATCACCGCTGATACGTGCACAAAGGTCAAAGCCGGCACTTGATGCCATTAGCCTCCGGCTGATGGCATGCAGCAGTGCATCGCCGAAAAGGTGACCGAAAGCATAATTGATTTGTTTAAAATTATCCACATCCACATAAAAAATGCCAAATGAAATATCCTGCAGGGACAGATGGGAAATCTCTTTTTCAAAAGCCGCACGATTAAATAAACCGGTTACATCATCATGCAAAGATGCAAATTCGTTTTTTTCTTTTTCTTCCTTTAAAAGTTTAAATTGATTTTCCAGGGTTACGATCATAGTATTATAGCTGTCAGCCATTTCGCCGAATTCATTTCGAACAGAGATTTCACAGCGTTTGTAGGTACCTTCCTTCATACCGGAAGAAAATGCCCCGGTAAGCTTTTGGATAGGTGAGACAAAATAGGTGGAATATCGTTGTCCCAGAATAATGGCAGCGAGAGTAATAATCAACATGGACAGCAGCGTATATATGTAAACGGAGGTACGGTCGGCGGAAAATTCGCTGTAGTCCTGACGCAGGATTAATACCATTTCGATTTCCGACATTACTTCATAGTAATAAATACGGCGTTTGCCGTCCATCAGATCATTGATCAGCCCAATGGCCGGAACTTCTCCGTTTTTATAACGGTTCAGCAGATTTACCAGACCCGGTGCGGCAGTATGGGAATTGTAAAACCTGGCCTCGGGGTGGTATAGAATATAATTATCCGCATCGATAACAAAGGATAAACCGGTTTTACCAAAATTGATGTTATTGGAAAAAGTGGCCATAAAATTTGCATCAACATAAGCAACCAGTACAGCAACCAGATCACCGTCATCGTTTCTTAAGGCCTGACTGAGGCCCAGGCGGTGAATTTCCGGATTGTCCGGATCGGTTAAGGAAGAATGCACCTTACTGGTAAAGACATAGTGAAAGTCAGTATTATCCTTAACACTTAAAAAATAGTCCATTTGGGACAAGTCCATGCCCAGTGATTCAGGGTAATAGCCGACGATAACTTTTCCATCAGGATTTAAAAGGACAAGGTCATCAAATGTATTCAGGGTATCCACATAGGTACGGAAGTGAGTATCCAGCGATTCTTTAGCAGATAGTAATTGTGCTTCAGTGGCCTGTTTGGATTCTGTTAACCGCAAATAATCCTGCATACTCCAGCTGGATGCCAGCAATGATACTTCATCTTTTCTCAGTCCCACGATTTCTGTATACGCTGCTGCCGAGGTCTGGGTTATGGAATTCAGACGGTCTAAGTGAATGCTCTCAACAGTCTTAACATTAGTCATCATAGAAATTCCGGAGATAACAGCGATAGGAATGATTGCAAAAGCTATAAACAGCAGAAATAATTGTCTCTTTACTGTCAATTGATATTCCTCCTTTGACATAGAATAAAAATATTTTAACATACATAATGAATAAATACTAGTGATATTGACCAATTATGGCGGTTCAGATTGACTAATTATGACGGTTCGGATATAATTGAGGATAAACAAACTGAATAGGGTAAGGGTCCAAAAAGGGGAGGAAATTACAAGGGTGCTAACAAATAATTACTTGAAGGAGAAAGACAATGGATAGTACAATAAGGATTGACGTCCAAAAATGTGTAGGTTGTAATTCCTGCGTGCGCGTATGCCCGGCCAAGGAAGCCAACGTTGCACACTATGATGAAAATGGTAACATGATCATCATTATTAATGAAGACAAATGTATTAAGTGTGGTGCATGTATCAAGGCATGTGCGCACGATGCCCGTTACTTTACGGATGATACCGAGCAGTTTTTAAAGGATTTGGCTGCCGGTGAAAAGATTACTTTGATTGCCCCCCCGGCTATTAAGATTGCTTTTGACGGTAATTGGCGGCATGCCCTTCAGTGGTTACGGAATGCTGGAGTAAGCGGGATTTATGATGTTGGATTCGGGGCGGATATTTGTACCTGGGCACATTTGCGTTTGCTGGAGAAAAATCCCGAGGCCCGTGTCATTACCCAGCCTTGTGCGGCGATTGTTAACTATATTACCAGATATAAGAAAGAATTGATCGATAATTTGTCACCGATACATAGTCCCATGCTGTGTACTGCCGTTTATATGAGGAAGTATTTGGGAATTACCGGAAAAATAGCCGCATTATCCCCCTGTATTGCCAAGAAAGATGAATTTCATGAAACCAAACTCATTGATTATAACGTGACGATGGATAAGCTGAAAAAATATTTTACCCAGAATGATATAAATCTGCCGGAGATTAGAATTTATTCGGATTTTGAGTTTGACAGCAAGCAGGGTATGGAAGGCTCCATTTATTCAAGACCCGGCGGTCTGCGGGAAAACCTGCTGGTTCATGACCCCAAGCTGGAGGTCGTTAATTCCGAAGGTGTACATAAAGTTTATGCGGACTTTGAAGATTATGCGGAATGTAAAAAAGAGTTCTTGCCCCAGGTATTTGACGTACTGAACTGTGAGTTTGGCTGCAATGGCGGTCCGGCAGTTGGACAGGAGTACGATTGCTTCCGGATGAATAAGATCATGTATAATGTAGAATCTTATACCAAGAGCGAGCGAAAGAGAAATAAGACCAGAAAGGGTCAGGACATTCAATTTCAGACATTTGACAAGGAATTGCGTCTGGAGGATTTCACCCGTAAATATGTGATTCCCAATGTACAGACCTTTGAAACGACACAGAAACAAATTAATGATGCCTTTAAGCAATTGGGCAAGTTTACCCAATTAGACCGGCATTTTGACTGTCATGCCTGCGGCTTCAAGAGCTGTACCGAGATGGCTACGGCTATTGCCAACGGATTAAATGTCGTGGAGAATTGTAACCGCTATACCATGAACAGTGTTAAGGATGAAAAGATACAGATCGCCCAGATCAATGAGGAAGTATTGAAGATGACTATAGAGCTGGAGGAGGTCTTTAACGGCCTTTCCGGTAATATTGAAAATGCGAAAGTCCAGGCCAATGACATCGAAAAGCTGGGTAATACCAGCTACAGGGAAATGGAACAGATTGCTGCCCGGATGAAAGATTTGGAAGAACTTAAAAACAGTATCATTTCCTCGGTGGATAGTATTAATACCAGCGTGGCCAATTATAATAAGATGACCACGGATGTTGAAAATATTGCCAGCAGTATTAATTTGTTATCCTTGAATGCATCCATTGAAGCAGCAAGAGCAGGAGAAGCCGGAAGAGGATTTGCCGTGGTTGCATCCACTATCAGGGAGCTGTCGGAGGATTCCCGCCAGTCTGTCAGCAGTGCGAAAGCCAATGACAAGGATATTCAGGAATCGATTACGGCTATTAACGAAGTAACCAGTACTTTAAATACCCATATTGCCGAACTTCTGCAGACAGCCGAAGGAACACAAAACAGCGTTCGGCTGACCATGGAGAATGGCCAGGAAATCGGTAAGTCCATGATCTCAGTGAATGATCTTTCTAAAAATGTTTTGAAAATGATCCATGAAACAAGAGAGCTGTTGAATAAATAATATTTGCACAAAAGGAATAATGCGGTGCGTAATAATTGGCGAAGATATATCTTAAAGCATAATGTCAGGAGGACCGTGGGGGCAATCGCCCTCATGGTTTTCTTTGCTGTCTGTATCATTATGTTTTTCCAGAATAATCGAAAAAATGTGATGAACAGTACCCACAGCTATATGACCAATGCAACTGAGAATGTGGCCGATATAGTAGATAATTTTATCAGTAATTCCATTACAATTATTACGGATATGTCCCTTTTATGCGGTAAGCTTCCTGATAGCGGCATGGATCAAAGAATGAAGCTGCTGGAGGAATTATGCCAGCAATCGGCCTTTGAATATATTGGTTATGCCGATGCCAAAGGTGTTTACACCAGTAATCTGGGGATGAGTATCAGTATCTCCGACAGAGAATATTATCAAAAGGCGATGTCCGGAGAAGCGGGAACGGCAGCAGTCAAAAGCTCCCGCATCCGTAACGAGGATGTATTTATTTTTTATGCGCCGGTATATCGGAATGGGAATATCGAAGGGGTTTTAATCGGTTTCTACCTGGATGATTATATCAAAAGGATGTTCCATAATACTTTTTTGGGGATGCCCACAGAGGTATATATACTGGATTCCAATGGTGATGTCATATCCGGTACAAATGAATATCAAATAACAGATTCAAGTAATACAATACGAAGGGCTCTGACAATCAATGATTGGACATTGGTGCAGGTGTTTCCCGATGATGTAATTGAAGATAATTTATACTTAATGAATCGTTCCGGAATTATTTTAACGGTTGAGTTGGTATTGATAGCAATAATAGCAGTAACGATCTTATCTGTTGGTCAGCGTAAGCGGCGGAATATCCTTAAGTACGAAAATGCCCGGATGGAATTAATGCTGTCGATGATTCCCGGTCTGATGATAGAAAATATGGATGATGGCAACCAGGTGTGCGCAGAAGGAAGTGCGGCACATATGTTTTCGTTACCGTCCGGTTTATTTCAAAAAGAAGAGTTTTTGGAGATTATTCATCCGGCGGATATCATTAAATATAAGGTAACCTATTCGAAAGTAGAAGAAAGTACAATTGACAGGATCAGGGAAATACGTGAAGAAGTCCGATTGCGGTCCAAAGACGGAAAATATATCTGGGTGGAGTGCTTTTTTTCTGTTTTAATTACGGCCGAAGGAAACAGACGTATCATCAGTACTTTCTATGACATTGATAAGAGAAAACGTGATAGTCAGGAAAAAGGAAATATTATTCAAAGTTTGAGCAAGCAGTACTGCAGTTTGATTTTTGTGGATTTAGTGAATGACCATTATGACGTACTCAAAGATGAGAGGGGATTGGAAACTCGCATCCCGATAAAAGGTACATACAGCAGATTTAATAATATTTTTATGGGGAGCAGGATATATTATGAGTCCAGAGAAAATATTACCGGGCAGCTTTCGATTGAAAATATCCGCCGCCAATTATCTGCGGATTCACCTGTTTTTGAAATTGAATATAAACGGAATCTGGATAAAAGCAAGGAAAAATGGGAACGTATTACCATCGTGGAAGTGTCAGCCAGCGGTGGAAAAACAGCAGAAGTTATTCTTGGAATTAAGGATGTTACAGAACAAAAGAAGGTTGAAATTGCCAGCCGGCAGACCCTGCAGGATGCTTTGGATGTGGCCAAATCAGCCAATAACGCCAAAAGTGATTTTTTGTCAAAGATGTCTCATGATATCAGAACACCCTTAAATGGAATCATTGGAATGTCGGGGATTGCCAGAAGAAATCTGCAGGATATCCATAAAGTGGAGGATTGTTTAAATAAAATTGATACTTCCGGAAAGCATCTTCTGAATTTGGTGAATGAAGTATTAGATATGAGCATGATCGAAAACGGAAATGTTGTGCTCTATGAAAATACCATTGATTTGCGGGAACTGATCCAAAATATAAAGGTTATTACCGAAGCTTTGATTATTTCTAAAGAGCAGGATTTTATGTTGGATTTAATGAAGTTAAAGAATCCCATGGTAATAGGTGATTCTTCGCGAATTCAGCAGATATTGACCAATTTATTGTCTAATGCCGTTAAGTATACACCACCGGGAGGGCGGATTGCCTTTGCAGTGCGGGAAGAGTCCTTACAATATCAGAATATCGGTTCATATGAATTTATCATTGAAGACAATGGAGTTGGGATGTCCCAGGAATTTTTAAAGGAGTTATATGAACCCTTTATCCGTGTGGATGATTCCCGAACCAGTAAGATCGAAGGAACCGGTCTGGGCATGACCATCGTCCAGAATCTGGTGCGATTGATGAACGGCAATATTCAAGTGGAAAGTAAGGAAGGCGTGGGCACCAGATTTACCGTGACCCTTCGGTTAAAGCAGCAGGAAGTATCGGAAGAGGCAGCGGATAAAAAAGAAAAGAAGGAAGAACTCAGAACCGACTTCAGTGGAAAAAGAGTTTTGCTGGTAGAGGACAATGAGTTAAACATGGAAATAGCGGTAGATTTATTAAATGCTACCGGAGTTACGGTGGATACGGCAGAAAACGGGAAGAAAGCATTGGAAATGGTTGCCGGGTCAGCAGAAGGTTATTATGAAATGATATTTATGGATGTCCAGATGCCGCTAATGAATGGATATGAAGCTTCGGAGAAAATCCGCCTGCTGGATAGAAAGGATGTTGCCGCCTTACCCATTATTGCCATTACCGCCAATGCTTTTACCGAGGATGTGCAAAAGGCCAAGGAAGCGGGAATGAATGGACATGTAGCCAAGCCCATGGGATTTGAACAGCTGATTAATATCATGAATACCTGGATAGGATAAACCGGTATGGTGAGGACAAGACATGAAAAGCTTACTAGTTTATTTAAAAGATTATAAAAAGGAAAGTGTTCTGGGGCCATTGTTCAAGCTTCTGGAGGCTTCCTTTGAGTTGATGGTGCCCCTGATTGTAGCGGGAATCGTCGATATCGGAATTGCGGATGCTGATAAAAAGTACATTATTGGCAGATGCTTATTACTGGCAGCCCTAGGATTGATCGGGCTGCTTTGTTCCGTTACCGCGCAGTTTTTTGCGGCAAAAGCAGCAGTAGGATTTGCCACAAAATTGAGGCTGTCCTTGTTTGCCCATATTCAAAGCCTTTCTTTTACCAATATGGATAGAATCGGAACGGCTACGTTGATTACCCGGATGACGGGAGATGTCAATCAGGTACAGTCAGGAGTCAATCTGGTGCTGCGTTTATTCCTGCGATCGCCTTTTATTGTTTTTGGGGCCATGATCATGGCCTTCACGGTGGATGTCCGGGCCGCGTTGATCTTTGTGGTATTGATCCCGATTTTGTCACTGGCCGTATTTGCCATTATTCTCACCAGCATTCCTCTGTTTCAAAAGGTTCAGGCCAATTTGGACAAAGTGATGCGGGTGACCCGGGAGAATTTAACCGGTGTCCGGGTTATCCGGGCATTTCGGCGGGAAGAAGCAGAAAAAGAAAAATTTCATCAGGAAAGCAGCAGCTTATTGCATATTCAGAAGTTTACCGGACGGATTACCGGGTTGATGAATCCCCTGACGATTGTGATTGTTAATATCAGCATCATCGTCTTGCTGCATACCGGTGCAGTCAGAGTGGAGAAGGGGGTACTAACCCAGGGGGCAGTGATTGCACTGGTAAATTATATGTCTCAGATTCTGGTAGAACTGGTTAAGCTGGCTAATTTAATTATTACCGTTACCAAGGCATTTGCATCAGGTCGCCGGATTGAGGAAGTATTTGCAGTGAAAAACGGTGAACAAGATAGAAACGCAGTGGAAGAGAAAGAAGGCGTCCCAGAGGACTATATCGAGTTTCATCATGTTTCTTTTCGCTACTCCGGGGCTGGTGAAGAAGCACTGAGTGATATCCATTTTCAGGTGAACAGAGGTGAGACAGTGGGAATCATCGGCGGCACCGGTTCGGGAAAATCCTCACTGGTTCATTTGCTGCCCAGGTTCTATGAAGCAGAAAAAGGAAGCATCTGTTTAGAGGGAAAAGATATCCGGACCATTCCTGTCCAATCTTTGCGCAGCCGGATCGGAATGGTAATGCAGAAGGCGGTACTGTTTCAGGGAACCATCAGAGATAATTTACTTTGGGGTCGGGAGGATGCCGCAGAGGAAGAACTCTGGGAGGCTTTGCGGATCGCTCAGGCTGATGAATTTGTGAAAAATAAGCAAGAGGGGCTGGAGACAAAAGTTGAACAGGAGGGCAGAAACTTTTCCGGCGGTCAGCGGCAAAGACTTGCTATTGCAAGAGCATTGGTGCGGAAACCGGAAATATTGATTCTGGATGACAGTGCATCGGCTCTTGATTATCTGACGGAAGCAGCCTTGCGGACAGGATTAAAGGAAAACCTTAAGGATACTACGATATTTATTATATCTCAACGGGCATCCTCGGTTCGCCATGCAGATAAAATAATTGTTCTGGAGGACGGTAAAATAGCCGGCTTGGATACTCATCAGAAATTGCTGGAGGAGTGCCCGGTTTACCGGGAAATTTATGAATCGCAATTTGAACAGGAACCTTTGGAAAAGCAGAAGGGAGGCCTGGGATGAAAGATATGAAAAGAAAAGAAACCTTGGGTAAGGTGCTGCGTTTTCTGAAACCATATCGGGCTTACCTGCTGATTACCGTTGCCATGGCATTCATAACGGTCATTCTGACCTTATACCTGCCTATATTGATTGGCCGTGCCGTGGATCTCATCGGTCGAATCCGAGAAGAAAGCGGCAGGGAGCAATTGATGCACTTGTTGTTTACTATGGCCGGAGTGGTGGGAGCTACAGCCCTGACCCAGTGGATATTAAATCTGACCAATAATAAAATTGTTTATCATGTTATTCGGGATATCCGTAAGCAGGCTTTTGAAAAGATAGAAAAGCTGCCGTTAAAATATCTGGACGGTCATTCTCATGGCGATATTTTAAGCCGTGTTATTACTGATGTAGATCAGTTTGCAGATGGCTTGCTGATCGGTTTTACCCAGGCATTTACCGGGGTAATTACCATCTTGGGAACGCTGCTTTTTATGCTTAGTGTGAATCCCGTCATTACCGCCGTTGTGGTATTTTTGACACCACTGTCACTTTTTGCGGCTGATTTTATTGCCAAAAGAACCTTTCGGATGTTTCAGATGCAAACGGAGACCCGTGGGGAACAGACGGCCCTGATCAATGAAATGATCGGTAACCAGAAGGTGGTTCAGGCCTTTGGGAAAGAGCGGGATACACTGAAACAATTTGATGAAATCAATGAACGGCTTGGTAAATATTCTCTGCGGGCGATTTTTTATTCCTCCCTGACCAATCCCAGCACCCGTTTTGTAAACAATCTGGTTTACGCCGGAGTGGGTCTGGCAGGGGCGTTATACGCCTTGGCCGGCGGTTTGACCGTGGGGCAGTTAACGGTTTTTTTGTCATATGCCAACCAGTATACCAAGCCCTTTCATGAAATTTCCGAGGTAATTACCGAATTACAGAGTGCTCTGGCCTGTGCGGCACGGGTTTTTGCATTGATGGAAGAAGAACCGGAGAAACCTGATCAAGCGGATGCAGAAACGCTGCAAGGAATAGATGGAAATGTAAAACTGGAGCAGGTTTATTTCTCCTACCGGCCGGGACAGAAGCTGATTGAAAACTTTAATCTGGCGGTGCAGGCCGGGCAGCGGGTGGCCATAGTAGGGCCCACCGGATGCGGAAAGACCACTATTATTAATTTGCTGATGCGCTTTTACGATGTTAACAGCGGCAAAATTATGGTGGAAGAGAAGGATATCCGCAGTCTCACCAGAGATTCTTTACGCAGTGCTTATGGAATGGTATTGCAGGAAACCTGGCTGCGCAGCGGCACCATCTGGGAGAATATTACCCTGGGAAAAGAGTTCTCTAAAGAAGAGGTTATCGAAGCGGCTAAAGCTACCCATGCTCACAGCTTTATCAAGCGGCTGCCGGAGGGATATGATACCGTCATTGGGGAGGACGGAGGAAATTTGTCCCAGGGGCAGAAGCAATTGCTATGTATTACCCGGATTATGCTCAGCCTGCCGCCCATGCTGATCCTGGATGAAGCAACATCTTCCATCGACACCCGGACGGAAATGCGGATTCAGCAGGCCTTTGCCCTGATGATGGAGGGGCGCACCAGTTTCATCGTGGCCCATCGTTTATCCACCATCCGCAGTGCCGATGTTATTCTGGTGATGAAGGATGGTCAGATTATTGAACAGGGAAGACATGATGAGCTGCTGGCGCGGAAAGGATTTTACGCGGAACTGTATAACAGTCAATTCGTCGAAAACTAAAAAAAGGAAACTTATTTGAAAAAAAGTTCATTTCATTTGAAATGGACTTTTTTTAAACTAAGATTAAGACGAGAAGAAGACGAGAAGATGTATTAAGGCGTGACAGAACCCCGCTTAAGTACAGCTAGACCGCGTCTGGAAGAATGCAGCAAGTATTAATAAAAATTGGGAGAGGTGATTTTGGTGAAGAGGTATACATTTTTGGATCAGAAGGGAACGTTTTATTTGGAGAATCCGGGAAATACCGGGGCATTGTATTTTCCCATCGCGGGAGAACAGGGGATAAAGGGGGCAGTCACACCCAGTCTGGGGGGTGACTTAAAGACGGGGCAGAATACGTTTATATTGGAACCGGTCAGTGTGGAAAATTTGCATAATAATAAGAGCACCCGTAATTTCTGGTGCCATATCGAAGGAAAAGGGACTTGGTCAGCCACCGGCGTATCGGCGGAAGAGAAGGCGGCAGCTTTTACCGATATGCAGGAAAAGAGCACTCTGGAAGCGGGTATTATGTGGCATAAGATAACCAGGGAATCCCCCAAATACCAGCTGCGTTCCACCATTACCTCCTTTGTTCCGGCAGGTGATGATCAAGTGGAAGTGATGCATGTGGAAATCAGCAATACCGGTGGAGAGGCAGTCAGCTTCGTTCCCACGGCAGCGATACCTTTATATGCCAGAAGTGCGGATAATATCCGGGATCACCGGCATGTAACCTCCCTGCTGCACCGGATCAGAACAGTGGAATATGGTGTGACAGTAAATCCCACCCTGACCTTTGATGAGCGGGGGCACCAAAAAAATGAGATCACATACTTTGTTTGCGGAACGGACGGCAGAGGTCAGCCGCCGGAAGGGTTTTACCCGGTGACAGATAAGTTTATCGGCGAAGGAGGCAGCTTTGAACGGCCCGAAGCCATTGTCAAAAACCTGCCGTCAATGCCTGCCGGTACATCCGTAGATGGATATGAAGCCATGGGCGGCCTTCGCTTTCATAAAGTGACATTGCAGCCGGAGGAGAGCAGAACTTTTACTGTTTTGATTGGTCTCACCGAAAAAAAGGAAGATATAAAAGCAATAGTATCTGCGGCAGACAGCCGGAAAAAGGTTACGGATATGCTGGAGGATACGAAGAATTACTGGGATCAGAAATTAAATGTTTCCTATCATACCGAAGATGATCGTTTTGACAATTTTATGCATTGGGTTAATTTCCAGCCCATGCTGCGCCGGATTTACGGCTGTTCTTTCCTGCCTCACCATGATTACGGAAAAGGAGGCCGGGGCTGGCGGGACCTTTGGCAGGATTGCCTGGCTCTTTTGATCATGAATCCGGACGGTGTCCGGGAGATGCTCATTGATAATTATGCCGGTGTCCGGATTGACGGCAGCAATGCCACCATTATCGGAAGCAAGCAGGGTGAATTTATTGCCGACCGGAACAACATTACCAGAGTATGGATGGATCATGGTGTCTGGCCCCTGATCACCACCAAATTCTATATCGATCAGACCGGCGATATTGGAGTGCTGTTGATTGAGAATCAGTACTTTAAAGACCGCCAGGCTATGCGGGGAACGGTGATTGATGAAAGATGGCAGGAGGGAGATACCCCTGTATTAAAAGATAAAAACGGCAATCCATACAGCGGCACCATATTGGAGCATTTGCTGCTGCAAAATCTGACGGCTTTTTATGAAGTGGGTGAGCACAATCATTTCCGGATCCGCGGGGCCGACTGGAACGATGCATTGGATATGGCTGAAGAAAGAGGCGAAAGCGTTGCCTTTACGGCAGCCTATGCCGGCAATCTGGCAACCCTGTCACAGCTTTTGACTTATCTGAAAGAAGGGGGCATGAGCAAGGTTCGTGTGCTGAAGGAAATGACGGTTCTGTTTGCCGATAATGAAGAACTGTATGAAGATATTGCGGCAAAAACCAGGCTGCTGTCTGAGTACGGTGCCTCCTGCCTTCATGATGTGTCGGGTGAAAAGGTGGAGCTGCCCATTGAAGACGTCATTGACGGACTGTATCACAAAGCGGAATGGGTCAGGAAACATATCCGGGAACAGGAATGGCTGGATCAGGGCGAGGAAGGCTGGTTTAACGGGTATTACGACAACAATGGCCGTCAGGTGGAAGGAAAGAGTGCAGATCAGGTGCGGATGATGCTCACCGGACAGGTATTTACCATTATGTCGGGAACCGCCACCACAGAACAGATAAAGCAGATCACGGCGGCAGCAGACCGCTATCTATATGAGGAAAAAGCCGGGGGGTATCGGCTGAATACAGATTTTAAGGAAATCAAGACGGATCTGGGCAGAATGTTTGGATTTGCTTACGGACATAAGGAAAACGGAGCGGTATTTTCTCATATGACCACCATGTATGCCAATGCTTTGTATAAAAGAGGTTTTGTCAAGGAAGGTTATAAAGCTTTGCACACTCTGTACCGCCAGGCCATGAATTTTGAAGTCAGCAAAATATATCCCGGTATCCCCGAGTATTTTGATGGGGAAGGAAGAGGACTGTATCATTATCTAACCGGGGCAGCCAGTTGGCTGATGATGACCGTTATCACGGAAATGTTTGGAGTGAAGGGGCAGAACGGAAACCTGACCTTTGTACCGAAATTGCTGGAAGCCCAGTTTGATGCCAATAACCGGGCGGAAATCAGCCTGACCTTTGCCGGCTGCAAATGGCATGTGATTTATATCAACGGGGAAAGAAAAGAATTTGACAAATATTGGGTAAAAGAGATCCGTCTCAACGGAAGAACGGTTTCTTCTGTCAACATGGCGGAGGCCTTTGCGGAAAATGTCATTCCCCTGGCTAAAATACAGAAATTGGATAACCGTGTAACCCAGGAAGTAATTGTCATATTAGACTAATAGAGCTTGTATATGTTCATTAAAATCAGGGAGGTAGTTATGGAAGGATTTACGATTGAGAATTATGGGAAGAAATCAACATTTTCAAGTTTTTTACCGGGGATCAGCGGAATATACGGGACACCCATCTGGTGCTATTATGTGAATCGGGGACAATGTATTGCCAGCTTTGGGGTGGAGGATAAAGATCATGCCATTATGGAATTTTCCCCTGCCCACCAGTCTTACCAGAGTGTCAAGCGAACCGGCTTCAGAACCTTTGTGAAAAAGGATGGGGTTTACTTTGAGCCCTTTAAAGACGAAGAAGTCAGCCATCGGATGAATATTGAAATGAATGGTCTGGAAATCGGGGAAACCAATGAAGCTATGGGAATCGAAACAAAGGTGAACTACTTTAACCTGCCCGGTGAAGCGGTGGGAGCCCTGGTTCGTAAGCTGACCATTAAAAACATCGGAACAGATGCAGCTTCAGTGGAGGTGCTGGATGGTATGCCGGCCTTGATTCCCTATGGAGTCAATATGGATAACCTGAAAAATATGGGCCAGACGGTTAAAGCCTGGATGCAGGTAGAGGATGTGGATACCCTGGTGCCTTATTTCCGGGTGCGGGCCAGTATTGAAGATTCCACAGCAGTGAAGGAAGTGGTAGGGGGCAACTTTTCTTTTGCCTGTCTGGCGGATGGAAGCAGATTAGTGCCGGTGGTGGATCCGGATTTGGTTTTTGGCTATGATGTTTCACTGGAGAAGGCGATTGGTTTTATGGAGTCAGGACTTAAGGGGATGCTTGCAGGTGAGCAGGTGATGCAGAACCAGTTTCCCTGCAGCTTTTATGGCGCAGAAAGCGTTTTAAAAGAAGGGGAGGAACTGACCATTTACCAGATTACCGGGCAGGTGGAAAACAAAGAGATTTTAAGAACATTTGTGGAAGGTCAAAAGTTTACGGAGAGTAAAAATGTTACAAAGAACAAACTGGATGGCCGGTACTTTGAGGATAAAAGGGAAGAAGCGGGGCGGCTGACGGAAGAATTATGTCAGGTAATCGACACCCATACCGCGTCGGCCGAGTTTGATGCCTATTGTAAACAGACTTATCTGGATAATGTCCTGCGGGGAGGATATCCTATCCGGATCGGAAAAGACAAGGTGTTTTACGTATATTCAAGAAAACACGGTGATTTGGAACGGGATTATAATTACTTCCGGATGCTGCCGGAGTTTTATTCTCAGGGAAATGGGAATTTCCGTGATGTAAACCAGAACCGCCGCTGTGATGTGGCATTTACGCCCTACGTAGGTGATCTTAACATTAAGAATTTTTATAATCTGATTCAGCTGGACGGCTATAACCCATTAGGCGTGGAGAAGGTAAGTTATATGCTGAATAGAGAGGATGCAAAGGCGGTTACGGATATACCGGCGGCACAGGAATTTCTGACTGCACCATTCACCCCAGGAGCTTTTTTTAAGGCATTGCGCGGTTGGGGAATGGATTCGGCAGAAAGCGGCATGGAGCTTTTTGAAAAGGTGATGGAAAGGGCGGAAAACCGGATTAACGGTGATTTTATCGAAGGCTATTGGACCGATCACTGGACCTATAATCTGGATTTGATTGAAGGATATCTGCAAATTTTCCCGGAGCGGGAAGAAGAGCTTTTGTTTGAAGCGGGGTATTCCTACTTTGTCTCCCAGGTGAATATCAATAAGCGGCAGAGACGTTACGAAAAGACCCCTAATGGTATCCGGCAGTATCATCCCCTGGATGAAGAACATAAAAGAACCTCAGGTGAAAAGATATTAATGAGTAACTACGGAAAAGGTGAGGTGATTTACTCCACCCTGATGGAAAAGCTGATTCTTCTTTGTGCCGTTAAATTTGCGGCATTGGATGCCTATGGAATGGGAATTGAGATGGAGGGCGGAAAGCCGGGCTGGTATGATGCTCTCAACGGATTGTCCGGACTGCTGGGTTCATCCATGTGTGAAACCTATGAACTGGGGCGTAATCTGGAATTTACCGTTGCCGGACTAAAAAAGTACCCCAAAGAAGTTGCCCTGCTGTCTGAGATGGTTAAGCTGATAGAGGATCTGGGCGTAATCGCAGCAGAAGAAATGACAGTTTTGCAGAAGGAGCAGGAGGTAATCTCTTTCTGGAACAGGATCAATGATGTGAAAGAGGATTACCGGGAAAAGACCTATCAGGGAATATCCGGTGAAAGGATATCCATGTCAGCCGATGATCTGGTTGGGATTCTGGAAAGCTGGCTGGAGATTGTCCGCATGGGAATCAGGAAGGCCTGTCTGATCAGCGGTGAGCTGTGTCCGGCCTACTTTTACTATGATGTTACCCAGTATGAAGAGACAGCAGATGGTATCATTCCTCTTCGTTTCCAGGTGAAGACAGTACCTTTCTTTCTGGAAGGACCGGTGCGGTTCCTGAAACTGGATCACTCATTGGAAGAAAAGCGTGAGCTTTGCCGGAAGGTAAAGAACAGTGATCTGTATGATAAAAAGCTGTCTATGTACAAGGTGAATGCTTCTTTGGGTGAGGCAACCTATGAAATCGGCCGGGCCAAAGCTTTTACACCGGGCTGGCTGGAAAACGAATCCATCTGGCTTCATATGGAATATAAGTATCTGCTGGAATTGTTGAAATCCGGTATGTATGAGGAATTTGCAGAAGATTTCCATAAAGCTCTGGTGCCGTTTCTTGACCAGGAGACCTATGGAAGAAGCATTCTGGAAAACTCTTCTTTTATCGCCAGCAGCAAAAATCCCAATAAAAAGTATCACGGCAAAGGATTTGTGGCCAGGCTCAGCGGCTCCACCGTGGAGTTTATCCATATGTGGCAGATTATGATGTTTGGGAAAAACCCCTTTATGCTGGAGGATGGTCAGCTGACCCTGCGGCTGGAACCGATGATTCCGGATTATCTGGCAGCTGAAACTGTGACGGGAACATTCCTGGGAACGGTTCGAGTGGATTATCAACTGGGTGAGAAGAAAAGTTATTTGCCGGGAAATTATCGGGTGGAGAAAATGGAGCTTCATTACCGGGACGGCAGCAGTCATGTTACTGATGCAGGATTTGTTAGGGGTGCCCGGGCTAAGGATATCCGGGAAGGAAAAGTATCCTGCATTAAAGCAAAGCTGATATAAAGAAAAAAATAATTTTAAAAGTCTTGCAATAGCAACCATATATGGTATTATTAGTATACAGATTAGGTAACTAATCTGTGGTGCTACCATAACGGTAGGCGGTTAGCCCTCTTACAGAGGGACTGTGACCCTCTGATAATATAGAAAACAAGTTTTCATTGAAATCAAGGACTACTTGAAATCAGTGAAAACTTGAAATTTACGAAGGAGGGTATTGCTAATGATAAGTGTTTTGGATCTGCTTGCTGTGATCGGTTATACCATAGCAGTTTTTAGATTTGGATATGAAACAGGCAATAAAAAATCACAAAAATAAACCGCCCAAGCCCAACAACTTTCGCGGTTTATTTTAACGTATGATTAAGGGCTGACCGTCTATCGGTGGCACCTTTTATATATTCATTCTAGCAATCAAGTAAAAGGAAGTCAAGAATTTTAAAAAAAATGATAGCGTAAATTTACCTTCGGATTTAATGGGTTAGAGTTTGCCCACGATGCGCTGATAAAGTATCAGGCAATGACTTATGGTTTTACTTTACTCCATATCCTGTTCTTCTGCAAGTTATTCTGAACCTTTCGGACAGCC
>JAVBUF010000032.1:0-74222 GCA_031555615.1 Lachnospiraceae bacterium | reverse complement strand
GGCTGTCCGAAAGGTTCAGAATAACTTGCAGAAGAACAGGATATGGAGTAAAGTAAAACCATAAGTCATTGCCTGATACTTTATCAGCGCATCGTGGGCAAACTCTAACCCATTAAATCCGAAGGTAAATTTACGCTATCGTATTTCAAGAATGATTTGAATTATTCTGTAAAAAGTGGTAAAATATAGTTACAGTTCAACCATAGTCTATCACTACGTTGATAGGCTATAAGCCATAATGTAAATTAGGCCAATTAGCCTGCCCCTCGCCGAAGGCGACTTTAAATGGGCAGGCGGTTACTGTTTTCAGGTTAAACTGAGAACAGTAACAACATATAGTTACCTATAAGCAGGAGGTCGACATGGAATATTACTATAATCAAAATAAGAACCACGGCTATTATGATCAGCCAACCCATCCTACCGGCCACGCAATGGCTACCGCCGCTTTATTATTGGGTGTCGGAGCACTGACCACCTGTTGGACTTTTTATTTTTCGATTATTTTAGGATGTCTGAGCATCACATTTGCACTTTTATCCAAGGGTTTTGAAAAGAAGATGTTTGGCAGTGCCAAAATCGGTCTCATTTGCTCAGTGACCGGAATCGTGATTGCCATCCTTATGCTGGCAGGTTCCATCATATATCTGCTTCAAAATCCGGGGGTCTTGCTGGATTTCGGAAAGCAAACCGATCAGATGATCCAACAGATATATGGGCAGTCCACTGAATCGATACTGGGACAGTCTTACGAAGATATGATGAAACAATTTGTAAATATTTTTTCTTGATAATTATTAGATATATAAATAGAGACATTTGAATAGAAATGATCTGAATAGATAGAAAGGAGAACATTATGAACATTGGAAATTATGGCGGATATGGCTATTTAGGCAGTTCTTTTGCCCCCGGCATGCAACGTACTGCTCATGCAGAAGAAGCCGGCAGCGTAAAAAATGCCGGAGAATCCACAGTAAAAACTCCCGGCAAAGCATCTTCTCCGGCGGAGTGTGAAACCTGCAGTTCCCGAAAATATCAAGACGGTTCCGATGAAAATGTTTCTTATAAAGCACCTACTCATATTTCTCCCCAGGCCGCCGGCGCTGCTGTTCGCGCTCATGAAGGGGAACACGTCAGCAATGCTTATACAAAAGCCGCTGAAAATAATGGTCAGGTCTTATCAGCCAATGTAGCCATTAAAATGGCTACATGTCCCGAGTGCGGACGTTCTTATGTGGCAGGCGGCACCACCACTACCCAAATAAAATACCGCAATGAATCCAACCCTTACCAGCAAAACAAAAAAGCGGCTGATGCCGCCGGTTTAGTCGGTATGAACCTGGATTTGGCGGTTTGATCAGGAGGCTCCATCATGCACACATATAAGTCTTCTGCCATGTTAAAAACTATGGCAAAGGGACAATTACTAGGAAAATATCCCACAGCAGCTGCTGCTTTTTTATCAGTTGCTTCCATCATGATCGTATTGCGGATGGTGTCTTCTTTATTAGTTGACCAAAGCACTCTGGCAGGCCTGATCATTTCCTATATCGTTTCTTTCATCATCAGTCTTTTGCTTGGTGTGATAAATGCCGGTGTATTATTTATGTCACTGAAAATCTCCTGCAACGAGCCCATCAGCGTTAACGATATTTTTTATGGTTTCAGTTATCAGCCCGATAAAGTTGTTTTGATCCAGGCTGTTTTAAGTGGTGTCAGCTTGATATCCACCTTACCGGCCGCAATTTTTCAATCTATTTTCTATCGTACTCAAAACTATTCTTATTTTTTGTTGACTGTTATTTTTTATATTGTGGGCATCGCGGTTTATTGCTATGTTTCATTGATATTATCACAGGCTATTTTTCTCCTGCTGGATTTCTCTGACCGGTCGGCTAAAGAATTAATGCGGATGAGCTTTATTTTGATGAAGGGTCAGATGGGACGGCTGTTTTATATCTGGATCAGCTTTATTCCCCTGCTTCTGTTGAGCGTGTTTACCTGCTGCATCGGATATATATGGGTGATTCCTTATATTCATGTAACTATGGCCAACTTTTATATGGATCTAACACAAAACAGACCACAGAGTTAGCAAGCTAACTGCTGATGCAAAGGCTTCGGTAAAATCATATATTCCAATGAGTTTTAGGTGTGCAGCGAGCACACCTTTTTTGTTTTGTTGAATGGTATGATTATTTAAAATCCTATTCCGGAGGACATCGTATGAAAAATCAGTTACTGATTGCTGCTATCTTTTTCCTTATAATTATATCCTTAAGTGGATGCACATCCCCACAAATGCAAGATAAAAAAGTTGTGAATGCGAGTACATCCGCTTCCACATCTCCATCCTTACCTGCGCCCACGCCCGAGCCTACGCCTGTGCGAACAAGTCCCGGTGAAGTATTATTTATTGGTGAACTGGGTGCCTATGCATCTGACGGCTACTACTATGAAAAAAAGGAAACGGATGTTGTCGATCTTTCTTATGAAGCACTTACTGTCAGTTTTGTTCTTTCCGAAGATAAAGCGACAGTCCGCGACATAAAAATAGAAGCCAAAGATATGGCGTTTATTGTCGGTCGTAATGGCGAAGGCCAACAAGCCAATTTTAATTATTATAATGTGGGATATCCAAATGCTTTTGATTTGCTGTCTGACGAAACACTACTCAGTTTACAAAAAATGGAAGCTGGGGGTGACTGTTTTCTGACGTTAACCCTTAACGGCGATACCGCCTCGGGCACACTGCACTTTGTTTTTGAACATGACTGGATGCAAATAACAAAAATACCCATTGATTTCGGAACGCGGGACATTAATTTTACCATTCAAAGGTAGCACATAATAAATCGACGGCGGCAGTAAAGAAAATGTATGTATAATCGATATAATCGAGTAGGAGGGAGCGACTAACTCCCGTCCTCTCACAGCACTGTGCGTATCGTTCGGTACACGGCGCTTTCAATAGTTGACGTGCACAGACTGATAGGCTGTGGCTAAATCATAGAAGAATAAGAAAAGTCCCTTGTCAAACTGCCTGACAAGGGACTTTTCTATGTGTCATTCAATCTTAAGTTATTTATAAACTCACCCTGATGGGCAGAAGTTTTATGATCTGGCAGTAGCGGGATCCATCACCATCTGTTCAACAAATTGTTCGGCAATCATACTGGTATGGGTGGAATCATCAATATCTTTAAAGTATAGAGAGAATATATAGCCGTCTTTAATCCAGCCGTAAAGCATCTGGCTTGGATCGTCTTTGAAAGAGCGAACAGTCACGCTGATATCATTTACATCCATACTACTGATTGTGTCGATCAAATTGTCCGAAATACCGCTTACATCTCCGCCTCCATCCTTGGCAATACGAAATTTTATGGTACCCTGAGGCAACGTAAAGTCCATCTCGCCAACCAGATCACCAATCGTTGCACAGCGTGTCAGCTGATCCGCTCTGGGATAATCTTCTACCTTAAAGCCTAATTTTTCCGTAAAATCAGGCGTTTCCTGTTCTTCAATAGGATTTGGAATTTGCACCGTACTTTCAGGACTATCGGACTTGGATACATCCTGTGAGGGTATGGCATTTTCGGAATCAGACACAGAACCTTCCGCGACGGGCTCACTGGAAGTCGGCGTACTACATGCTGTAAAACTGGCGGCAAGTAGCAAACATAGTAACATAGCAATGGTTTTTTTCATTTTTTCCTCCTTGATGAAAATAATAGTAATAAATATATTATAAGCCGCCCTCATAAATTTTATAATAATTTATACAATCCATCTTAACACAACAACTAAAGATGCTCAATAATTATTATTCTGGACGCGCTGCGTCTGATGCACTGCGTAAATTTACCTTCCAGCTATAATAAATTCAGGAGGCGACCCCACCATAATCGGTGCAGTCGCCTCCTGTTTTTTTAATTGTTTTAATTAGCATTTTCATTTTTACCGGTGCTCAGTTGTTTCAAATAAGCATTGATAAAATTATCGATAGCTCCATCCATAACCGCATCAGTATTACCGGTTTCTTCATTGGTTCGGTGATCCTTCACCATAGTATAGGGCTGCATGACATAGGATCTGATCTGGTTGCCCCAGCCAATATCCTTAACCTCTCCACGAATATCCGACAGCTTCTCAGCATTGAGTTCCTGCTGCACGATCAGCAGCTTACCTTTCAGCATCTGCATCGCCTTGTCTTTATTCATATGCTGAGATCGCTCATTCTGGCATTGCACCACGATTCCGGTAGGAAGGTGGGTAATTCGGATTGCCGATGAAGTTTTATTGATATGCTGACCGCCTGCTCCACTGCTTCGATAAGTATCGATCCGCAAATCATCATCATTAATCTCGATATCCACATCATCTGCGATCTCCGGCATAACATCCAGTGATACAAAGGACGTTTGCCGCTTGCCCTGGGCATTAAAAGGAGATATCCGCACCAAACGGTGAACACCTTTTTCCGATTTCAGATAGCCATAAGCGTTTTCGCCGTTAATCTGGAAGGTTACCGACTTGATCCCGGCTTCATCACCATCGAGATAATCCAAAACCTCCAGGCTGTAGCCTTTTCGGTCAGCCCAACGGGTGTACATCCGGTAAAGCATACTGCACCAGTCACAGCTTTCGGTTCCGCCGGCTCCGGCGTTGAGTTTCAGGATGGCATTGCTGTTATCGTATTCTCCTGACAGTAAGGTACCAATCCGAACTTCTTCAAAGGTCCGGATAAAAGAATCCAATTCCTCACGGATATCCGGTATGACACTGTCGTCATTTTCTTCATATCCCATTTCAATAAGGGTTTCGATATCTTCATACTGAGTTTCCAGCTTGCGGATTACCTCAACCGCATCTTTTAAAACTTTTAAATCTTTCATTTTGCGATTGGAAACCTCGGGGTCGTCCCAAAAGTTGGGAGCTTCCATTTCCATTTCCAGTTCCTCGATCCGTTTTGACTTATTAGCTAAGTCAAAGTGAATCCCTCACTTCCGCTAATGGAGTTTCATATGCCTGTATCTCAGATTTCATCTGATCTAATTCTACCACTTATGCGTCACCTCTTTCTGTTCTATATTTTTATCTTCTTATTTAGAAGAACGCCCCGCGTTCTTCCAGTTCAGCCATGCTGAACTTAGGCTATGCTGAACTTAAGCTTTACGCCCACAACACTGTTTGTATTTCTTGCCGCTTCCGCAGGGACAGGGATCATTGGGATATACTTTGACATTTTCCCGTTTCACCGGTACCTTGCCGGCCGATTCGTCCTTGTTGGTCCCGGTTACCTTGGCGACCTGCTCACGTTCCACTTTCTGTTCCACGCGAACATGGAAGAGAAGGCGTATTGTTTCCTCTTTAATGTTCTGGGTCATTTCATCGAACATCTCATAACCACTCATTTTATATTCAACCTTGGGGTCACGCTGGCCGTAGGCCTGCAGGGCAACGCCCTGCCGAAGCTGATCCATATCATCAATATGATCCATCCACTTCCGGTCGATCACCTTCAAAAGAATCACCCGTTCCAATTCCCGAATGGCTTCAGTCTCAGGGAATTCAGCTTCCTTAGCCTCATAAAGCTTCACCGCTTCTTCCTTCAACTGCTGAACCAGGGCTTTTTTCTTGGGTGTCTTTACCCGCCCGGTATTCAATGGACGTAGGGGAATAGTGGGCAGCAGCAGGGCATTCAATTCCCCAAAGTCCCAATCCTCAATATCACTGTCATCACCGATGCAGATGTCCACACTGTTTTCGGTGATATCGGTAATCATCTTATAAATGGCATCGCGCATGCTTTCTCCGTCCAGCACACGGCGGCGTTCTTCATAAATAATCTCTCTTTGCTCATTATTAACCTGATCATATTCCAGGAGGTTCTTTCTGATGCCAAAGTTATTATTCTCAATCTTTTTCTGGGCTGTTTCGATGGCATTGGTCAGCATCTTATGCTCAATTTCCTGATTTTCCGGAATACCCAGGGTATTAAACATATTGATCAGACGCTCTGAACCGAATAAACGCATCAAATCGTCTTCCAGGGAAATGTAAAACTTGGATTCACCTGGGTCACCCTGACGGCCGCTTCGTCCGCGGAGCTGATTGTCAATCCGGCGGGATTCATGCCGTTCTGGACCGATGATCTTCAAACCGCCGGCAGCTCTGGCTTCATTATCCAGCTTAATATCCGTACCACGGCCGGCCATATTGGTAGCAATAGTGACTGCGCCATGGATACCGGCATCGGCCACGATCTCTGCTTCCATCTCATGGAACTTGGCATTCAACACTTTATGCTGAACCCCTTGTCTGGTGAGCATCATGCTCAGCTCTTCACTGGCTTCAATGGTTATGGTACCAACCAGAACAGGCTGTCCCTTGGCATGGGCTTCTTTCACCGACTCCACGATGGCGTGAAGCTTTTCTTTTCTGGTTTTATATACGGCATCCTGATGATCGATTCTGGCAATGGCTTTGTTAGTGGGAATCTCCACTACGTCCATGCCATAAATATCACGAAATTCTTTTTCTTCGGTCAATGCCGTACCGGTCATACCGGCTTTTTTCTCAAATTTATTAAAGAAGTTCTGGAAGGTAATGGTTGCCAGCGTCTTACTTTCCCTTTTTACTTTTACATGTTCCTTTGCTTCGATTGCCTGGTGGAGACCATCGGAGTAACGTCGTCCGGGCATAATACGTCCGGTAAACTCATCAACAATCAGAACCTGGTCATCTTTAACCACATAATCCTGATCACGGAACATCAGGTTATGAGCACGCAAGGCCAGAATAATATTGTGCTGGATCTCGATATTTTCCGGGTCGGCGAGGTTCTCGATCTGGAAAAACCGCTCTACCTTGCTGACGCCTTCGGCCGTCAGATTAACGACCTTGTCCTTTTCATTAACAATAAAATCACCGGTTTCTTCCCGCTCCACGCCCATAATGGCATCCATCTTGGACAAGTCCTGCATATCCTCACCACGTTTCAGCTGTCTGGCCAGGATATCACAAACTTCATATAATTTGGTGGATTTTCCGCTTTGGCCGGAAATAATCAGCGGCGTTCTGGCCTCGTCGATCAATACCGAGTCCACCTCGTCGATGATGGCATAATGTAAATCTCTGAGAACCAGCTGTTCCTTATAAATAACCATATTGTCTCTCAGATAATCAAATCCCAATTCATTATTGGTTACATAGGTAATATCACAGTTATAGGCTGTCTGGCGTTCTTCGGGTTTCATGTCATTGAGCACTACACCCACCTTCAGGCCTAAAAACTCATGAACCTGTCCCATCCATTCAGCATCACGCTTGGCCAGGTAATCGTTTACCGTAACAACATAAACGCCTTTGCCTTCCAATGCATTCAAATAAGCCGGGAGCAAACAGGTCTGGGTCTTACCTTCACCGGTCTTCATCTCGGCAATACGCCCCTGATGAAGGATCAGTCCGCCAATCAACTGTACCCGATAATGTTCGGTATTTAAAATCCTCCTTGCAGCTTCTCTTACCAGCGCAAAAGCTTCCGGCAATATATCATCAAGGGTTGCCCCCTCTTCCAGTCTCTTCTTAAACTCTTTGGTTTTATCTGCCATCTGTTCATCGGTCAGTTCCATCATGGAAGGCCGCAGATCTTCAATTGCCTGCACCGTATGCTCGATACGTTTGATTTCCCGCTCACTATGGGTTCCGAAAACCTTCTGGATAACACTCATAAACTAACTCCAATCTCTAAATAGCCTCACCTCAGGCAAAGCCAAAATTTAGTAAAAAAAACTGCAAATCTTATTTTAACAGATTTGCAGCTTTTATTCAACCTTAGACTATTACAGAAATATAAAAATTCTGTTAACAATTAAATCTCATTTCCGGGAAACTTCGGAACACCGGCAAGACCTTTTGCCAAATCTTCCTCGGTGGGGATATAATCATCCATCTTACCATCATGGAATTTTTCGTAAGCATACATATCAAAATACCCTGTTCCGGTCAGTCCGAAGAGAATGGTCTTTTCCTCTCCCGTTTCTTTGCACTTCATGGCTTCATCAATAGCACATTTGATGGCATGGGCACTTTCCGGTGCCGGCAGGATCCCTTCCACTCTGGCAAATTGCTCTGCCGCTTCAAAAACTTCGGTCTGCTGTACACTTCTGGCTTCCATCAATCCATCATCGTAAAGCTGCGACAGAACCGAGCTCATACCATGGAAGCGCAAACCGCCGGCATGGTTAGGAGCAGGCATAAAACCACTTCCCAGTGTATACATTTTGGCCAAAGGACAGATCATACCGGTATCACAGAAGTCATACACATATTTTCCCCTGGTCAAGCTGGGGCAGGAGGCCGGTTCGATAGCGATAAACTGATAATCTGCTTCACCCCGCAATTTCTCGCCCATAAAGGGAGAGATCAAACCGCCCAGATTAGAGCCGCCGCCGGCACAGCCGATGATCACATCAGGCTTGATTCCATATTTATCCATTGCCGCTTTGGTTTCCAAACCGATAATAGACTGATGCAATAATACCTGGGATAAAACCGATCCCAGTACATACCGGTAGCCTTCATTGGAGGTAGCTACCTCTACCGCTTCCGATATCGCGCATCCCAAGCTGCCATTGGTACCGGGAAACTCTGCCAGGATTTTTCTGCCTACTGCGGTATCCATGGAAGGTGAGGGCGTTACACTGGCGCCATATGTGCGCATTACCTCACGGCGGAAGGGTTTTTGTTCATAGGATACTTTAACCATATATACCTTGCAGTCCAGATCCAGGTAAGAACAAGCCATGGAAAGAGCTGTTCCCCATTGTCCTGCTCCGGTTTCGGTAGTTACCCCCTTCAGGCCCTGTTGTTTAGCATAATAGGCCTGGGCAATAGCGGAATTGAGCTTATGACTGCCGCTGGTATTGTTTCCTTCAAATTTATAATAGATCTTGGCCGGTGTCTGTAATTTTTCTTCCAGGCAATAAGCCCGTACCAAAGGGGCCGGACGGTACATTTTATAAAAGTTCAGTATTTCTGCGGGGATATCAAAGTAGGCTGTGGTATCGTCCAGCTCCTGCTTGACCAGTTCGTCACAGAAAACACCTCTTAATTCTTCAAAAGTCATGGGTTGTAAGGTTCCCGGATTTAACAGTGGTGCCGGCTTGTTCTTCATATCGGCACGGACGTTGTACCATTGCTTCGGCATCTCATGTTCTTCCAGATAGATTTTGTAGGGAATTTGTTTTTCGCTCATCTTTTTTCTCCTTTTCATTTTTGATGTTTGCATGGTTTTGATGTTTGCGTGGAATAAAAGGGTACAAAAAAACCCCTATCCCAAAATCTGCTGGGACAAGAGTAAACTCCTGCGGTGCCACCCGGCTTGATGTACTGTTCTACATCCGCTCATCGCATACTGACATATGCTTGTTTTGTTAACGAAGTATCTTCTCCGTCTCATCTACTAAACCTTGCGGTTGTTCAAATCGCCCTCCGAAGCCCATTCCTTCCTGTCATCTATGCTGCATTCTCACCATCTGCAGCTCTCTGGGATACATGTTGCGGGAAGTACTTGCTCTTCTTCACTGGTTTCTTCTATTATATATATGAAATTGATAAGTGTCAATATTGCTTTTTATAAAAATAAGTGTTATTATTTTAACAATGCGAGAAAAATCACGAAAGATGCAACATCCGCATCAAAACAAGTACATAAAGGAGCAATAATGAAATGAGCAAAACATTTGATGACTTAATTGCCAAACTAAACGGTATCCCGATGAAAAAGGTAGCCGTTGCCGTGGCACAGGATTCCGCTGTTCTGGAGGCTGTAAAAGCCGCCAAGGAACGCAAGATTGCCGATGCCATACTGGTTGGCGATGAAGCAAAAATCAGAGAGGTAGCCACAGGCCTAAACATGAACCTTGACGGTTTTGAGATCATCCATGTGGAAGATGATTATGAAGCTGCCCTGACCGCTGTAAAACTGGTCCATGACGGTAATGCGGATATGTATATGAAGGGGCTGATCGATACAAAGGGATTTTTGAAAAGTGTACTGGACAGAGAAGTTGGTTTAAGAACCGGAAGTGCCCTGTCACATGTGTGTGTGTTTGATATTGAGGGAATCGACCATCTGCTCTTTCTCACTGATGTCGCCTTTATTCCCTATCCAACTTTGGAAGATAAAATCAATATGATCAACAATACTCTGGAAATCACTTCTGCCTGCGGCATCGAATGCCCCAAGGTAGCTCCGCTGGCCGCCGTGGAAGTCGTTAACCCGAAGATGCCGGTTACGGTAGAGGCTGCCGAACTTACCCAGATGTACAAAGACGGAAAGATTACCGGCTGTATCATCGATGGCCCGCTGTCACTGGACCTTGCTATCGATCCTGCCGCCGCAGAACATAAGGGTGCCACCGATCGGGAAATTCAGGGGGATGCTGATATACTGCTTTTCCCCGATATCCATGCCGGCAATCTGGTATACAAAGCACTGGTTCATACCGCTAAAGTAAAAAACGGCAATATTTTAACCGGGACCAAGGCTCCCGTAATCCTTACCTCCCGTTCCGATGATTTTGAAACCAAAGTAAACTCTATCGCACTGGGTGCGGTTGTGGCTGACACCATGTCCAACACGAGTAAACTCGTGTAGAAGAAACGCCTGGCGTTCTTCCAAAAGTAAAATGAAAAGAGGAAAATAATATGTCCATCAAAAGTCTGGTAATTAATCCCGGTTCCACTTCCACCAAAATCGGTGTTTTTGAAGATGAGACCCTTTTATTTGAAGAAACCCTGCGTCATACCACCGAGGAAATCGCACGGTTTTCCTGTATGGCTGACCAGAAGGATTTCCGCAAAGATATTATTGTTGAGATGCTGAAGGAAAAGGATTTTGATATCCATTCTTTAAATATGGTAGTGGGCCGCGGCGGTTTATTAAAGCCCATTGTCAGCGGTACTTATGTGGTCAGTGATGCTTTGATCGCTGATCTGAAAAAAGGAGTGCAGGGCGAACATGCTTCCAATCTGGGTGGTTTGATCGCCAGAGAAATCGCTGATTCGGTAAATGTTCCTTCTTATATCGTTGACCCCGTGGTGGTTGATGAGCTGATTCCCGAAGCCAGACTTTCCGGTGTACCGGAAATCCCCCGGGTAAGTATCTTCCATGCCTTGAACCAAAAAGCTATCGCCAAGCGTTATGCCAAGGAAATCGGCCGTCCTTATGAAGACCTGAATCTGATCGTGGTTCACTTAGGCGGCGGTGTATCGGTGGGCGCTCACGAAAAAGGTAAGGTTATCGATGTTTTTAATGCGTTGGACGGTGATGGTGCTTTTTCTCCCGAACGGGCCGGCGGTATTCCTTCCGGTGGTTTGATCAGAATGTGCTTCTCCGGTGAATTCACAGAGAAAGAAGTGATGAGAAAGGTTCTCGGTAATGGCGGACTTAATGCTTACTTGGGAACCAATGATATGCGTGATGTGGAAAAGAAAGTTGCCGAAGGTGACAAAGAGTGGACTTTGGTCAGAGAAGCCTTTATGATGCAGGTAAGCAAAGATATCGGCTCCATGGCCTGTGTATTAAAAGGCAAGGTGGATCAGATTCTGATTACCGGCGGTATCGCTTATAACAAAACCGTAATTGATTCCCTTACCGAGAGATCGGGCTGGATCGCACCTGTTAAGGCTTATCCCGGCGAAGATGAACTGCTGGCACTGGTACAGGGTGCACTCAGAGTCGTAAATGGTGAAGAGGATGCCAAAGAGTATTAATTAAGAGGAAATCTAATGTACGGATTAATAATCGTTATTTTAGTCAGCTGCATATTAATTGCGGACGTATTTAAACTGGTGGATATCACAGGAAAATATGTCC
This sequence comes from Lachnospiraceae bacterium, assembly GCA_031555615.1. Lineage (GTDB taxonomy): Bacteria > Bacillota > Clostridia > Lachnospirales > Lachnospiraceae > UBA935. The sequence goes on along the minus strand of JAVBUF010000032.1, from coordinate 62,332 downwards.
GCATTCCTGTATGTTTATTTTTACCGCATTTTATCCTGCTTTGGATCAGCTGTAACATCTGGGGCCGGATTTTACTGATAGTTGATTTCATGTATGTCTGCATCCGGCTGCATTTCTTTCCTTTCCGTCACAGCCAGATCGACAATTTCCGGGTTAATGTATTGTTTGGCGGACAGCTCCTGATCCGCTTTTCCCTGTGGGGCTTTACCTGTCAGATACTCTATTATCTGGGGCTGTTTTTCTTTCACGATTCCCTCTCCGCTCCCTGGGCAGAATTTTTATTCCCCGGCGGCAAATATATGGTACTGTTTTGGATCGATGCTTTCCTTACTGTCCTTTTCCTGTGGGGGTTTTTAGTAAACGGAGCCTTGCGTGTGCTGTTTACCTGTTACCGGCTGGGTATTCTGCGGCGCATATTAATCGTCTTTAATTTGTGGATTCCGATTTTAAATCTTTTCTTAATGAATTATATCTGCAAAAAAGCTATCGAAGAATATTATGGCGAATGCTGCCGCTTCGAAAACCGGATGGAGCGGCCCGACAATCTTACCTGTCAGACCAAATATCCGATAATTCTGCTTCACGGGATTGGCTTTCGTGATATGCGGTACTTTAATTATTGGGGCCGGATTCCCAAACGGCTGGTGGCAAACGGTGCCACCGTATATTACGGCCATCAGGAGGCATGGGGCACCATCGAAAAAAACGGCCTGATCATTCAGCAGAAGATCAATGAAGTGCTGGCTTTGAGCAACTGTGAGAAAGTAAATATCATTGCTCATTCCAAAGGTGGCCTGGATGCCCGCTATGTAATCAGCGAGCTGGATATGGCTCCTGCGGTAGCCAGCCTGACAACTGTTTCCACTCCCCATCTTGGCTCTGAACTGATTACATTATTAAACAAGCTGCCGGATAGCCTTTACCGTTTTATTTCATCGCTTTTTAATAAAACCTTTCAGAAAATCGGTGATCAGACACCGGATTGTTATGCCGCCAGCAAGCAGTTAGCTCCCGAGTATTGCCGGGAATTTAATGAAAGATATCCCGATGCTCCGGAGGTTTATTATCAAAGCTATGCTTCGGTGATGAAGCATTCCATGGGAGACAGACTGCTGAGTGTTCCGCATCTGTTAATGAATCTTTCCGGCGCTGCCGGTAATGACGGACTGGTTACCGAAACCTCCGCCAGATGGGGGAATTTCAGGGGAACCTTTACCAGCACCGGCAGAAGAGGGATTTCTCATGGTGATATGATTGACTTGAAAAGGGAAGATTACAAAGGCTTTGATGTTTTGGAAGAATATATCCGGATTGTCCAGGATTTGAAAAACAGAGGTTATTAGATGCTTAAACATAAAAATTATAAGGGGCATGTGGCTGCCCTGATTACCATTTTAATTTGGGGCACCACTTTCATTTCAACTAAAGTGCTGCTTCGTACTTTTACCCCCATTGAAATTCTTTTTGTCCGCTTTATCATCGGTTATATGGCGTTGTGGCTGATTTATCCGCACCCAATGAAATCTACTGCATGGAAGCAGGAACTATATTTTGCCGCAGCCGGATTATGCGGTGTAACCCTTTACTACCTCTTGGAGAATATTGCCCTTACCTATACTCTTGCTTCCAATGTCGGGGTGGTTACTTCGGTTGCCCCTTTCTTTACTGCGATTTTCAGCTTTATCCGCTACCGGGAGCAACCGCGCAAAAGCTTTTTTATCGGATTTCTTGTGGCAATCTCCGGTATCTGTCTGATCAGTTTCCGCAGCATCAGTGATACTGCCCTTAATCCGTTAGGGGATCTGCTGGCCCTCCTGGCTGCTGCCACATGGGCCCTTTACGCTGTCTTAGGGAAAAAAATCAATCATTTAGGTTATCATATCATTCAGATAACCCGGCGAACCTTTTTCTATGGACTGATTTTTATGCTTCCGGCTTTATTCTTTATGGATTTCCAGATTACTGCGGCTAAACTTGGCACCGCCACGAACCTGTTAAATCTTCTTTTTCTGAGCATCGGTGCTTCGGCCCTGTGCTTTGTCACCTGGAATTATGGCATCAAGATCCTGGGGGCGGTGAAAACCAGTGTTTACATCTATGCCGTACCTGCCATTACAGCCCTCTTTTCTGCGATCATTCTGCGGGAAGAGATCACCTTTACGGTAATTTTCGGAATTGGCCTTACGATACTGGGTTTGCTGATATCACAGGGATTGATGAGTATTCCCCGCCAAACAAATCCTCTTCAATGACTCACCAAAGGGCGCTCTGGCAATTCCGTGTTCGGTAATAATGGCTGTAATCAATTCGTGGTCGGTGACATCAAAGGCCGGATTGAATACTTTCACCCCTTCCGGTGCCATCCGCTTCTCGTACCACATCTCCGTCACTTCCTCACCCGGCCGTTCCTCAATATGAATCTCCGCACCGGTAGGGGTATCCATATCGATGGTGGAGGTGGGGGCGCACACGTAAAAGGGGACCCCATAACGTTTGGCTACCGCTGCCACTACCGAAGTGCCGATCTTGTTGGCGGTATCACCATTGGCGGCAACCCGGTCACATCCTACAAACACCGCATTAATCCAGCCGTTTTTCATCACCATGGCGGACATATTGTCACAAATCAGGGTAACATCCACTCCCGCTGAATGCAGCTCATAAGCTGTTAATCTGGCACCCTGCAATAAGGGTCTGGTTTCATCGGCAAATACCCGAAACCCATACCCCCTCTCCTGCCCCAGATAAATCGGTGCGGTTGCTGTTCCGTATTTACAGGTAGCCAGCTGCCCGGCATTGCAATGGGTAAGGATACCGTCACCGGGCTTTACCAGCGTCAGCCCATGTTCACCGATGGCTTTGCAGACCCGGATGTCTTCTGCCTTGATGGCGATGGCTTCCTGACGTAAAGCTTCCTTTATGGACGTTATCGGCTTGTCCTGATTGGCAATACAGACATTTTCCATTCTGGTTAGTGCCCAAAGAAGGTTCACCGCTGTGGGACGGGAAGAATTCAGATAATCTTTATTTCTGACAAACTCGTCATAAAATTCCGCGTAATGTTCCGTATCTGTATTCTTTGCTAAAATATAAATTCCGAATGCCGCCGCTACTCCGATTGCCGGTGCACCGCGTACCTGTAACAAGTAGATGGCATCCCATATTTCCTTCGCCTGATATAAACGTTTCAATTCAATAACTGCCGGCAGTTTTGTCTGATCGATGATAATGACACAGTTGTCGTTATCATCCAGTTCTACCGTTTCATAATCCAATATACCTTTCATTGTGTACCTTGTTCCTCTCAAATGTATACTTCAGCCTTTAACACACACACAGTTTCGTCCCTGGTTCTTAGCCCGATACAGTTCTCTATCCGCTTCGTCCAGTAACTCTATATAGTCATCACCGTTTTTGGGTTTTCTGGCGGCCACACCTATACTGACCGTAATATTCGTGGCATCATTTCCCATGCTGGGAATTTCCATTTTCTCCACACCCTGGCGGATTTCCTCGGCAATATTGGCAGCCCCTTTCAGCTCCGTACTGGGCAGGATAATCTCAAACTCCTCACCGCCCACCCGGGCAACAAAATCGGTGGGGCGTTTTAAGACCGAAACAAATACTTTGGCCAGCGTCTGGAGCAAAATATCTCCCTGCAGGTGCCCATAGGTATCATTATACTGTTTAAAACAATCGGCATCAACACTCAAAATGCTGATTGTCTCTCCTTCTCTGATGGCCCGCTTCCATTCCACACTGATCTTTTCATCAAAACTGCGCCGGTTGGGAATTTCCGTAAGGGCATCAATCATCCCCATTCTTTCAATAGTGCGCATCTGCTGGACAGTTTTCAAATGAGTCCTGACCCGGGATTTGACAATGGCATTATTGAAGGGCTTGGTAATATAGTCCACTGCCCCCAGTAAAAACCCTTTTTCCTCATCTGCGGCACTGGCTAAACCGGTAATAAAAATAACCGGAATATCTCTGGTGACATCATTTTCCTTTAGTTCTTTCAATACCTCATATCCACTCATATCCGGCATGAGAATATCCAGAAGAATCAGGTCCGGACGGTCATCAACCGCTCTTTTTATAGCCATTTCGCCGCTTTTTGCCACATAAATGGTGTATTCATTTTTCAGAATATGATTTAAAACATCTAAATTCGTTTTTTCATCATCTACAATAAGTATACTGAATTTTGTTTCTTCCCACATTTCTTTAGTCCTCCCCTGCAGGCATTTGCTGCCTGATTTCCTTTAAACAATAATATGCCTGCTCAAAATCATATTCCTCTATGTCCCTGATCAGTTTTTGACCCTGTCCGCCCAAGGGTCTTAATGCTTTCCGCAATTTCGCTGTCATTTCAAGGCATTGGGCATTTCCCGCCGCCAAAAGCGGCTCCAGCTCATCCAGCATTGTTTGAATGGCCTCTTTTCCATATCCTTCGGCCGTCTCTTCTTCCCGGCTTTCTTCCTCACTTAGCTGCTGTTTTTCCTTGCTGTCCACACCCAATGCTTCCAGTACTTCGTTTAACATATCTGTAAAAACCTGCAGCTGTATCTCCGGTACCTGCTGCCCGCCTTCTTTTAATATCTGCTCCAAATCCTCCGCTGCTTTCTGCAGCTTCACAGCCCCGATGGTTCCGGCATTACTTTTCAGGGAATGGACAATCCGATATGCCTCTTTCCGATTATCATTTTGCAATGCCCTGTTAATGTCCTTGATGATTATTTTTCCTTTTTCAAGGAAGTTGGTTTTCAGCCGCTGATATAGTTCTTCGCTGCCGGCCGAACGCTCCACCCCCAAAACTTTATCAATAACCGCTTTGTCGCTCTGCAGCAGGGAACGATTGGTTATTTCTCTGGTTGCTGCAATCTCTATGGGCGTTAAGTAATTCAGCAGACAGGACCACAGTGTTTTGGCCACAAATGGTTTTCCGATGTAATCTACCATTCCATGTTTCAGATAATGTTCTTTATCTTTCGCCATAACATTGGCCGTCATGGCTATAATAGGAGTGTCACATCCCATTTCTTTCAGTTTTTCCGCTGCTTCCAGACCATCCATAACCGGCATATGAATATCCATAAAAATAATGTCAAAAGGGTTTCCTGCCGACATTCGCCGGCTGACTTCCCAAACCCCTGCCATACCGTTGGGGGCAATGGTTGCCTTCAACCCAATTTTGGCCAAATGTTCTTTAATAACAATCTGATTGATTTCGTTGTCCTCACACACCAGTACTTCACCGGCGAACATCGGTTTCATTGTCCCAATCTCCACAACTTCACCGGATACTCCTGTTCCCTCTTCCATACCTACCGTGTCAAAGGTAATGGAAAAACTAAACTTGCTTCCTTCACCCGGCTGGCTTTCCAGCTCCAGCTTACCACCCATCAGCTCCACTAAGTTCTTGGTTATGGCCAGACCTAAACCGGTGCCTCCATATTTTCTGGTTGTACTGCTGTCCGCCTGGATAAAAGGCTGAAACACTCTGCTGACCAGCTCTTCCGACATTCCGATGCCACTGTCTCTGACTTCAAAATACATGGTAATGGTGTTTTCCGTTATTGCACTTACCGAAGACATCATCTTGACAATACCGGAATCCGTAAACTTAATGGCATTGGACAATAAGTTTAACAGTATCTGGCGCAGTTTGGTGGGGTCACCCACAAGCATTCTTCCGATTGACGGTTCGGAATAAAAATACAGTTCCACACCCTTTTCTTCTGCTCGCTGCGTACTGATATTCTTACAATATCGGATTACCTCCTGCAAAACAAAAGGTGTTTTCTCCAGTTCTACTTTTCCTGCTTCGATCTTGGAAATATCCAAAACATCATTAATGATTTCCAGCAGAACACCGGCACTGTTTTGAATCATATTCAAATATTCCCGGGTTTTCCTGGAAAGCTGCCCATCATCCAAAGCCAGTTCGGCAAACCCGATTACACCGTTTAGCGGTGTTCTGATCTCGTGACTCATATTGGCCAAAAATGCGGTTTTGGTTCGTGAAACCTCTTGCGCCGTTTCGGCCGCCTTGCGCAAAGCCTTTTGCAGCTCCATTTCGGCTTTTCTGTGTTTTTCCTCGGCTTGTTTTTTTTCGGTAATATCGTGAAAAATGGCGATGGAACCGGTAATATTGCCGCGTTTATTGATAATCGGTGTATAGGAGGCCGAACAATGGATCAGTCTGCCGTCCTTATGCTTGCGAACCACCTCCACATGGGCAATATGTTCCCCTTTCATTACCCGCTCTTCAATCTCATCTATATCAAAATATCCGGATACAGGTGCATAAATCTTAGTGGTTCTGCCGATAATTTCCTCCGGCTCATAACCAAGGATATTTCTGGCGCCCACATTCCATTCCAGAATCGTTCCGTGAGTATCCTTTAATATAATACCGGCATCAGCCACGGAAAAAATTGCCGCCAGATTCTGGGCCTTCTTTTCATCCATTTTCTTTTCACTGATATCATGAAAAATGGCTATGGAACCGGTGTATACCCCATTATTGTCAAAAATCGGTGTATAGGATATGGAACACTCAACGATATATCCGTCTTTATGATTTCGTTGAATCTCGACATGGGCAATATGCTCTCCCTGCATCAGGCGCTTATCCACCTCATCTAAATCCTGATGACTGTAAAGAGGGGCATATGATTTGGCTTTCTTGCCGATCATTTCCTCTTTTTTATACCCTAAAATATTATAGGCGCCGATATTCCAATCAACGATATCACCTTCTGCATCCCGCAGAACAATTCCGGCATCCGCAACCGAAAAAATAGCTGCCAGATCATGCACTTTCTTATCTGCCAACTCTTCCTCCGTTACATCACGAAGAATTACAAACGACCCAATCACCTTTTGATCGGTACCAAAAATCGGCAAATAAAAGGTAGAACATGTTCGTTTGCTTCCATCTTTTCTTTTTACGTCCAATATCTTTTGCAGACTGACTTTCCCCTGAGCAACAGTCTTCTGAATATTGGCAATCATTTCATCCTGATAACGATAGGTAAACATTTCAGTGGTTTTTCCTCTGACCTCTTCCAATGTATACCCGATAATACTTTCTGCCTCCTCATTCCACTCAACAACTTCACCGGCAACATTTTTAATAATGATACCGATGCCTTTAAATGGAAAAATCGATGCAAACCGCTCTACCTGCTCTTCTAAAAGCATATTTTCCCTATTACTCATTTATTCCCGTCCTGTTCCCCAACACAACCGTACTTAAAGCCAGTAAATTAGTACTATAATTTTACCACGGGAAGATGTAAAACTCAATATTTTAAAGCAATATATTCCAACAATTTAACAAAATTTTATTTTAATTTATACAAATCTGTCATCTATGCTATAATTAGCCTATAAAATAAATCATTAAGGAGAGTCCGCCAATGAAAAAAACCACTTCTTATTTCCTGCCGGTCTTGTCCGGTCTGGCTGCTGTTATTCTCATTGTACTGATTACTGTTTTTGCTATTTCTTCCATGCATGATACAGCCGCCGGCACCGACTTTATTTATCAGCAGCATACCGCATTGGAGAAAATTTTCAAGCTGGAAGAAAATATGGGACAGATTTATGAAAATATTTATCCTGCCCTCAACACCGAAAATATTCCCCCGCTGCTGACGGCCAACCTGGAACTGCTCCGGGACTATACGGACGGAATTGTGACCGATGAAGATAGGCTACTTTTCCGGGCATTTTCCGAAGACCTTGCTCATTATCAGGAAGAAGTCTCTCAATTGCTGGATGTGGCCCTAAGTGATGGTGATGCTGCCGCCCAAACCTATGCTTATGAGGTGGTTTCGCCTCTTTCCGCTGCTGCCCGGCAGTCCCTGCAGCAATTAAGTGAATATAGATATGCCGATGCACAGAGCACTGTGGATGCATGTTATGCCCAATATAACAGCAACAGCACCATGGCCATCATAATTTGCTCCTTTTCCTGTATTCTCTGCCTGGGAATCAGTATCGGCAGTGCCATCCTGAACTTTTTTCTTTTGAAGGGTTATTCTATATAATAACTAAGCCGGTCATATCTCGGTGGCCGGCTGCAAAACCTATTTATGTCTGATCACTTCAAAATACTCCAGCCCGAAATCCTCCTCAGGGTCGATTCCCGCTTTCTGACAGGCTATGTCAATCTGCTGTTCCACAGTATCCACCCCTTCCAGATTGGGCAGCAATAGCCCGCGGCGATTTCCCCTGGATACAATTACACCATACCTCTTACAATCCAACAATGCTCTTTCCGTTACCGGCTGAGGCGGCGAAAGGATATCCACACTATATACCAGCTCCGGCAATTCCTCTGCCGTCACCTGCATAAAACGGGGATCTTTCGTCCCTGCCGAAATGGCATTATACATGATTTCCCAGGCCACATTTTCCTGGGTGGCCTGTATCGTTCCGATACATCCCCGCAGGTTGCCGTTTTTCTTAAGGGAAACAAACGCACCGGCGGCTGACTGCAGCATTTCCTCCGGAAGATCTTCGGGCAAGGGCATCAGACGGTCATAACGGATATAATACTCCAGCGTTTCCCTGGCCAGTTTCACATAGCTGTCGGGGGCTTTCTCCTGCAGCCGGAAAAGACACACGGCATATCCTACTCCAAAAGTCCCTTCATAAGATAAAAATTCCGGTATCACCGTGGATTTATGCAGCATTCCTGCCATAGTGATAAAAGAGCCAAGCCCACACTCCGCCCCTAGTTTACATAACTTCTGATCAACCTCTAAAAAGACATCCACATCACCGGCTTTCATAATCTCCGTTAAGACTTCATCCAGCTTCGGTCCCTCCGGGGCAAAACTGTAAGGGCCGCTTTCCTTTAACTTATGGGACAAATCACCACTGGCAATGACTACGGTCCGGCGCCCCAACTTTTCTGCCTCTTCACGGACATAACTGCCAAACCGATAGACCTCTTCCCGGGAAAGCCCTGACAGGGAACAGATCACCAATTGATAATCGGTATAATACTGGTTTACGAAGTAGAGGGGGACATAGGTCCCGTGATCCATGGGGGTAAATTTTTCCCCTTCTGTTCCGGCCGGGAAGCCGGATTTCCGGCATCTTTCTTCGATAGCCGCGATGAGTTCTTCATCCAGAGGAACTTTTATCTCGGTTTCCCCGCCAAAAGCTTTTAAATCACCTTTTATCCTATGCCCGGAGGCCAGATGGATATAGTCGGCATAAGCCGGCGCATGAGGCGATATCACTATCAGGGTTTCCGGCTTTTGTTCGGCAATAAACCGTGCGGCACGGTGATAGCCGGCCACCGTATCCGCTATTCTCTCTTCCTGCCCACAGCCCACCTCGGGTACGATCAGAGGCGGATGAGGGACAATGACTGCTGCTGTAATGGACATACTCATCACCCCTTAATCCAGCTTAATATTGGCAAACAGGCTGCCTAGGGAAGTGGTCATTTCTCCTTCCGATTCATAATGAAATTCTTCGATTGTATCGGCTTCCATATCCTCTTCCAGGCTCTTCATGCTCAAAGATATTTTTCCGTCATTGGTATTAAGCACCTTGGCTTTTATTTTATCACCTACGTTCAGGACTTCGGATGGTTTTTTGATGCGTTTCTGACTAATCTGGGAAATATGAACCAGCCCGCTTAAACCTTCACCAAGATTTACAAAGGCTCCATAGGGAGTAAGACTTTCCACAGTTCCCTCCAGTACACTCCCCGGAACGATCATGGCCACCTTGCTGTTTCGCTGTGCTTTGGCTTCTTCCTGCAAAATAACCTTAGCGGAAAGGACCAGTTTTTCTTTGGCTTTATCCACGGTGATAACTCTTACCTTCAGGGATTTATGAAGCCATGGATTGACATCCTCCACATAATCCAGGGACAACTGCGAGGCCGGGATAAATCCTCTGATATCCTCAACATAACAAATAGCCCCGCCATTGGTCACACCACTGATTTTTACCATAAGGTCTTTTTCTTCGGTGCGATATTGTTCCAGCTTGTCCCATGCCAATATCTGATTCGCTTCTTTTCGGGACAGTTGGATATTTCCCTGTCCGTCATCCATACGCACAACGGTAGCCTCGATTACCTCTCCTACCTGTACGTCCTGTAAAATGGAGAATTCGGGTGCCTCGCTCATATCCTGAGCCTTAATAATTCCTTGCGTATAGTAACGCAAGTCCAGGATTACCTCTTCTTCATTGACTGCCAGCACCACCCCCGAGATGATGTCACCTTCTTCTATTTTGCGGAAAGATGCTTCCAACTCTCTGGCGTAATCACCCATGGTTTCAGTGTTTTCTGTAACAGCTTCCGATCCTGGGATCTCATTTTGATTTTGTTCCATATTCATTCTTACTCCCTCTCTACCTTTTTATTGTTATTTTTTTAGTATACGAAAAACAGGCATTATTTTCAATAGCCGGGGGGTAAATTTAAGAAAATAAAGAATCCAGTTTCCCCTGCTGAAACGGCACGAAAACAGCGTTCAAAAACTCTTTTTACCTCTTGACCAAAAGCATCCGTTTAGTTATATTTAATATATACCATTTGGCATAAACCATGCTCTCAAGGAAGGACAAGAACAATTATGAAAATCAGCGATTTTATGGATTTAAAAGACCTGCAGAAAATTCAAGACAAATTCTCTACTGCCACCGGTCTGGCCGCTATTGCGGTGGATGCCGAGGGCAACTACATAACCGAAGGAAGTAACTTTACCGATTTTTGCATCAAATATACACGTGGAAGCAGTGAAGGCCTGAAACGATGTGTAAAATGTGACACTGAGTGCAGCGGTACCTATTACTGCCATGCCGGATTAATTGATTTTTCCGCTGACATCGTTGTAGATGGTGTAAAATTAGGAGCCATGATTGGCGGTCAGGTGCTTTCCAGTGAACCGGATGAAGAGAAATTCAGGGGCATCGCCCGGGAGTTGAATATTAATCCCGACCAATACATAGCCGCATTAAGAAAAGTTCCTGTCCGGCCCGAAAAATCTATTTACGCAGCCGCTGAGTTTTTAGGCGAAGTCGTCAACCGGGTGGTGAATTTGGAATATTTGAAAGCACAGAGCAGCAATCACTTGGACGTTTTTAATGAGGAAATCGACAGTACCACTGCAAATGTTAAATTAATCAACGAAAAAACCAAGCAGTTAAAGGGGATTTCCAGCCAGCAAAACATTTTAGCCTTAAATGCTTCTATTGAAGCTGCCCGGGCCGGTACCATTGGCGCCGGTTTCACAGTCGTTTCCAAGCAAATGGGGGATCTGGCCAAGCAATCTGCCGGAATCTATCAGGAAATTCAGGATCTGGCTGAAAAAATCAATGTGTCCGTTCATAAAATGAATGCATAAAAACAAAACGAAAAGGAGAACAGTATGGCAAACAGATTTATTCTTAATGAAACATCCTACCATGGGGCAGGAGCCATCAACAGTATTGCAGATGAAGCAAAAGGAAGGGGATTCCAAAAAGCATTGGTTTGTTCCGATCCTGATTTGGTAAAATTCGGGGTAACACAGAAAGTATTAGATGTATTGGCAAAAAATGATTTGGCATATGAATTATATTCCAACATTAAACCCAATCCGACAATAGAAAATGTACAGGCCGGAGTAGAGGCCTTTAAAGCAAGCGGTGCTGATTATCTGCTGGCCATTGGCGGCGGCTCCTCCATGGATACTGCTAAAGCCATCGGCATTATCATTAACAATCCCGAATTTGCGGATGTGAAGAGTCTGGAAGGTGTTGCCGATACCAAAAATAAATGTGTTCCCATCATTGCTGTTCCCACAACTGCCGGAACCGCAGCTGAAGTTACCATTAACTATGTTATTACTGATGCGGAGAATAACCGTAAAATGGTATGTGTTGACCCTCACGACATTCCTGTTGTTGCTGTTGTGGATCCTGATATGATGGCCAGTATGCCCAAAGGACTTACCGCCGCTACCGGTATGGACGCTTTAACTCACGCAATCGAAGGATATATTACCGGCGGAGCATGGGAACTTTCCGATATGTTCCACCTGAAAGCCATCGAAATCATTGCCCGTTCCTTAAGAGGTGCCGTAGATAACGATCCCGCCGGCAGAGAAGGCATGGCACTGGGACAATATGTGGCCGGTATGGGCTTCTCCAATGTAGGCCTGGGCATCGTTCATTCCATGGCTCATCCCCTGGGTGCATTATATGATACACCTCACGGCATTGCCAATGCCATCATCTTACCTACCGTAATGGAATACAATGCTGAGGCAACCGGTGAGAAATACCGCGACATCGCCAAAGCCATGGGTGTTGCCGGTACCGAAAACATGTCTCAGGAAGAATATCGCAAAGCAGCCATTGATGCTGTAAAACAACTTTCCCAGGATGTGGGCATTCCCACGGATCTCAAGGATATTGTTAAAAAAGAGGACGTTCCCTTCCTGGCTCAGTCGGCATATGACGATGCCTGCCGCCCGGGTAATCCCAAGGATACCTGCGTAGCGGATATTACCGCATTATACGAATCTTTATTATAATTGAATTTTCAAACTGAATTTATCAACGATGCAGCCGGCGAAACTCCAAAGGAGTATAGCCGGTTGTATTTTTAAACATGGCTGTAAAATGACTGGCATCATGATAGCCCACCCGAAAGCTGATCTGCTGCACTTCCAGATTCGGATGACTGACCAAAAGCTCCTTCGCCTTGATCATCCGGTAGTTGGTCAAATAGGTAGAGGTCGAACAGCCCACAAAACGTTTAAATAAGCGGGAAAGATATTGCGGCGATATATAAACCGTATCGGCCAGGGCCTGAACCTGGATATCCTGCTGATGTTTTGTTTCAATTTCTTTTATTACCGGCAATACATATCTTTGGTATAAAGGTTGTTCCAAACCACCGGGATAATCTTTTCGACTGCCGATATTCACCAGAAAATCATAGCAGTCGGCGGAAAGCCGCACCGGCTCGTTCTGCCTTGCTTCGTGACCCGAAATAATCCTTTCGATCCATTCTCGGTAAGAAAATCCGGCATTGTCCGTTGCCGAAATGTATCGCTCAGGTCCCACGATCTTATCAATATCCGCCTCCAGCTTTCCCACAAAGGTTACAAAGGCTGTTTCCCAGTCCGAAACCTGATAGTAGGAATGAGGAACAAAGGGGGCAATCAAGACACCGATTCCTTCTGTCAGAACCAGTTTTTTCCCCTCGATTAGTACCTCTCCTGTTCCCTTCTCTGTCTGCAGCCAATGATAATGGGGAAAACCCTTGGGTCGTCTTACGCTCTCCTGCCTCCAATGATTACCGATGCTGTCAATGGCCAGCGGAAGCTCCCCTGATGACAATTCAAAATAAATCGGCATAGCCTTTCTCCTTGTTTCGAAATGTTATATAATTTAGCTTAACATATTATACATTTTTCGCCAAGCAGCAGATATAATAAACTCATCAATATTATTTATTTGAGCGGAAAGGTATGGTTATTACTATGGAGAAAGCATTTAAAAGAATATTATACGGGGGAGATTATAATCCCAATCAGTGGCCCAGGGAAATCTGGAATGAGGATATGCAATTGTTCCGAAAAGCCAGTATCAACAGTGCCACCATCAATGTATTTTCGTGGGCCAGACTGCAGCCTTCGGAAAATGAGTACTGCTTTGACGAATTAGATGAAATTGTGGAGATGCTGGACAGCGAAAACTATGACATCGTCATGGCCACTTCCACCGCCGCCATGCCGGCATGGCTGTGCCGGAAATATCCGGAAGTGACTCGGGTTGATTATCAGGGCCGCAGGCACAAATTCAGCCATCGGCATAACGCTTGTCCCAACAGCCCGGTTTATCAGAAATTTGCCCGCCGCCTGACGGAAAAATTAGCGGAACGTTACAGCCATAACGAACATATCACCTGCTGGCATATCAACAACGAATACGGTGGTGAATGTTACTGTGAGAATTGCGAAAAAGCGTTTCAGGTATGGTTAAAAGATAAATATCAGACCGTTGATACCCTAAACAAGGCTTGGAATATGACATTTTGGGGTCATACCATCTATGAATGGGATGAAATCGTTCTCCCCAATGCACTTGGAGAAGGTATCGGCGATGACCGCTGGAGCGCCTTTGCCGGGATTTCCATTGATTACCGTCGTTTCAACTCTGACAGTATCCTGGATAATTTTAAAATGGAAAGAGATGCCATCCGCACTTTTATTCCTGATGCCCTGATCACTACCAATCTGATGGGTACATATAAGGGACTTGATTATTTCAAATGGGCAAAGGAAATGGATATTGTCTCCTGGGATAATTATCCTTCCTATGACACTCCCTGGAGTATGGTAGCCATGTGCCATGATCTGATGCGGGGACTTAAGGGCAAACCCTTTATGTTAATGGAACAAACCCCCAGCCAGCAGAACTGGCAGCCTTACAAGTCCCTGAAACGGCCCGGGCAGATGCGGGCCCAGAGCTATCAAACCCTGGCACATGGAGCGGACACCATTCAATTCTTCCAGCTGCGCCGTTCGGTAGGCGCCTGTGAGAAATTTCATGGAGCGGTAATTGAACATGAGGGCAGTGAAAATACGCGGGTTTTTCGCGAGGTTGCCGCATTGGGTGCCGAATTGCAGTCTCTGGGTGATGGCATTTTGGGTGCAGCTAACCCGGCTTCGGTGGGCTTGATCTTTGACTGGGAAAATTATTGGGCTTTGGAGTATACCAGCGGCCCACATAAAGATTTAAAGTATGTGGATCAGATCCATCAATACTATCAGTATTTTTATGAAAAAAATATTGCTGTGGATATGATTCCGGTGGATGGCGATTTTTCCAAGTATAAGGCGGTAATCGCTCCGGTTCTCTATATGGTGAAAGAGGGAATGAAGGAGAAGCTGGAAAGTTATGTGGCCGGCGGCGGTGTTCTGGTTACCGGATTTATGAGCGGAATCGTTGATCAGTCCGACAATGTTCATCTGGGCGGATACCCCGGACCTTTACGGCAATTGGCCGGTATCTGGGTGGAAGAAATCGATGCTTTGGCTCCTGAACAGTCTAACACCTTACGCTTTATCGATGGCACTGAAGGCACCTGTCATTTGCTTTGCGATATTATTCATTTGGAAAACGCTGTCAGTCTGGCTGATTATACCAGTGATTTTTATGCTTCTATGCCGGCAGTGACACAGAATTCTTTTGGTCAGGGAACGGTTTTTTATGTAGGAACACAAGCGGAACAAAATACCTTGGAAAAGGTTCTGGATCAGGTCACTCAATGTGCCGATATCAAACCTGTAATTGCTGAGGACACCCGGTTAGAGATTAACTGTCGGATAGCCCAGGACAAATGTTACTCCTTTATCATCAACTTTACCGGTGAGAATCTGCCCCTCCCCAAGGCTTTCGTGGGTAAAACAGATATTTTATCCGGAAACCGCTTAACTGCGGAAACTTCTTTTGCCCCCTATGATGTTGCCTTAATATGTGAGTAAAAAAAGGAATCTCGCATACAAGATTCTCCGCCTGCGCCGGAATGTGGATGCTGTCTAAGGCAGCATCTGCATTCCGACGCAGTGCAAATATGCCATAAGGACAGATACCGTAACAATATCTGTCCTCTGCTCTGTTTTATTCTATTATCTTGAAAGTACTGGTCAATCCGGCGGATTACCCCCCATGCGGCTTTGGTATCGACCTGCATAAACCCATAAGCAGATTGATACTATAAGTGCTGCGGCATAATAGATATATATTCCTGTTTGATTGGGAAAGGTGTCAAATAAGGCATTCCAATCATATACAGCACCGATTGCATTTATAAATGCATGATACATCACACATGCAAAAACACTTTTGGTGACCTTATAAATCGCTGCTGCAATAAATGTCCAGATAAAAATTGTAATGGCAAACCCTGTCAAACTGTCACCATAGTGGTTTGATGTCGGCATAAACCATATCGGCAAATGCCACACAAGCCAAATAATACTAACAATCAACGCAGCTATCGGGAACGGAAATCTTTTTTCCAGCGCCGGCTGCAAAAAGCCCCGCCAACCAATTTCTTCAACTCCACCGCCGATTATCATTACCGGCAGTGCAAAAATAAAAAGGTACCATGGCGAACCGGTGGGGATTCCATACCTGGCTGCCACGCCTATGGCAGCCAGACAAAATAATGCTGTTATAATAACTGTTTTGATATTGTTGGTGTTTTGAAAAATCAGCTTGCAAAATTCCCTGACAGAACTGATTTTCCTATGCCGCCATAAAGTTATATATGCCGCCAGCATAGGATTGGGCGTAGAAACAAAAATGCCGAGAATCGCATAAGCAATATAGCCCGCGGTTATTTTGCGTTCCTGAACAAAAGCAATGGAATATGGTTCAAGAAAAAACAGTACTCCTCCGCATATAACAGATATCAACAGTACCCAGCCCAAAAATTCCCATATGGGGGCTTTCTCATTATCCTTCCACATGGTTGGTATCTTTTTTCCTGTTACTACCCATAATCAGGAATACGATTCCACAAACTGCCATCGTTATCAACACAATCCACGCAACATTTCCATTATTGGTCTGGTTATTCCAGTGTGCAAAATCTGCCCGTAAAATGTTCAGCTTGGTAAAGCCACCCAGTGCTGCATCAACCACATCATTCATAAAAGTATTAAAAATTCCGATTAAGAAGAAAATAATCCCGGCTTTGGTAAACGGATGTACCCGAAGGTACCGTACACATATAAAGATCAGCCATGGCAAAGTCAGCCCATACAGCGTAATCGGCAATGCGACTCCCCAGTAGTTCGAAGCTGATACGGAAAAGCCGCAAACTGCAATAATGGCAAAGACACAAATGGTATCCACAATCATGGTTAACAGTGCTTTTTGATTCTTCAGCACTTCCGGCAGGGAAATATGCCTGATAATATAAGGCATAAAAAGCATCGATAAACCCGCAACCGACGGCACTACCGCCAACGCGAACCAGCTTCCCTGGGTGTAAATACAAATAACGCCTAATAGTATTGTCAGGGAAAGGATAAATCCACCCATCGTCCACATCACAACATTTTCACGAACAAGCAGCGGCACCACTGTAACCGAAGCTACTACCATTAAAGATGCTAAAACAATAAAGAACCAGTCCAATGCCGCCCCTATGGCCAGATTACAGATCAGGCAGACAATAACAGGTATCATCAGTACTCCCGCCGTTACCATTCCGATGGTGGTAGTGCGGCGTTTTTCCTTTTTGGCATAGGTATTCAAAACCGAATTTTTTTCCTTAGACAATTCCTCGTCATATTTTACATTTTTTAGTTTTTCCGAAACAATCCGGCAGTCCTGACATCCTTCAAGATGTTCCTCCACTGCCACTTTACTGCTTTTGCTGCATACCTCATCCTGATAAAGAGGCAACAGATCCTGAATCAATCCACATTCATACTGCAACTTATTTTCACTCATTTTGCTCCATCCTTTCCTGAATCTTTAATCTGGCCCGGTGGTATGTTACTCTGGACCAATTTTCTGTTTTCCCGAATATCTGTCCTATTTTGGCAAAAGACAGTTCGCCGAATATCCTTAGCTGAAATACTTCTTTGTATGGCTCGTCCATTGTATGTAAGATCTGATGAACCCTTAACGTTGTATCCTCATCCTCCAGTCTTGTTTCCAGCCGCTCCGCACTGGCTACCTCTTCCGTTAATTCCTGATTACGGGAAGCCTTTCGCAAGACATCTACTGCTGCATTTTTGGCGATTGCACACAGCCATGTGAATTCATTTGCTTTTCCTTCAAACGGCTTCTTTGTTTTTAAGGCCTTAAAAAACACGTCTTGTGTAATCTCCTCTGCCAGATCGGGATTTCTTACCATGGTCATTACATACGAATAAATCTGCATAAAATATGAGTTGTATATTTTTTCAAAGTCCAAGGACATATCCACCTCCTTTCCGTTTTTCAATAATTAGACGAAGCAATGTTTGTTTCGTTACAAGTTTTTTATTTTATTTTTAGAATATCAATCAATTAAACATTTTGCAATATATTCACCAACGGAATGCCTTTTCTGTTATAATAAATTAGGCAAAGTTTAACTGAGCTTTGCAGATATGATATCAGAAAGGTATGGTTATTAAAAAATGAATAATTCTGCATGGACCGCTGATTTAGGAAACGGAAGCTATCAAAACCCCATTTTATATACCGATTATTCCGACCCCGATGCCATTCGGGTGGGTGATGATTTTTTTATGGTCGCCTCCAGTTTTTGCAACACCCCCGCCATTCCCATTCTTCATTCAAAAGATTTGGTAAATTGGACGGTTATTAATTATGCACTGGATAAAATTCCTTATGAAAGGTATTCCAAACCTGCCCATGGCTGCGGTGTGTGGGCACCCACCATTCGGTATCACCAGGGGACATATTACATATTTTTTCCCATGCCGGATGAAGGTATCTTTGTAACCAAAACAAAAGACCCCTGGGGAAAGTGGGAAGCACCAACCATAGTATTTGAGGGCAAAGGCTGGATTGACCCTTGTCCCTTCTGGGATGACGATGGGAAGGTTTACATGGTCTCCGCTTTTGCCAAAAGCCGGATGGGTTTTAAAAGTATCTTAAACTTATGTGAATTGCATCCGGACACTTTGGCTGTCGTTGACGAAGGGAAATTTATTTTTGATGGGAATGTCACCGGTCAGCATACCATAGAAGGCCCGAAAATGTATAAACGAAACGGCTGGTACTATATTTTTGCCCCGGCCGGAGGAGTAAAAACCGGCTGGCAGACGGTACTGCGCTCCCAAAATATTGGGGGACCGTATGAATATAGAGAAGTAATGAAGCAGGGAAATACAAACATTAACGGCCCTCACCAGGGTGCCTGGGTGGACACCCAAAACGGCGAGGATTGGTTTATCCATTTTCAGGATGTGTATGCCGCCGGCCGCATCGTTCATCTGCAGCCCATGAGCTGGATTCATGATTGGCCGGTTATCGGTGAAGCGGCAGCGGGACAATCTTATGGTGTTCCTGTTCAAACCTGCCGGAAACCGAATGTCGGCAAAACATACCCCACCTATGCACCTGCGGCCAGTGACGATTTTTCCGGTGAAACACTTGGTCTGCAATGGCAATGGAATGCAAACTATGATTTATCGTGGTATAAAATGAATCCGAAAGAAAAAACAATTACATTACATGCTATCCCAAAGGACAGCACGGTTTCCTTATCCGATACCCCCAATCTGCTTTTACAAAAATGGGCCTTTCCCGCGTTTACTGCGGATACAAAGCTTGATGTTACTGCTTTGTCAGAAGGGGATACGGCAGGCATGGTATCTCTTGGCGTTGCCTTTGGGGCCATCGCTGTTACTCTGGAAAATGGAAAGAAAAAGCTGCTTAAGATTACGGGCAGGCAAACTTTTGACCAAGAGGCGGCATCGGCTTCAGACTTTTCGGAGGTCCTTATGGAATTAGAAGAACTTGATTTTATTTATTTCAGAAATATTGTTAAACAAGTTCCTGAACCTACGATATGTTCTGAAAATGATGATGAAATACAGGATCACCCGTTTGAAATCATCAGCTTCAGTTACAGCTTGGATGGTGTGGATTTTAAAGAAGTTTCCGCCTTTGATGCTAAGGCCGGCCGCTGGGTTGGCGTCAAAAACGGTTTGTTCTGCTATCACATCGGTGATGGCAAAGGCGGCAGTGTTCAGGCAGAATATTTTAAAATCAAACCCTAAAGGAGATTTCCAATGAAAGAAACAAGAACATACCAAAACCCTGTTCAAAGAGGATTTTTCCCTGACCCGTCGGTTGTTCGGGTAGGGGATGATTATTATATGGTGAACTCCACTTTTCAGTATTTTCCGGCCATCGCCATATCCCATTCAAAGGATTTGGTAAACTGGCAGCTGATGGGATATGGCATAACCAACCCGGATTACCTGGACTTAAGTGAAATCAGGGATTCCCACGGTATCTGGGCACCTGATATTTCCTATAAAGACGGACTTTTTTATATTTTTGCCACATTGCGGTTAAATGGTGACGGAAAAAGAGATAACGACGTTTTAAGAAGGCAGCTTGTAATAACAAGTACAAAACCGGAAGGACCCTATTCAGAGCCGTCCTGGCTGGAGATTGACGATATCGACCCGTCTCATTTTATTGATGATGACGGGAAGCGGTATATGATCATTGCCCCCGGAATTAATATCGTTCCCTTAAGTGAGGATTCCAAATCCGTTGCCGGAGAGCTCATTCATGTCTGGGATGGAACCGGTGAAAGATGCAGCGAGGGACCTCATCTGCTGAAAAAGGATGGCTGGTATTATGCTATCGTGGCGGAAGGCGGAACTTCCTATGGGCATGGTATCAATGTGGGGAGAAGCAAGCAACTAATGGGTCCTTACCAATCCTCACCCTATAATCCGGTTATGCGGCAGCTGGACCCTTCTGCACCGATTCAGCGGGCCGGGCATGGTAAATTAGTCCAGGCCCAGGACGGAAGCTGGTGGTGCATGTATCTTGTAGGCAGACCCAATGCTCACCGGTATACCACCATTGGCCGGGAATCTGCACTTGATCCGGTTACATGGACGGAAGACGGATGGTTTACGATAAATGACGGAAATGGGCCCAGTACCTTGCAGACGGCTCCCAACCTTCCGGAATATTCTTTTGTAAAACACAACTTTGATGACTTTGAGGATGAGGAACTGGATAGGATGTGGCTGTTTGTCCGAAATCCGGATCGCGGCTCTTATTCATTGTCCCAACGAAAGGGGTTTATGCGAATCTGGACAAGGGATGGCCAGCTTTTTGAAGTAAGGGCAAAAAACACCTTACTGCGAAGAGAAGATGAACTTTTCTTTACGGCATCAACCAAGCTGGAATTTTATCCCTCTAAGGATGGAGAACAGGCTGGGCTCGCCTGTTATTACAGCACCCAAACCTATGTGAGATTTTCTCTTTGTTATGAAAGTGGAAGAAAGTTACAGCTTGTGATCAACCGAAATCAGGGCGAGGAACTGGTGGCGGAAATCCATTCTATCCAGGAATGCCCGATTTATTTAAAAGTAGAAACTCATGGTTTAACCAGAAAGTTTCTTTACAGCTACAATGGGGAAAATTGGCTTTTGGCCGGAATCCTTGAAAATTGTATATACCTGTGCGACGAAGGAGTGCCGGAGGATCGGAAGCGACATACCGGAACACTTGTTGGCATCTATGCCAATAACGGCGGCTGCGGCAGCCGCATTCCTGCGGACTTTGATTTTTTCTCCTATCATCCCGATTAGCTCAGTTCCAGCACTACCAGCGCACTAAACATCTGCTGGTCCCACTCGGGTATGTAATCACCGTTATGATGTTTGGCCACTGATTTGATGCTGTTAATTCCCAATCCACCACTTTCCTTGGTGCTGTACAGGGTTTTTCCTTCACATCTCAAGATCCCATCATAGCTGTTTATGACCTTAATGCCATAATGTTGGTTCTGCGGATGCATCAACAACTCAATGTACCGCTGCTGTCCTGCCACCGTACGGCGGCAGGCCGTAAGGGCATTTTCCAATAAGTTGCCGATAATTACACACAATTCATAATCATCTATCGTATTGGCAGGAGGCAAAACAATCTTAACGGTAAATTTTATCTCCTCGTTTTTACAGGATTCATCAAATCTGTCCAACAGTGCATTTAATACTCGGCTTTGACAGTACTCCTGAAAAGTACTTTCATCAGCATTTTTGTTCATCTTAGCAAGATAATCCCGGGCCTCGGTACCGGCACCTGTCTCCATCAGTCTTTGCACCGACAGTATGTGATGTTTATAATCATGGCGCAGGATATGAAGCTGTTCAGTCATTTCAGTGAGTTTATCATAATAACCGCGCCCCGATGAAATAATATCATGGGCAAGATCAATTTCATATTTTTGCTTATATTTGTCATGAGTGTTAATGATTGCAAAACACAAAATAATGATGCTCCACAAGACAAAAAAGATGACCATAACACCTACCATCGGATTCAATTCGATAAGTGGATGCGCTGATGACACAATAATAAAGCATGCAACGGAACTGAACGAATACAAGGCCCATTCCTTTTCGGTCCCATAGCCGAACAGACGATCAATCAACCTGTGCCCGTAACGCCATACTATGATAATATATACAGCCAGCACCGAAAGGGGAATCACAAGCATTGCAAGCCAATACCAAAATTCTCCGTACCGCATAAAAATCCGGGCCAGTGCTTCGGCCGGCAGCATCAGAGTGGCACACAGGGTCATGGGTAAAAAGAACCCAAATACCTTCTGGAAGAACAGGCCATCAAACATCAGGATAACCAATGGCAAATATATATATGCCCGAAATCCCCTGGTGGGATCGTTTATACCCAGTCCCGCCATTATCAAATCCGCTATGGTATTGGCCCCCACCAATAAGCCGAAAAAGAACAGTGTAACGGATAGAGATTTTTTACGAGGCATGCTGAGGATCATCACAGAAAAATTGGCGCAAACTACAAAAATAGGGAAAATGGTCATTGTTATTTCTTTCATGCTGCGCCTCCTGCAATCAAATCTAATAGAGCATTACAAAATTGTTTTGCTTCCATTTTATTTATAATCATTTCCTCTGCCGATGAATAACAGTCCAATGCTTTTCTGATAAGCCCGGAGTATTTGGGCAAAATATTCTGCATTCCCCATTCGCCGCCTTGTTTTTTGGAAAGAACCAAACCTTCTTTTACAAAAGCCGCCACTCTGCACAAATTTAAAATAACATAGACAGGGTTTTCTAAAATATCCTCCCCGGCATTTTCCATGTCATATCGAATACTATCTAAATAATCTTCTCTCGGTACTTCGAAAAAAAGAGCCTTGATTTCCGCACCGTACAACACAACTCCATATTTCTTTATAATCATAAAGTGAGCCGCCAAATCCTTATCAATGCCCTTCATCTTGCTGACATAATCTGTCGGTTTGTCCATAAACCACTGCAGATGTATTGGTGAAAAATGCAGTTCATATGGTGTGGGGTAAACAAAGTTCTGGCAATACGCCTTTTTAACAATACTTAATTCAAGTCCTTTCGCCGGCATTGCTTGATTCCATTTTATCACTTCATTCATAAAATCCATCTTCTGCTGGTTCGTAATATCCTTGTCTATTACGATGATCAAATCTATGTCGCTTTTATCCGGGTTAAAACATCCCATGGCCATTGAACCATGCAAATATATTCCCGTCAGATTTCGTTCAAAAATTTGCTTACACTTATCAACTATTTCCTCTAAAACCTCTTGATATAACATGGTCTCTCCTCATTAGTATAAAAATATTTAATCCCTGGGTATTTGTTTGAATCACCGATTTGTATATTGGGATTCTTAACTACGTTTTTAATGAAGCAAATCTGCTTTATTTTTTCGTTGGGATAGATACTATCGGGATTGGGTCCGTACTGCTCCATTGAACATCCTCCTGTCCTGATTTATCAAATATTTTAATTAGGAAACTACCAAAGATATACAAAAATTTCCATAACATCGCTTACATTATACTCAATAGCAATGTTCACCCCATCTGTATTTTCGGCATAGAATTTGTGTTCAACTTCAAGTATATCCTCCGTAAATCCTGCTTCGATACAAGCATCAACATACTTATTAAATTCGGCAATTGAAGTTTCGGCAACCGTTATGCTATAACTGTCTTCCCTTTCAGTATTAATAATACCTAGTTTAGAAACCGGTTCCGGCAGCAGTGCCGCTAATCCTCGCCCGGTCCATATAAATTCGTAAAATTCTTTATACCCTATAACTGATATCTCCATTTCCTTCAAATGTGGAAAGAAGATTACTTTTAATTCCGCACCGCTCTCATTATAAGCATTATAGGTAATATGAGTACTATTCAATGCTTCCTCTTTGGAAGCTTTTAAAGAAAACCCTTTTTGTTTACATTCCTCTACATAAGCATCATAGTCATTTTCTTTGATCTTGCTTATCATCATGCGAAACTCATCTTCAGCATCTCTTTCAATTTTCCCATAGTCAGATTGTGGCTTAGGCAGCATAGCTGATAGATTATTATTGGGCCAAACATACATATCATAGCTTCTATGTACTACACCAATAAACATAAAAAAAGGAATGATCAGAAGGATTGCCAGCATTGTAGACAGTGAATGCAAATGAATCCCTGCACCCTTAATCAGCCTCATCCTCATAAGCCAGGCCACAAAGAACAATAAGGTTTGGCACCCCATCAAAATGGCTGATATTAAATATCTTTCCTGATAGACATCTATCGCCGCAAAAAGCGAAGCTATGGTGAGTATGGCAACGATTACTGTTAATGGACTTTTTCGGATTTTACCAAGTTTTTTTTCGCTTTTCTCCTGATTTAGTATCTGTAATTTAGTCAGCAGTATCTCTTTATCGGCTTGTATCTTCTCACTTGCAACATCCTGCAAAGTTTTGTTTCTTATTCGTTCAATGACGGCTTCATCGCTTTCGATAAGTAACTTTGACGTGCCACAAAACGGACAATTGGCGATATCATTTTCTTTATCAACCGCCATGTGTCCACCACAGTTAGCACATTTTAGAATTATGGTACCCGCAACATCTTTATCTATTGTATCTCTCATTTTAATCCACTTTCACTCATTCGGCAGTCACATCATTCCTGAAACTGCGGAATATATACAAGAACTACCATAACATCATTTACATTATACTCAATCTCAATTTTCACCCCGTCGATATTTTGAGAAGAAAAGCTTTGTTCGTTTTTAAACATATCCTCTGTAAATCCAGCTTCTATACACTCATTAACATACTTATTAAATTCGGTAATTGAAGTTTCTGCAACAGTTATTCTAAAACGATCTTTCGTTTCATTATTGATAACACCTAATTTTGAAACCGGTTCCGGCAACAGCGCCGATAACTCCCGCCCAGGCCATATATATTCGTAAAATTCCTGTTGGGCTGCAATTGAGATATCCATTTCTTTCAAGCGGGGAGAGTATCTTATTTGTAATTCCGCACCGCTTTCACTATAAGCAATATATGATGAATCATATCTGGTTGCTTTTAATGAAAACCCTTTCCCTACACATTCCTCTACATAAGCATTATATTCCTTTTTTTTAGTCTTGCCGATCCTTATTTCAAACTCGTCGGCAGCATCTCTTCTGATTTCCCCATAGTCAGATTGTGGCTTAGGCAGCAGCGATGATAGATTATTATTTGGCCAAACATACCTATCATAGCTTGTATGCTCTACACCGATAAACATAAAAAAAGGAATGATCAGTAGAATTGCCAGCATTGAAGACAGGGAATGTAAATAAAATCCCGCTCCCTTGATTATCCGCATCCTCATAAGCCACGTCACAAAGAACAATATCGCTTGGCACCCCATAAAAATGGCAGATATTAAGTATTTTTCCCGATAGACGACGATAGCAGCCAAAAGTGAAGCTATGGTAAGGATGGCAATGATCACAGTTAATGGACTTTTTCGGATTTTGCCAAGTTTTTTTTCTATTTTCTCCTGGTTCAGCAGCTGAAGTTTTGTCAGCTCCAGCTCTTTATCCGCTTGTATCTTCTCACTTGCAACGTCCTTAAAGGTTTTGCTTCTAATACGTTCAATGACAACTTCGTCGCTTTCGATCAGCATATTTGACGTACCACAAAACGGACAATTGGCGGTATCATTTTCCTTATCAACCTCCAGGTGTCCACCGCAATTAGTACATTTTAGAATGATGGTAGCCGTATAATTTTTATCTATTGCATCGCTCATTTTTAATCAACTTCCACTTTAAAATGTTTTGATAAATTCATCAGGCTTACCCTGGACGATCTCATAATCGCCAGGCGCTTCCCCGTAATTGATGGTGTAATCTTTATTTGCTTCCAACGCCACCTTCATCGTAGAAACTTTATTTTTCTTGTACTCAGCCGTTTTGGTATATGACTCGTCTGCGTGCTGATGCACAAGTGTCAAGGTATGTTCTCCCGGCAGTATATATGTCAGGCTTGAGCTTGATTTGATACTGGGAGTATAAGTCATCGCTTTTTCCCCGTCTACTTTAGCCACCTTAACAGCATAATACTGTTCGCCAACCATAAATATTGTTGCGGCATTTGGGTTTTCCTGTTTGAACGCTTCGACCTTTTTCTCAGAAGCGTTATTGCCAAGTTTTATGATAAGTATTACCAGCCCGATAAAAACTCCTGCCCCTATTACTCCGATAACGGCATACATTGGGTTTTGCAACCAATCCATGATAATTTCCTCCTGTTTTTTTATTCAACAAATGTTTAGATTTTGTAACACACTGCTACAATATTATCTAACCATATTTTGATACTTTCAGCAACTATTTTTAGCCTAACTTCATCTATCATAATTGTACTCATTGACAGCATATTGCTTAAATGGTAATATACTATTACAGTATTATACTATTATGGTACCAATATCAAAAGGAGGTGCTGCCATGCACAAAAAAGTAAACAAAATTATTTTATTCATTCAAAAGCTAGCGTGTCTCAGAGCAATTATGTTGTCGTTGTTAGGCTTTGTAATCGTCATGATGCTTGTAAATGTAGTGTTTAGGCAAGATTTCAGTTATTTAACACAAACTTTTAACTATACTCCGGAATATACATATCAACTCTTAAATGAAATTGGGGCAAGTGGTATTACGAGCCATTTGCTAGTTTTTTTGCCAGATATTCTTATGGTTTTATTATATACTGCGCTATTTTTAGGTGCAAACTATGCTATATTTACGCAATTAACAAGTAACTGCCTTTTTATTTCCATCATAACATTTTCTCCACTAATTCTATCAATTACGCAAATTGTTGAAATTATTATGCTGACTATTCTTTTGCTGCAATATCCAAGCCAATTATTTTTCTTGGCACAGCTAACCAATACTGTTACAATGATTAAAACAGTGTTGACAATTATTTTCTTTTTAGTACCTTTGATAGGGATAGGCGCTTTAGGTGTAAAAAGAATAATAAAGCGGGGACGAAAAAATGAGTAATGAAGAACAAATTGAAAAATTCCGCATTTTGTGGGAACAGTTAATGATTGGCAGTAAGCTGGAAGTCTGTGCGGACGAATTGAAGGGATCAGGAATATTAGATGTAAATATTTTAAGATTACTTTATAGCGATTCTGAGATTATCCCAAAAGAAATTGCCAAAAAACTAAAAATACCCAATAGTACTTTGACGAATGCAATTAACAGATTAGTGAAAAAAGGTTTACTTGAAAGAAAGCTCAATTCAAGTGATCTTAGAAGCCTGCAACTTGTCCTTACTGATAAAGGCAAAAAAGCCATTGGCGACCACCATAATGCAGAGAGAGTTTTGATCGGTAATATTCTTGGTATTTTAGATGAAAACGAATCTCAGTCATTAATTAAAATATTTGAAAAGATAGTCACAATCTTATAAGTTTTCTTTCCCCCTGTTGCTACTGAAATTGCGATACGAAAACTGAATATGTCAGCTATCAAAGAGCCAGGCGCTAAGATGCAGAGCCGACGAATAAGCAGTAATTAGCCACCATAACATTTTTTAATCATGGCGCTGCTTCTTTTATTCGTTGAATCAGCTCCTCATACCCTTCCCCATACATTTCGTATATGGAAGCAACCGCGTCCTGAAACCGCTGCTTTTCTGTTTCACTTAGCTCAATCGCCATAACGCCTTCATTGGTAGCCTTTTGACGGGAATCTTTTTCCTGCTGCTTCCACAATTCCTGCTGGTACTGTGAAGATTCCTGTGCACATTGACGGATCATCTCCCGGTCCTCTGCGGACAACTTTTTCCAGGTAATAGACGATACCATTTGCAGCTCCGGTATGCGGTTATGACCATCCATCATCATGTAGGGAGCCACCTTATAATGATCAGTGGATTCATAGGATGGCCAGTTATTTTCGGCACCATCAATCTCACCTAATTCCAATGCGGAATAGATTTCACCATAATCCATCTGGATAGGAATTCCCCCCAGAGCTGTTATCAGGCTGGACATCAGCTTTGATTTGGCCACTCGGATATGTTTTCCTTTTAAATCATCCAGACCGGAAACTTCCTGGGTCATATAAAAATTTCGCTCACCGGCATCATACCACGACAGGCTGGTCAAACCATAATTATCCAGGCATAAGCTGAACTCCTGTCCAATCTCCCCATCTAATACAGCCCACATATGTTCAGCTCCCCGGTAAAGATAAGGAAGCTGCAGAATATTCATTTCCGGCACCAAATCTCCCATGGTCATAATTGAAGCCCGGGCAAAATCAATTCCGCCGTACTGCAGCTGTTCCACCACTGAGACTTCATCGCCTAATTCTCCGCCGGGAAATACATTGATTTTGATTCGGCCTTTTGAACGCTGATTTACCAATTCCGCAAACCGATAAGCAGCAACTGTAGTGGGATACCCTTCTGCCTGATTTTCGGCATAGGTAAATACATATTCCGGCACTTGCTCCTTACCATTTTTTCCCAGATAATCACATCCGCACATGGCCACTATCACCAGGATCAATCCTGCTATTCCCGCTATTTTGCTTTTCATAAAAGCAGCACCCCTCTACAATTTTCTCAGATAATTCATACGGTATTCGGAGGGACTTATCCCCAGCATTCGCTTAAATACCTTGGCAA
This sequence comes from Lachnospiraceae bacterium, assembly GCA_031555615.1. Taxonomy (GTDB): domain Bacteria; phylum Bacillota; class Clostridia; order Lachnospirales; family Lachnospiraceae; genus UBA935. Next base: position 33,553 of record JAVBUF010000032.1, on the reverse strand, counting down.
AGTAACTGGAGTCAGAATACCCCACCCGAATTCCTACATCCTTCACGCTGACATTGGGCTGCTTCAACAATTTTTCAGCCTCCTGCAATCTGTATTCCGTCAGATAGGTTGTGAAATTCTGCCCAAACTGCAGCTTGAACATTTTGCAAAAGTAAGGTTCCGAATAGTTCACCGCCCGAGCCGCTTCCTGCATGGAAATATCATACATATAATTATTCCGGACATACTCCTCCACCATGGAAACCATTACATTTAAACGGCTCAGATTCTCATCCTCTGACTTTTCCAGAAGGGCCTCCTCCGCCGGTTGTTGATCCGCCTCATGAAGGTCCGCCAGTACCTTTTCTTTCTCCGGCCGCCTCATTCCGTCCCGATGCTTTTCCGTAATGCGTAAGGCCTCTTGAATCACTGCCATCAATTCCCGCTCCGAATATGGTTTTAGCAGATACTCCATAGCTTTAACACCAATTGCTTTTTTGGCATATTCAAATTTATCATAAGCAGTCAGAAAAATAATGCAAAGCTCCTCACTTACCTTTCGCATTTCTTCTGCCACTTCAACTCCTTTGATTCCAGGCATTTCAATATCCAGCAGGGCAATATCAATATTCCCGCCGGTAAATAATTTCATTGCCATGGTGCCGTTTTCCGCTTCCAATACTTCACAAGTATTTCCGAATTTTTTTTGAAGGGTTTTTTTCAGCATCATCCGTTCAATCAACTCATCTTCCGCTATCAGTATTCGATACACGTTATACCTCCGCTTCTATTGTTGTTTCCTTTTTAAATTTCTGTTTTCCAAGGATAATAATCACGCTGGTACCATGTCCTTCTCTACTGTTGATGGTGACATCACCCTGCTCATAATAAGCGGCAATGCGCCGATATATATTGCCCAAACCAATACCGATGCCTGAACCACGTTTTTTAATGACACCGCGAATTTCCTCCAGACGTTCCGATTTGATTCCCATGCCATTATCTTCTACCTGGATGCAGAGCCCATCGCCATCTTGAACAATGCTTACCCTAATATTACCGCCGTCCTCCTTCATGGAAATTCCATGAATCACCGCATTTTCAACCAAAGGCTGTAAAAAGAACACCGGCACCTCAATGGTATTATCTGACACCTGACAGTCGATTTCCCAACTGATTCTATCCCCAAACCGTTTTTTCTGGATATACATATAGTCTTCAATGACCTTCAGCTCCTGATTCAGGGGAATAAACGCTGCTGTGGTCCGCAGGCTGTAACGGAGCAAATTGCTCAGGGCCTCCAGCATCTCCTGGGAAATGGGCGCCTCTTCTATCTGGGTCATGCGAGTAATCATATTTAATGTATTAAACAGAAAATGAGGATTTAGCTGACTTTTAATCAGCTGCAGCTGGGCCTCGGCAAACCGCTGTTCCAAATTGGCCTTTTCCAGATCCTGCTGATAAATAAGCTCTTCCATGGCCCGTTTTTCTTCAATTGTATGTACATAGCTTTTGGTTGCATGCTTCATTTTATTAAAAGCATGCACTAATTGTCCAAATTCATCCTGACCTTCCCAAGCCACGTCCTGAATGGTAAAATCATTCTTTTCAATGCTCTTAGATGCCGTCACGAGATTGGATAACACGCCAACAATATCCCGGGTCAGCATTTCGCTGAGAAAAAATAAAAAAAGCAGCGCCAGCAAGCAGCAAACGCAGATGATATATGGCATTTTCTTTAATACGGAGATCCGGCCTTCATAGGTAGAATTTCCGCCATCCAGTACTTCCTTCATCAGGCGGGCCCCATATTGTTTCAAATACTCCTGCCGTCGATAAACCTTATAAAGCTCAGTAATATAACCCGCCTCATCGCCTTTCATTTCCACAATTCTTTCTCGCTGCTGCTGATATTCTTCGTAGCTGTTTCGTATATTCCAGGTAATGGCATAGCGCGATTCCCCGACCTGCTGATAATCATAAGGCAATTGCTTCAAAATTCTTTCGGTTTCCGCCGCCGCGCTGTAAAGGGCTGATTTACTGTCTGCCGTCCGGTTACGGGCAAAATCGGAGAAGATATCCACCTCTCTTCCAAGAGCCTCTTGAAACCGATAGCTAAGCAGATTATCATCCATCAACAGTTTTACATCATCAATAAAGGAATAAACAACCCGGACGTTGAACAGGATGCCGAATATCATCAATGCCCCTACACTGATAATAATCATATATAATTTACTTTTTAAGGATCTTTGATTCCAAAACAACGCCATCCTTTTTTTCATAATTGTTTCTCCACTTATACAGAAGTTGGAATTATTCATCCACAAAATCTTCCCGCATGGGTGTAAAGATATCCAGAAGAATTCCCTCTTCCAGACATACGCAGCCATGCTGTATTCCATCTTTTTTCAACATGCTGTCTCCCTGACACACCGTTTTCTTTTCTCCGGCAATGGTGAATTCAAACCTCCCGGATACCACATAGGTGATCTGGGTATGGGGATGATGATGCAGTGCACCTATGGCACCCTTTTGAAAATAATTTTCCACACACATTAATTCATCGGTATATGCCAGAACCTTTCGCTCTACCCCTTGGGCACAGCTCTCCGGCATAATCTCTCCGCCAAAATTCCAAATCTGATTTTTAACTGTTTTCATCGTTTTCCTCATTTCTGCATCGCTTTTGTCATATTAAGCCTGCTTTTGCTGACGGTCGATATACACTTTTAAGGCGATAATAAATCCCAAGTCAACCACCACTGCTGCCGCAACGGAACTCATTCCATAAAAAATCCCGGCCGCTTCGGCAATCCTGCCAATCAAACTGGGCATTACAATGGCGCCGACGCTGGCCGTAGTCAGCATAACGCTCCATGCCATGGCATAGCGCTTAATAATATGTCCGGCAAAGGATACCGTAGTAGGGTAAATGCCTGACATACTAAAGCCAAAGCCCATAATGCCAATCACAATCATTCCGCCGCTGCGGGCTGTAATCAGCACAATAAAGAACAGCACCAGACCAATTCCCATCATCAGCAACAGCTTCTCCTTCTTGATTCTGGTAGAAAGCCATGCTGTGGAAAGCCGGCCGGCCAGAATCATAATCCAGAGAACACTGGACATCACCTGAGCCAGTGCCCCACTCAACAATCCGGCATCTTTAAAATAGGTAACCAACCAGCCGATTACCCCTTGCTCAGCACATAAGTAAAAAAACAAGGTGGCCACACATAAGTAAAATATCGGTTCTTTCAAAAATCCTAACTGAGGCTTCCCGGACGTTTTTTTCTTAACCGGTCCATCCTCTGTGGGAATCAGGGCATATAAGCTAAAGCTTAAGGCCCCCATTATCACCATTCCCCAACAGACATATAAAAAATTTCCTGCCTCATTATAAGTAACGGCCGTTAATAACAGGGGAAACAAAAAGGCACCAACGGAAAACATCCCATGTAATCCATTGATGATCCATGCCTTTCCGGGGGAAAGATTATTGATCATATGATTGCAGAAATTACTGGTTGCACCGCGGGCCAGGCCAGTCATAAAAAAGGCCAGAATTAAGCTCCACTCTCCACCTCCGCCAAGCATCAGCAAATATGCCAGCGGAAATGCACTGTTAAAAATTAAAATACTCTTTTTCCGGCCAAGCCATGCCGGCAATGCCCCTGCCGCAAAACTGGAAAATAAGTTTCCCAGCGAATGCAGACTGACCAAAAGCCCGCAAAAGGCATAGTTTAGTCCCCGGGCATCCCGAATAAACGGCATTAAGGCACCGATTGACAGTGCCAGCATACCGTTTATTAAAAAGATGACATAACTAAAATAAAACTGTTTCTTTTCTTCTTTGTTCTTTAAAAACTCTAACATTTTTTCAACCGCCATATATTATTTTTTAATCATATCATGGAGAAATGCCAGAACTTCTGTCTTCCGGTCTCCCAGCATCCGGTCCGGCAGCATGAAACCATGACTACCATTAGAGAGTAACACAATCATATGGGGGACTTCAATCACTTCTCTGATTTTTTCCCAACTCATCCATGAATCTTCCCTGGGCGTCACCACATGTACTCCACGCTGCTCAAAGCTAAGCTCCATATGATCCGGTAATGTCTTCACCCGTTTCCGGGCCTGTTGGTAAATCAGAACCGGTTGGATAACCGGGAACCACAGGCAGCTTAAAATAAGCAATGCGGTAATAAACGGTTGCGTCTGATGGCCAAACCGGAGGGTCAATACGATAGCAGCTGCGGTAAAAACAACATTACATGCTCCTGCTAAGGAATGATAGGTTTGATACATGGATAGTCGCCAGGAATCCAAAGCAGCCACCTGATACCGAAAGTTATATTTCATTGAACTTCGTACTCCTTCCTATTTTGCAAACAAAGCCGGAAGCCCTAAACTAATGGCCGGCACAAAGGTAATCAGCAATAAGGTAATAATCATGCAAATATAGAACGGAAGTGTCGCCTTTACAACACGTTCCATTGGCACCTTGCCCACGGCTGAACCAATAAAGAGCACTGCACCAACCGGCGGTGTTAACAAACCAATTCCACAATTGAGAACCACCATAACACCAAATTGAATGGGATCAATACCAATGGAGGTTGCAATCGGCAGTAAGATTGGCGTGGCAATAAGGATAATCGGTGCCATATCCATCAGGCATCCCAGGATTAAAAGGATAAGGTTTAACAATAAAGCCAGAACAATTGGATTATTGGTTATGCCAATCATTCCACTGGCAGCCAGCTCAGGCACGTGAAGTCTGGTCAAACAAAAGCCAAAGATACTGGATGTGGCAATCAAAATCAAAACGATTGATAAGGTATCCACGCATTGGCCAAGGACCCGCCATACGCCCTTCCAATCCAGGCCTTTATAAATAAATACGCTGACAATCAGGCTGTAGATAACTGCAATCGCTGCTGATTCTGTGGCTGTAAAGTAACCGCCTACAACGCCAAACACAACAATCAATACCGCTGCCAATGCCCAAAAGGATACACTGATTTGCTTCAGCAGATTTTTCAGACTGAACTTATCCCCTTTGGGGTACTTTCTCTTGACGGAGATAATATAAGAACCGATCATCAGGGATACTGCCAGCAAAGCCCCTGGTACATATCCGGCCAGGAACAGACTGCCAACGGAAATTCCGCCGGCTGTCATGGCATAAATAACCATATTATGACTGGGTGGAACTAAAAGTCCTTCACAGGACGAAGTAATGGTTACTGCTGTGGAAAAATCATCATCATAGCCTTGATCTACCATCATGGGAATTAATATGGTTCCTAAAGATGCGGTATCCGCCGATGCAGAACCGGAAATTCCACCAAAGAAATAAGATGCAACAATATTTACCATTGCCATACCACCACGCATCCAGCCCACACAGGCATTTGCCAGGGCAATCAGCTTTTCCGATATACCGCCGCTGCCCATTAAACAACCCATGGTAATGAAGAACGGCACCGCCATCAAACTGAAGGAACTGATTCCTTTTACCATCTGCTGGCAAATGGTGGTCAATGGTAATCCCTGATACAGCAGGCACAGCAGGGAAGATAATGCAACTGCATAAGCAATGGGAAACCGTAAGAATACCATAATTAAGAAGCTGGCAATCAACACAATAATTGCAATACTATTTTGATCCATTTTCAACTTCCCCCCTTATAAAAATCTTTTTAATATGCTGATATACAGACTCGGTTTCGAATACCACCATGACAACACCGGCCAATGGTATGGGAAAGTATTTCCAAAATCGAGACAAGGTGGGAATACTGACATATGTACCCTTTGAGCCAATCTGAATGGCATATTTCCAACCAACAACAATCATCACGATGGCCAATATGAAAATCGCCACATCTGCTATAATATCCAGGGATATCACCAGCTTTTTGGGAAGATATTTATCAAAAGCGGTCATCCGAATATGGGACCCGTTGCGAATCGCCAGCGCCGCTGATAATACCGCCATATAGGCCATGCAGGTCAATACAATCTCTTCACTCCATGCCGGGTCCGGGATAAAAGAAACATACCGGCCCAGCACCGCCATGCTTGTAATTAAAATATCTGTTACTAATAAAATCTTACATAAAAATAACGTAATTTGATACACCACATCATATACCGGCTTTGCTTTATCAAGTGTCACAAACATTTTGGGCATAATCTACCTCCTTAATAATCTGGGCACGGAAAGTCTCTTTTCCGCCTCCCGTGCCTCCAATTATGTATTTTCAATACTTATTTCATATCAACAATCTTTTGATATAATTCTTTGTTACTGCTGGTTGCCGATTCAATAATCTCTTTACATGCATCCTGCCATGGCTGAATATCGGTTACTTCGACTACATTTACGCCATCTGCTTTCAGTACTTCCAGAACTTCATCTTCAGCACTCTGTGAGCTTGCTTTGTTCTGTGCAGAAGCATATTTTCCTGCTTCTATCAGGATATCCTGTTGTTCTGCTGTTAAGGAATCCCAAGCTTCATCAGTAATGATAACCTGAACTGCACCAAGAGTATGACCATCCAAAATCAGGTTTGCCGCTACTTCCGGGAATGCATTTGATTTATAGTTGGCAATTGGTTGTTCCGCACCATCCACAACACCTGTCTGAAGAGCTGAATAAAGTTCGCCAAAATCTACTACTGTCGGTGATGCACCAAGACCTTCCACCATACCATTCATAATCGGGTCATTGGACACTCGCAGCTTCATTCCGGCTAAATCACTTAATCCTGAAATAGGCTTAACCGTAAAGAAATGACGGAATCCTTCTTCACCGTAGAATAATCCTCTTACACCACTACCATTTTCTGATGGTTCCTGAAGAAAATCTGCAGCCAAATCCGATTCAGCAAAATTCCAGAAATGTTCACGGCTGACAAAGGTATATGGAACAGACAACAGCTTGGACTTCTCACCGCCATAGCTGGTCAAAGCAAATGCTGAAATACGAGATAAATCAATGGTTCCGCCACCACCCAGCATGGTATCTAAAACATCATTTTCTGAGCCCAATACACCACTGGCCTGAATATCAATTTTAATGGTTCCGCCTGACAGCTCTTCTACCTTTTCTTTAAATGCGGTATCCATCTGACCTACAATGGTATCCAATGGATTCACTTCTGCGAAAACCAGAGTAATTTCCGGTTCGGAGCCAGTTACTTCTGCTACCGGCTCTTCTGCCTGATCCTCTGCCGGCGTTTCTGCCTGGTTCTCCACCTTTGTTTCCTTTTGTTCTACCTCCGGTGTCTTTAATCCGCACGCGGAAAGGGATGCCACCACGATCATACTCATTGCCAATGCTAAAAGTTTCCTTTTCATAAAATTATATCCTCCTTCTAAAAATATTGATTTGAAAGCACTTTCACACTTTGTATTTTTATTATAATGACTTCTTTTTCAGAGGAAAATCAGACATTTTTAATATTTCTGGTAAATTTTTAACATTTTCTTAACGCCTTCCACGATGACTTAGTGATATTCTCCCTGCATTAAAAATGGCTTCACTCATTAATTAAAGTGAATCCATTTTTACTGAAACTGTTATTAATTGTCTTCTATTACATTATTTATTTTGAATTATTGAATAAACTCTACGCCGCGGGTGGGATTATACAGCAAAACGGTTACCTGGTTACTGTAGTCGGTCCCATGCTCAACAAGTCCTGTACCTGGCTGAAATGTATAATCAATTCCTGAGGTGTTATTGAGAACACTTGCTGACGGATTATTATTTACGCGTACTTGGAAGGTAATCTTTGACATGACCGTCTGGTTTGGCTGAACATCACCGAGGGCGATTCCAACGGTAGGATCCGCCGAAGGAAGGTTTATACCATCTAGTGTTACCGTTCCGGGAATAAATGTAACATCCGCAGGTAAATCATCTACAAAGACTGATCCATTCGCATATACGTCACCCAAATTTCTAAAACTTATGCTATAGGTAAAAATACTGCCAGGGAACGCGTAAGATCGGTCTGCCGACTTAATGACTGTAAACGAAGCCTGATTCATGTCAATTTGCAGACCCAATGCCGCGATTTGATAGGTATCCCTATGTGTATTAAGTGTGATATAGCCGTCAGTCTGCCCTTGAGAAAGCGCTTGCGAAATATCAATATTTGTAATATCCCACTGATTACGTGTACCGAGAGGTAATACGTTGGGAGGAACTACATTGGCATTTCCAAGTGTTCCCCTAGTGTCCAGAATACCGTTATCATCATTTATCTGCGCACAAAAAAAGTTATTGATTGGGTTATTTGTACCATATAAAGAGGGAAATCTTCTGGCTTAGAATAGCCATGAGGGCTTACAGCGTATCCATTGTGGTACATAGCTGTAATATATTTCATTTCGCCATCGCCAAAGCAAGCTTTTTTTACAGAATTGTGCTATAATATTGTAATACCAGAGATAGATTACAAGATGTGAATTTTTCATTACAAAAAGAAAGGCGGTGCTTATAATGCCACAAAAAGGTGAAGTTAAAAAAGAAGTAAAAAAGAAAAAAGCTGAGCAACCTGTTGGTCAGCCCAAACTAAAAAAAGAAAAAAAGAAATATGATTAATTACATTTCCAGTATGATAAAAGACCACTTTTTGAGAGTCGGTACATGATTTCTCTGCGGTGGTCTTTTATGCCGTCTTTTTATTTCATTTACACATATTATTTTGCCTTACTGCTTTTTTGCCAAATTGCTGCCATTCTTTATTATGCCAATGCAATAATAAAGTAACCATTTTATCCCTTCAATTAACTGCTTATGTCTGGCAAAATTGAGCCGCAGTGGTTTTATTTTTCAAGCAGCCTGTCTTTTCGAAGTCCGGCCGTCATAAAGCGCCATGCCGCCTTTCTGTTTGTAAGCCAGACAATATGAACATTGTTTTTGGCATTTCCGAGGATTTGCGGTATGAAGAATTGTGCTGCGGTTTCCGGTTTGTCCCCTAAAATGTTAAAAATCTTTTTGAAGCTTTTCTCTGAAATAGCCTCCGATTGTTCGCCGTCCGGGGATTTGGTAATGAAATCGGTCAGCATCATACCGGGAGACAGCCGCCCCGCTATCACGCCTTGGCCCTCCAGTTCCTTGGCAAGCCCTTTCATAAAATACGTCAGCGCGCATTGGTTTGAATGATGTTTTCAATATAGACATCGCCCGTTTCCCACGAAAAGGAATATGGCGCGTTTTGGCCCGCGTTATTAATCCATATATCTATCGCATTCCACTTTGAGAGAGACGCCTCCCAAAGATTTTGCAGGCTTTCCTTTTTCTGAACATTGCAGGGAACATAGAGGTAATTCCCTTCGAATGGTTCAGGAGCCAAGCGGGTCGTATCCGATAATACTCCCCCTCTACCGGACAGCGTAACAGGCATCTGCCTGCAGAAATTCAAATGCCATTGCAAGGCCAATACCGCGCGTACTGCCTGTGATTACGACGTTCTTCATAGATACCCCTCCACTATCTCGCTGCGCAGCCATTCAAGCACAGGGATCAGGTTTTCCTCTTTAACTCCATCAAAGATAATTTCTTCTTCATGGTCGATTTTTGAAGACTGTTTGGTTGAAAATACTTTAAATCCTGTTTTATCGGCAAGCATATCGGCGTATCTCCGGGTAAATCCTGTTTTTGATTCATATACGATTACCATAGTTTAGTTCTCCTAAAATTCGCTGGCTTTTTTCGCCTAGAGCTCCCCGGGATAGCCATGCCACTTCTCAATGGGGATAACAAGTAGGATTTCCTTAGGTATATAACGCAAACAGAGTTATATTGCGCCTAACTTCTTGCTGGCTTGCCTGTATAGTTGCCACCCTATTAGTATCACCCACACATAGGCGATGGTTTTCGAATATTATACTACCACATACTAAATAAAACAGAAAGCGTTTATTCCTCGCGCCTTCATCCAACATTGGCGTTGTTCCGGGCAAGAACCCAGAATTTCTGCAAATTTATGGCATCATTAATTGCCTAAAATCAGAACAATACAGTATGTTTTAAATTATGGCAGATAATCCAAGGACTATCCGCCATATAAAATAATCTGTGTAAAATTTTATATTATTCAAACTCGGCAAGTTCACGGTTCTTCTTAAACTATTTTGTTTATACTGGATACTAACTAGAAAATCAACTATTTTAGCCCTCTGCAATTTGAATTTGTAGGACCCACATTTTACTTATTCAGTACGTTCTCTTATCGGAATAAGTAAATCGAGCTGTAGTCGTTGATCGCACTCCTCATGAGACCATAAGTAATGATGAATTGCGTCCAAATGTTCCTCCATAAGTCCATGCATACAATTGGGATCCCCCCATGCGATCTCATATTTTTCATGATTTTTTGCCCATTCATACAGCCAATTCCATTCCTCAAATCCACCCATTGGTATCATATGCGCTCCATACAGACCACCCGCAAATTGCTTTTTTATAAAAGGCAGTGGAACCTCCATATCATACGGGATGGTTACCCATCGTTCATACCCGTGGTCACTGCCGTCAGGTAATGAACCATTAGGGTGATTAAAGCCATAATGACGGAAATCAGGTTTTACTACGGTCAGATTCTTTTCCTTAATAAATGCGAAAAGTAAATCTCCCGTTTCAGTCTCGGGCTTACCACCAATACACTGAATTGATGCTACTGTGACTGGTGGTAAATATACAATCCGCACATCTTTATCCGTCAATTTGTTCAGTTTTTCACTGGCTTTGATTAAATCATCCATTGTCTTATCCTCCTTGAAATTAATTTTGGAGACAGTCAGGGAATCCACAATTTCCAGCAAATTTTCATCGTCTACCCACCGTAGCATATCGTTTTGCAATAATAATCTCTCCAATAAGGTTTGAATGATATTTTTTATAGTGGAGAGTGCGGTGATTTCATCCTCAATTTCAACCAGATTTTGCTGAAACGCGTTAATTGCTGTAACGTTATCTTCGCTTTTCAATATATCGGCAATTTTTTTCAGCGGGATTCTAAGCTTTCGCAATATGATAATCTGATTCAATCGGATAACAGTGTTTTCATCGTAAGTACGATATGCATAATTTTCCTTTTTTACCGATTGTATCAATCCTATTTGTTCGTAATAACGCAATGTCCGCGTTGAAATATTAAACAACTTTGAAATCCGACTAATGCTATGCAATTCCATGATCTGACCTCCCTCCATCTCAAAGTATACAGATTGACGCGACGTTAAAGTCAATAGATAATTCCAGTTGCATATCTCCTTGTCGCACCATATTTAGATTTATTTATAATTATTCATAATTTTGTCACAATTCACCTTCCAGCTTGTGATTTGTTACTCATTATAACAAAAATATTATCATAATAACCTTTACTTTGCTATCACTTTCAACTCTAAGAAGGTAGAGGCATTTACGTTTCCTATATTCACGAATATTTCATTGAGATAAACCCGTGCCCAACTTCAGATATTTCAAATTTGCAGACATCGTCTGCAAAATCTATCATTCAACCTTCTTATATAGATTATCTTCTGCAATAGAAAGTAAAAAACTCTTTTCCATTATTGGCAACAAACGCTTTTCTACAGAAAACAAATTACAAATATTTTAAATATGACAGACAATCATATAGATTACCTGTCATATAAAATAATCTGTATTCAATTGGTATTACTCAAACTCGGCAAGTGCAATTATGTTCTTAAACATTTCGGTTTAGTTTTTATGCCTTTTATGCCGTCTCTTTATTTCAATTACACAGATTATTTTGCCTACTGATTTTTTTGCCAAATTATTGCCAATTTTTATTAAGCTTAATACAATAAATAAAGTAACATTTTACCTCTTCAATCGACTACTTATATCTGAAGCACTATATAATACATCCGTTACAATCACTCTATATTCTTTGATAACATAGAATACTGAATAGTTGTCCACCGGCATTCTTCTGAGCCCTTTTGTATGTTCCGGTTCTGAATCCATAATGCGAAAACTCTCTGGAAATATATCAAGCTTTAATATTTCATCAGCTATTCTGTTATACTGCCCCATTGCATTCTCCAGTGCAAGCAACGTATAAGCAATATGATTGTATAATTGATCCATATCTGCCAGTGCTTCATCCGTGATATCCAACGTATACTGCTTCATACTAATGACTCTCCCTAAACCTGGTAAATGCCTCTGCTGCATTTTGTACTTTTCCGGCTTCTATATCATCATATCCTCTTTGCAATTTTGCATGAAGCTCTGCTTGTGTCATTAAATCAGCATTAATGGTATCAGGAGCTTTGGGTAAAGTAACTGCAAACGGAATACCACCAGTAAGGGAAATCTGATTCAAATACATATCTATTGCGGTGGACATAGGTACTCCAAGCCTTGTCAGGACTTCTTCTGCTCTCTCTTTAACAGTCGGATTTACTCGTAAATTCAATGTTGCTGTCTTTTCCATGTTTTTCACACACCTCCTTCAAGTATTATTGTAACGCAATTGTCGTTACTCCACAAGTGTATTTTTTTTAGTTTCAGCAAATTTATGCAACATTAATTACCTGAAATCGGAATAATACATATAATTTAAATTATGGCAGATAATCCAAGGACTATCCGCCATTTAAAATAATCTGTATAAAATTTTACATCATTCAAACTCGGCAAGTCCATGGTTCTTCTTAAACTGTTTTGTTTAAGATTTGTGTAGAAAATGCCTTTATTTTATCTCAATTACATAATCTATTCTGGCTTGCTGATTTTCTGTTGCCAAAGTGTTGCCACAAATCTATTGTATCAAAACAATAAATAGTACAAAGTTTTCTATTCCAATGCTGGTATATCAGAACTACACCTTTGAGCATTGGCATGAGCCAATACCGTACCAATAGCAGTTATATCAAAAGATAGCGGAATAGCATCCCACCAATCCGACAAACACTTTAATGAATTTCTTTTTTCCCATTCACTCACAAAAGCTGCATTTACTTGTTGCTTTATTTCCTCTGAATTATCATATAATCCAATTATATTTTTCAGGCCTTGTTTCTGTTCATCTGATAAATTAATTTCTCTATTAACTGATACTCCATCTATATTCTCACTAAGAGTATACCGTGCAGTTTCCAGCGACTCGAATGTAACAACAGGCACCCTAACATAATCATTTAGCAGTTCATGCTCTGTTAAAAAAACGTGTGGTATCATTAAATTATTTAATATTTCAATTGCCGTATTATAATTCTCAGATCCTTTCTTTATACCAACACATACATACCCTGCAAGACGCTCTGTATAGAATTGTTCCAGCTTTTTTAACCCACCAAATGTAGATACTCTTATTACATTCAATATTTCCAAATGTTCTAGCCACTCTCTCCCTTGTGGCAAAGTCATATATACTAATTTGTCAAAAATATTCTGCAGAATATCTAGGCCCTCAGTTATTTCCGTAGCGATTGGTAATAATTTTGCTACAGCATGTGCAACAGTTAGCGCACACAACGCATCATCATCTATTTGATCAACAATTTCAACTGCCCGTTCAATGCCAACTCTTGTTTTTCTTTGTTCGCCCTTCTCTATTCTATGAACAAGTAACTCAGATAACAAGTCATAGTCTGCCTCTCTTTCTGTTGATGCCGCTGTTCTATGAGCTTCTGTCAAAAGAAACTGAAATGAAGGATCAGCAAATTTTTCTAATGCACCGTCCAATTGAACTATTTTTGACATCAAAGACTCTTCAAATTTGGATACTCTTTGGTTCGCACAGTTATACGCATCTTGTGTAAAATCTCTTCTAGCAACAGCATACATCTCGTCAAATATTTCTCTTGCCCTTTTTTCATCTATACCACTTATGTTAGTAATATTTATTGAATTTGCTTGAAGCTGTTGTGAATTATTACCTGCCCTTTGTTTTTTCCTATCACCTATCACTGTTAATTCCCCCTATCTGGCTTTGAACAGAACTGCTACCCCCTTTTTGTTTTTGGTTCACTTTTGCACGGGAAGTTTTCACATTGTTTTCTGTAGATTCGTCATCTACCTCACGTAATATTTTCCCTGTCTGTTTCTGCTTAGAGTCATTTCCTGCCTTTTGCTTTTGAATTAGAATATTTTTGCTTATTCCTACTTTATATCCAATAGTTCCCCCTGCCCCTGCTCCTATCAAAATTCCTATCAATGTACTAATCAATTCGGTTCCTATACCATCAAAAAACCAATCCATATATTATTATCCTTCCAATCTTTTTTAATTTAAAGGGCACTATATTTGTATATATCCTAGGAGCCTGAGACAAAAGTCGATATTTAATGAAATTCAATAGAATTCCAGTGAAATCTCCTACTATATATAGCACCACATTAGACAATCGATACAACATACATTAATCGAATTTGCTGTTTTTGGACTTTTGTCCCAAGCTCCTAGCAGAACTCACTTTCAAACCCACCATTGTCATCTTTTCTATAATATAGCACTCCCATATCACTATATTAACGCTCTTGTTATCACAAGTCAATTCTTATACTATTTTATTTTCACGCTAAATCTTGTAGCACAAATGCAACATTTAAAGGTATGGCAACATTTTTTTGTCACAGTAAATATAATGCTAATACTATAAGAATGACAGGCAATCTCAAAGACCGCCTGTCATATAAAATAATCTGTATTAAATTGGTATTATTCAAACTCTATCGTCGCAATCGGCTTCGGACTCATATCATAACAAACCCGATTCACATTCTTAACTTCCTTCAAAATCCGATCGGTAATCTTCAGCAGCACCGGCCATTCCACCTGCTCGATACTTGCGGTCATAGCATCCACGGTATTCACCGCCCGGATGATCACCATATAATCAAAGCTTCTGGCATTATCCCTGACACCTACCGATTTAAAATCCGGAACCACGGTAAAGTATTGCCATACCTTCCGGTCCAATCCAGCCAATTGGAATTCCTCGCGCAAAATCGCATCCGATTCCCTAACCGCTTCCAAACGATCTCTGGTAATGGCACCCAGACATCTGACACCTAATCCGGGTCCGGGAAAGGGCTGACGAAATACCATTTCATCCGGCAATCCCAGTTCCAGTCCACACTGCCTTACCTCATCCTTGAACAACTGCTTAATCGGTTCCACCAGTTCAAATTTCATATCCTCGGGCAACCCGCCAACATTATGATGAGACTTCACCATCTTGGCTGTTTTCGTACCGCTTTCAACGATATCGGGGTAAATAGTACCCTGGCCAAGGAAATCGATTCCCTCCAGTTTACGGGCTTCTTCTTCAAAAATACGGATAAATTCCGTACCGATAATCTTTCTCTTCTCCTCCGGATCTGCTACTCCCTCCAATTTGGTCAGATAACGTTCCGTGGCATCCACATAAATCAGATTGGCATCCAGCTCCTGGCCGAATACTTTGATAACATCCTCCGACTCACCTTTGCGCATCAGCCCATGATTCACATGTACACAAACCAGCTGTTTGCCGATGGCCTTGATCAAAAGTGCAGCCACTACCGAACTGTCCACACCGCCGGATAGTGCCAGAAGTACTTTCCGGTCACCCACCTGACGCTTGATCAGCTCCACCTGGTCAGCCACAAAATTTTTCATATTCCAGTTGGCTTCAGCCTGACAGGTATCAAATACAAAGGCTTTCAGTTTGTCGGCTGCTTCTTCCCAGGTAAGATAGCTTTCCTGACATTTGGCCGGTTCATGGTCAATGGCCATCACCGGAACCCCGGCCTCGTAGATATCGGCACTTACATCGATGCGCACTCCGTCCACGATGTGGTTGGGACCGCCATATATAATAACGCCTTTTACATTAGGCAATGCCCTTAGTTCTTCCAGGGTAATGTCATGGGGATAGATCTCACTATATACGCCTAACGCTCTGATTTCCCTTGCCAATACGGTATTTTCTGTACTTCCCAAATCTAAGATTACAATCATATCCTGCTTCATCGATTTTTGTCCCTTCACTTTCAAAAAATTAATTAGATGCGTAATTCTCAAAATATCCTGAAATCAAAATAATCGGTGTTCCTTTATCGCCGCTGCCGCTCATCAGGTCACATAAGCTGCCCAATAAATCGGTGTAACGGCGGGGTGTGGTACCCAGTGCCTGATTGCCCAGTTCTTTGTCTTTGTGCTTGATTGCTTCTTCCATAGCTTTTCTGGCTTCTTCTTCAGACTTGCCGGCAAAATCATTATCCAGCAGAAATTTAAGTTTCAATTCATTGGGAGTTCCGTTCAATCCTTCCGTATAAGCCGGGGATACTACCGGATCAGCCAATTCCCAAATCTTTCCCACGGGATCTTTGAAAGCACCGTCACCGTAAACCATAACCTCAACCGACTTTCCGGTTTTCTCCAAAATCTGCGCCTGGATTTCATCTACCAGCTTCTGGCAGTCTCTGGGGAAAAGCTTTACTTTGTCTTCCGTTGCTTTATTGGAACCCAAAAGGCCATATTTTTCATTAAAACCGCTGCCGTCCACGCTTTCCGATAAAATATCGTCCAAGCCATATACAATTTCTGCTCCGGCAGACTTCAAAAGACGTTTAGTCCGCTGCCGGGTGTGGATATCACAAGCCAGAACATTTTTGGTATATTTTAAGATGGCGCGGGGATCATTGGCAAAAATCAATTCCACATGTTCGCCGAAGCCTTTGTAATACTCTGCATAATCCATACCGGTAAAAGGATGCTTGACCTCATAACCGAAAAGTTCCCGGTATCTCTTTTCGTCCAACACGTCAGTATACGGATTCACCCCTGCCGCATCCATCATATCCCAATCAATCAACTGGTTGCCCACTTCATCCGAAGGATAAGACAAGACGATATATAATTTTGAGCAGCCTGCCGCAATTCCCCGAAGCAAATTGGAAAAACGATTACGGGAGAGAATGGGAAAAACAATTGCCATGTCCTTTCCGCCGAATTTTGCTTTCACATCCGCCGCTATCTGGTCCACATTGGCAAAATTATTTTGAGCTCTGGCCACAATTGCTTCGGTCATACCTATGACATCCCTGTCATGTAGCTCAAATCCATTTTCCACTGCTGCATTCAACACACTATCCACCACAATGTTTGCCAAATTATCTCCGGGCTGAATCATTGGCGCCCTGACACCTCTGGCTACTGTTCCTATTGTACGCATATAATACCTCCGTAGTAAAAACTTTTATTTACCTTCCGGAGAACATTATACCTTGTTTAATTAAATAAATACAGTTAATAATTTTTATACTTGTTATAATCTATTCTTATATCACGAAGTAGATGGCCACCAAGGCTTATCTCTGCTAATTTCATATTTCATTTCAATATTTAAATGTAACAGCACTGTCTGTTTATTTACATTCAGTGCTGTTAAAAGAAACTCTATACTAATTTCTGCTTTGCTGAAATTTTACCCAACGTACACAATCGGCTTGATCAAATCTGCGGGCTTCTCATCCATCATCTTAAAGGCATCTTCCATCTTATCAAACCCTTCAAATTTATGAGAAATAATCTTGGTAGTATCGATTCTTCCATAGGCGATCATATCCAGCAGCTTTTGAATGCGAACCGCACCACCCGGACAGAATCCACCCCGGATATCCTTATTAGCCATACCCAGTCCCCAAAGATAAGCAGGCATGGAAAGCACATCCGTCACATCAAAGAAATTAACATTTGCAATAATACCCATTTCCTTAGTCATGGCAACTGCCTGTGTAAAGGTTTCCCCATTGCCGCCGGCAATAATCACTTTGTCAGCACCACCGCCAGTCATTTCCATTACCTGCGCAACGATATCGCCTTCCTTATAGCTGATGATATCGGTGGCGCCATATTCCTTAGCGATTTTCACACAATTGGGTCTGGTTCCTACTGCAATGATCCGTCCGGCTCCATGAAGAGTCGCACCGGCTACGCTCATCAGCCCTACCGGTCCGATTCCGATGACCACCACCGTATCACCAAATCCAATCTCTGCCAGTTCCACCCCGTGGAATCCGGTAGACATCATATCTACTGTCATCAATGCTGCTTCCATGGAAACACCTTCCGGCAGCAACACCAGGTTGGCATCGGCCTGATTGACATGAAAATATTCCGCAAAGACACCATCTTTTTGCGCTAAAAATTTAAAACTTCCCATGGCTCCCGCATCATGAGCCGTATATTTCATCTCTTGTACCCCGGGCTGCAGCCAATCTGGCGTACAGCAGGGAACTACCACTATATCACCGGGCTTAAATTTGGTTACCATATTGCCTACTTCAACTATCTCACCAACAGCCTCATGACCCAAAATCAGATTTTCTTTGGGCCCCGATCCACCATGCATGGCATGGGTATCAGACGAACAGGGTGCAACCACCAACGGCTTTATGACTGCATCCAGGGGGCCTGCTGTCGGCTTATCTTTCTTAAGCCATCCGGGATTGCCTACGGATATCATTCCATATCCTTTCATAACAAATTACCTCCGATATAATATTTTGAAACAATATCGGTATTGTATCATAAAAATAGTAACAATAAAAGAGATGCCCAATTTTTATTCCGTACCGGCCTTTAAAGCTTCACTCATGGTGACCCGGTTAATTTTCCGGGCACAGAATACCTTGGATATCTGAAAGCTGAGCATAATCAGGATAAAGCAGATTCCCACATTCAGGGGACTGATAATAATCGGCAATACCATATTGATCATATTTCCCAGATAGCCGTATATCGCCTGGGCGGAAACCGCCACCAGAGGTACTCCGATTACAAACCCAAGCACCACCACCACGGTAGGACTGTTTAAAATCAGTCTGTTTATTTCTCTTGGCCGATAACCAAATACCTTGAACAGCGAAATGGTGATGCGGCTCTCGTCAATCATCAGGGAGGTTACCAGGAAGATAATGATCACCCCCATTAATCCGGCAGTCACTGCCATAAATACCACCATTCCGGTCATCGGCAGGGCCAGCTCATCCATGGAGGAGGAAAGGCTGCCGATATCCTTTACACCAGCCAGCAGTTTCTCGTCGATGGGCTGCTGCTTCTGACTGAACAGGCCGGAGTAGCTGTCCGCCGGAACACCGATCATTTTATTGAATTGCTCCAGCGGCAGATATATAAACTGCCCGGCATAGGTTTCGGCAATTCCGGCAATGGTCAAGGTATATAACTTATTGTCTAATTTATTAATAAAAGAAATCGTGTCTCCGGCCTTCAGCTTCAGCCGGGATGCCAGTGGTGCGGTAATGTTTACCTGATTGGAGGGAAGAGTATTTTGTCCGGCATCGGTCAGTTTAATGGCCGTAGTATCCGAAGGAATTCCGGTTACGTAAAATTCCATGGCTTCATGACCCTCCGGGTAACAGCGGATGGCGTTAAAAGGCTCCGCACCCTCCGGGGCCGTGCCCTGCTGCATCTGCTTAAAAGAATACTCCCAGGCAAATTGATACATATCCCCATCCGTTCCGCTGAATACCACGTTCATGGAGTGATTGATGGTAAAACCGGCCAGCATCAGGACCGATGCTCCTGTCACTCCCAGCAGCAGAAAAAACAGCCGGGGGATACTTCTGATCTGTTCCCGCAGGGCAAATTTGGTTTTAAACGGGAACCGGTCCAGCCTGACAGAGCGCTCCAGAAAGTTGGTTTTAGTCACCTGTTCGTCGCCTTTCATCAGTTCTGCCGAGGTTTTCCGCAGTTCCCGGCGGATAACCGTAAAACCGGCAATTCCCAAAAATGCCACCGGCATCAAAATACCGGTCAGAATATTGACAAAGGGCACCGAAATCCGGGTGACTGGTACATTATAATAAGAAATCATCGCCTGCACCGCCGGTGCTACACAGGGTATGGCCAAAAGAACTCCGGCCGTTCCGCCCACCGCCCCCAGTATCAGAGGCAGCCTGATATAGTGTCTCATTAATTCCTTCCGCCGGTATCCCTGGGCATACAGGGTACCGATTACCACTCCGTCGGCCCGGATCATCCGCCAAATCATAATACTGATGATCAGGCAGCACAGCAGGAACATGGCACAGGGGATGGGAATGCTCATCGCCTGCATCCCGGTAATGGATGCCCAGGGCATTCTAATCCTCTTGTTGTTCATGGCATCCACCCAGTCTTCCAGCACATAACCGTCATCAGTCAGCTTCTCATGCAGCACCGACAGTTGTTCATTGATGTGATCCCGTTGGTGGAATCTCACCCCATAAACCGTCTGGACATCGGCAAAATCAGTAAATGTCCCGGCAGCAACAATACCGATTCCAAATCCTTCGGTGGGCATTACATCAAAGATATTTTTCAAAACATAAACATAGTTAGGCAGAGCTATTTCTCCCGCTACGGTAAAGACTTTTCCATTAATTGTTAAAGAATCGCCGATCCGGATGTCTTGTGTCGAACATAGATGGGGATCCAGTAAAATATCCCCCGGCTTCTCCAACCCCCGGCCTTTCTTAACCGCCGGAATATTAACCTTCTCTCCGGGGCTCATGAGCCGCACCGAACTGCCCCCGGACAGGTCGGCATCAACCACTTGGCAGACTTCAATATCCCCATTGATCTGCTCCTCCAGTCCTTCCATATCAGCCAAAGGTACAGCGGTGGAAAAAGAGACATCCTCCTGTCTGCCCGCTGCCGCAAAATCAGAAACCAGAAAGCCTAAATTTTGGGCAATTCCGGATGCGGTAATAAAGGTAAAGCTGCCCAGAAAGATCAACACCACCACGCTGATATAACGGGCCTTATTTTCTTTCATAATCCGCCAAATTCTTTTATTCAGAATCATTACCACTCAATCCTTTCTGCCGGAACAGTCTGAGCATTTTCCCAAAATCCGGCCACTTCTCCATTCTTCAGCTTAAATACGGCATGCGCCATATCGGCAATGGCATTGTTATGTGTAATCATCAGGATGGTGGTTCCATATTCCCGGTTGACCTTCTGTAAAAGCGACAGCACATCCCGGGAGGTGTCAAAATCCAAGGCTCCGGTGGGCTCATCACAGAGCAGCAGCCGAGGGTTCTTAACCACCGCCCGGGCAATCGATACCCGCTGCTGTTCCCCACCGCTCAATTCCCGGGGAAACCGGTGACTTTTATCCAGGATGCCCACTGCCTGCAATACTTCATCCACCTTCAGGGGTGCTTGACTGATATTGGCTACCACTTCCACGTTTTCGGCCACCGTAAGGTTGGGAACCAGATTGTAAAACTGAAATACAAAGCCGATGCTCTCCCGCCGGTATTCTGTCAGCCGGTCATCGGTGAGAGCTGTTATGTTCTGCCCGTCAACCACCACTTCACCGCTGTCAGCCCGGTCCACGCCGCCGATAATGTTCAGCAGGGTGGATTTTCCTGATCCGGAAGGTCCCAGGATCACACCGATCCGGCCCTGTTCCAGGGAAATATCCGCCCCTTTTAAAACCTTGGCGGCAACATTGCCGTTTGTATAGCTTTTTGTCAGATTTTTCACTGTAATAAACATATTCTTACCCCCTTCCGTTTTTAATAAGTTCCAACATTTGTGCCAGTTCTTTTTGAACCATTTCATTTTGTTCCGGTGGAATCTCTCTGCTGAAATCAAGATAGCGGGACATCCACCGCCGCTCAAAACGGTCGGTAATGCCGATAAAATACTCTTTGAGGATCTCATCATCGATATCCCTCCGGACACTTCCTTTTCGTTTACTGTTGGCAATCAGCCGGACGATATACTCATCCCCCACCTGATACATTCCGGCCATGGATGCTTCAGCCAGTCCCGGTTCCTGGGTCATCAGGGATAAAAATGCAATCAGATCTTTTTCTTCCTGCATCACCCGGATCTTGGTGAGCGTGTCGGCAAAGTACTCGAAAATATCCATATCACTGGTGGGCGCATAGCCATCCAACTTTTTCATAAAGACCGCCAGCCCCCATTCCGCACAGTAGATATACAAGTCCTTCTTGTCTTCGAAGTACTGATAGATACTGCCCTTGGCCACGCCTGCACCGGCAGCAATATCTTCGATTCTGGTCCGTTCAAAGCCGTTTTTGTTAAATTCACCGATGGCTGAACGGATTACTCTTTCCTGTTTTTCGGCATCCAGTCTTAAAAATGTTTTCTTTGGCATTGCTCCTCCTTTTTGAATGTGACTTTATAGTCATATATTATGACTTTTCAGTCACATTGTCAAGTTTTTTCAAAAAAAAGAACTGCTGCATTGATTATTTAAAATCAATGGCTGCAGTTCTGTTCAGATACATTTTACCAATTCAACTTAAATTTAGCATTTCGGGCCTTTTCATTATAAAATTGCATTTTTATCTGACCCTGCTGATATTTTGATAAATCCAGATATCCCTCAAAATCAGTGATATCAACCACTTCCGATTGTTTCCCCTGAATCAGCAGCAGGTAAAGGTTTCCTTCCTCACAGCTGCTTTCCACCCAAACTTTTTCCATCTCTTCCTCGTCCAGATCAACCGTTTTATATAATGTTTCGCCTGAAGTCTTAAAAGATACCGACCAATTACTTCCCCAATTATTGCTGACCATACCGACAGAAGTATTGGCTATAAACGGAACCCCGTCGAAGGCTGCCATATATCCGATAAAGCAAAACAAAAAAATCACTGTTCCTGCCGCGGTCACCATCAATGGCCGCTTATATTTATTCCTGCTTCCATCACTTTTTTTCTTTCTGCCCACCAGAAAATAAACAAGTAAGCCCATAAAGTTAGGTGTCAGCAGCACAATTGCCGTCCACAGAGCCGGAGCATCCTCGCTTCTCTTCCGGGCATCCGCATAAATAAAAAGTCCCATACTTACATATAATAAAACCATTAAACCAATCAATCCCATCAGTAAAAACCAAAACATAATTAAGCCTCCTTATACTTGTTCTGTTTTCCGGTAATCAGTACTAAAATGCTGCTTCCTGCCACAGCCAGGCACATGTTAGCCAACAGCCACAAGCCCGCCGGTGATGTCCCGGTGAACACAATGCCAGCCGCAAATATGCCAACTGAATACAGTGTGACTGCCAGTGCCAGTAAAAAAAACTGCCGTCTTTGTTTACCCATATCTGCCCGGGCCAGGGATAATATGACTTTCCTTTTTAAATTCGGCGAAACCTCTTCCTTTTCACTGAAGTATTCCTTCATCATTTGATCCAGCTTTTGCTCAGTCATATGCAAACCCTTCTTTCTCAAGTTCTTGTTTTAACAATTCCCGGCCTTTATAGAGCCGGCTCTTTACCGTTCCCCGGGGGATCTTTAAAATGATGGCAATCTGATCCAGTTTCATTTCCTCCTGATAAAGCAGGATCAACGGAATCCGAAACTTTTCCTCCACCCGCATTAATGCCGTCCGAACTGCCTTCCGGTCTTCCTGCTGTTCCAATTGCTTCTGGATTGATATTTGGCTGTCAGCCACTTCAAGTTCCTGTCCTTCCAGCGACTGTTGCGGAACTAATTCCCTCCTTCGGCTGGTTTTACGACGGTGGTTTTTCCACTTTCCGATGGCGATGGAAAGAATAAAACTTTTGGGGTTATCAGAACCCTGGATTCTTTCACAAACCTCAAAGGCTTTCAGAAGAGTGTCCTGATAGAGCTCTTCCGCTGCATCCTGTTCCACGGTCAGGTGACGGCAAAAGTTGAATATATCTTTTTCATATTTGGTAATTATTTTCTCAAATTCAGATGCCTCCAAGATTATGTTCAGCCTCCTTTCACCTTAATATTGTCGCCTGAAAGTAAGTGGTTCATTTTTTATAATAAGAATTTTATGTTGATTTAATTATATCTTTATGATATCATATTGATATCATGTAGGAGGTTGAAAATTATGCTGCAAATAAATCATTTTTCCAAAACCTATAAGGGAAATACTAAGGCCGTGGATGACCTTACGCTTACTATCGCTCCCGGTGATATTTATGGCTTCATCGGTCATAACGGCGCCGGTAAGAGTACCACTATCCGCGCCGTGGTAGGGGTTCTTGATTTTGAGGAAGGAGATATCCTGATTGACGGACATTCCGTTAAAAAAGAACCGCTGCTCTGCAAAAAGATCACTGCATACATTCCTGACAATCCGGACTTATATGAGCATCTGACGGGTATTCAGTACTTGAATTTTATCAGCGATATTTTTCAGGTTTCCAAAAAAGAACGGGAAGAGCGTATCCGGCGTTACGGTGATGCCTTTGAAATCACCAGTGCCCTGGGAGATTCTGTTTCTTCCTATTCTCATGGCATGAAGCAGAAGTTGGCGATCATATCCGCTCTGGTACATCAGCCCCGGCTTCTGGTATTGGATGAACCCTTTGTGGGATTGGACCCCAAAGCTTCCCTTACTCTAAAGAATATCATGAAAGAGCTGTGCGGAGAAGGCGGGGCCATCTTTTTTTCCACTCATGTTCTGGATGTGGCGGAAAAGCTCTGCAATAAAATTGCCATCATCCACAACGGCCGCCTGGCTGCCTCGGGCACCATGGAAGATTTGATTCAGGATCAGTCCCTGGAGCATCTTTTTATGGAGGTTGCCGCACATGAATAGAGAGAGCCTGTTACTTTTTAAAATTCAGCTGATCAATCAGTACCGGCTGAATGATTTCAAAAAGGGCAGCACCGGAAAATCGGAAAAAAAATCAACTGGGATTATTGTCGGATTTACCCTTGTGATTGTCATGTTCGCCGGATACAGCTTCGCTCTGGCTTATGGTTTAGGCTATGCCGGTCTGCCCGGGCTAATCCCGGCTTATGCTGTTACAGCAACGGGAATTGCCGCTCTTTTCTTTACTATCCTGAAAACCAATGGTTTTCTTTTCGGTTACCGGGATTATGATTTACTGATGTCTTTGCCGGTTTCCACCAATACTGTGATTGCCTCACGATTTCTGGCTATTTACTGTACTAATATGGTTTTCACCCTGGCTTTTATGGCTCCTATGGGGATTGGTTACGCTATCTGGGTTAAACCAGGCATTCTTTTTTACCTTTACTGGCTGATTGGTATGTTTGCCGCCCCTTTGATTCCCACCACCGTTGCTGTTATCGTCGGGGCCTTGATCATGGCGTTTGCTTCCCGTTTTAAATATGCCAAGGTCCTTTCCACTCTGCTGTCACTGCTGCTGATGGCAGTGGCTTTGATATTCTCCATGTCCGGTGGGGTTATCGGTCAAAACTTGGATGACACAGCCGATCTGGCTCGTTTGGGAACCGTTATTCATCAGGAAATATGTCGTTTTTATCCTCTTGCCGGGATATTTACCAAGGTTTTTGAAAGCAATGGCTTTCTTTGGCTGATTTTATTTACGGGTTTGTCTTTATTGGTTTACCAGTTGTTCCTGGGGCTCCTTTCACTGCGTTATAAAGCCATCAGCACAGGTATTAACGGACATATAAAAAGAGCCGATTACAAACTATCTGCCCTGAATGTTGCCTCGCCTCTGCAGGCACTTTACCGGAAGGAACTGAAACGCTTCTTTACCAGTAATATCTATGTTACCAATATCGGTGCCGGTATTATTATGACCTTGCTATTTTCTGTTGCCCTTACCATCATGGGCCCGGAAAAACTGGAAGCCGCTATGGGTATGCCCGGCCTTACTGCCATTTTATATAGAATTCTGCCGTTTTTGCTGGGAACGATGCTGGCCCTCTCATGCAGCGCCGCCTCTGCCCTCTCCCTGGAAGGCCGCAATCTGTGGATTTTACAGTCCAGCCCTTTGCCTGTCAAAGCAATATTTGACAGCAAGATTCTGGTAAACCTGACGCTGACCCTTCCGGTCTGTATCATCAGCGGCTTTTGCCTTATCCTGCGCTTACAGCCGGGATTGACTGATGGCATACTGCTGCTTGCGGTACCCGTATCCTGCTCCTTCTTTTCCGCAATATGGGGAATGTTCATAAATATGAAAATGCCCCGCTATGATTGGGAAACGGAAATGTATGCGGTGAAACAAAGTTCTGCTTCCATGACCGGTATGCTGGGCGGTTCGGCCATCATATTAGCCGCCATGGGCTTTACGTTCCTCCCGCTGGGAGTAGATTACCGGATATTGTCATGCACGATAATCCTTATTATGTGGCTTGCTGCCTTTCTTCTGTACCGCACCATATGCCGTATTGAAAGACTTTAACCGGCACTTTTGCCGCAGTGCAATTAAAAAACCGTCAGCTCCTTTATACAATAAGGTAACGCTGACGGTATTTTTTATTTTCCGATCATCATATCTACTTCCAAAATATGATTGATCAGCCACTCGGTTAGAAACGTTAACAAAGATTCTACCGCCTCTTCCTGATTTTCATCGGCATCCTCCAAATCGAAATCTTCTAATTTTTCAATAAATGCATTATGCTCGATAATCTGCGTGAAAATTTTTTTATAGCCGATACTTCGCATATATTCTTCTTCATCGGCAAAATGTTTTCTGGTATAATCCCTCAATTCATCAATAATATCCGTCAGCTTATCATATTTATCATGGATCAGATCATTATGTAATAATTGATAAGCTTCCTCGGCAATATTAAACAGTCCTGTATGTTCATCATCTATCAGTTGAATACCCGTCATATACTCATCTTTCATTTCATACATCGCGAAACCTCCCATAGTGTGAATTATTTGCCTCATAGTGATTATAGTATATCACATTTGCCTATTTTTTCAACTTATTCAGACTATTTTGTCGATTCTTTCAAAATTACCTTATATCCTAACAGTGTTTTTTGGGGAATATTTTCACCCTGCAGAATTTCCAGGATGATTTTCCCTGCCATCATTCCTAATTCTTTGGTATCAAACTCCAGGCAGCTAACTCCGGGAGAATGATTATTCAGCAGCGTACTGCCAAAAAAAGAAGCCACTTTTAATTCCTGGGGAATCCGAATGCTGTCTCTTTTCAATTTTCGTAATACGGTTCCGCAAATATGATCATCCATACAAATAATACTATCTGCTTTTTCCTTTAATGCATTATCTAATGCTTGTTCAATCTCCGATTCTGTCAGCAGATTTTCAAAAAACAATTGTCTCGGATGCACCATTCCCATTTCCTGATGTGCCTCCATAAAGCCTTTTAGCCGGCTTTCAGTAACAATATGCCTGCTGTTTCCGCCAAGCAATGCGATTCTTTTCATCCCTTTCATGATCAGGATGGTGGTCAGCTCACGGCTGCCCCCCCGATGATCCGCATCAATCTGAAAAGCTTCCTTGTCCTGACAGGTTCCTAATGTCACGAAGGGGACCTTTCTATCTTTTAAATATGCCACGGCTTTGTCATCTTGTTCGGTTCGGGTCAGCAGCACACCATCCACTTTGCGGTTGGAAATGATCCGCTCCAGATTCCCAATATTATCGCCGGATACATTAGTAAGTACCACATCATAATCCCGTGCCGACAAATACTCGCAAATCCCTACTTGAACGGTCTGAAAAAAAGGAAGGTCAGCGAGATTATAATCACTGGGAAGAACCACACAAATGTTATAGGTCTTAGACTGTGCAAGCCCTTTCGCAATAATATTAGGTTTATAGCCATGAATGTTAATATACTCCATGACTCTGGCTCTGGTTTCCGCCCCTATTCTGCCCTTTCCGGAAATCGCTCTGGACACGGTTGTTTTGGATACTCCAAGCTCTGCTGCGATATCTTCGATAGTTATGTTTTTGTGTTCTTCCCGCATATCCATAAATATTTCCTTCCCTCTGATTTATTAGTTCACCTTATCATTATTGTGTGTTATAATAAAGTTAGCGCAAACGGTTGTTCTTTTTGTTTTATAGTATCAAATTTTTTTCCCAAACTCAATGCCATTACTAACCAATCTATGCCGCTTTTTTTTATGTAATATTACTGAAACACTTCTTAAACTATTAATCAGGAGATCATGCCATGAAAATGAAACACTTACTGTATGGGGCTGCTTACTACCATGAGTATATGCCCTATGACCGATTAGACACAGATATGCAATTAATGAAAAGAAACGGTATGAATGTCATCCGGATCGCCGAATCAACCTGGAGCACGTTGGAACCAGCAGATGGTGTTTTTGATTTTACCCATCTCAACCGGATGCTGGGAGCCGCCGCCAAATACGGCATACAGGTTATCATCGGAACCCCTACCTATGCCGTTCCCACATGGCTGGTAAAAAAGCACCCGGACATCCTGGCCATTACCCATAATGGACAGGAACTTTATGGACGCCGCCAAAACATGGATATTACCAATCCTCATTACCGGAAATACGCTGAACGGATGATTTGCCAATTGATGGAGCATATAAAGGATCAGGAACATATCATCGGCTTTCAGCTGGATAATGAAACCAAATCCTATGACACTGCAGGTCCAAATGTACAGGCCGCCTTCGTAAACTATCTTCAGAAACAGTTTGCCGATATCCATGAAATGAATCAGGCTTTTGGTCTGGATTTCTGGAGCAACCGGATTAACACCTGGGAAGATTTTCCCGACATAAGGGGTACTATCAACGGCAGTCTGGGCGCAGAGTTTCAAAAATTTCAACGGCTTCTGGTGAGGGACTTTCTGCATTGGCAAGCGGAGATCATTGATCGTTACCGCCGGGAAGACCAGTTTATTACCCATAATTTTGACTATGATTGGCGGGATTATTCCTTTGGTATTCAGCCTGAAGTAAATCAATTTGAAACCGCTGCTTTTATGGATATCCCCGGTGTGGATATTTATCATCCTTCCCAGGATGACCTCACCGGAGCTGAAATCGCTTTTGGCGGTGCTGTCGGCCGGGGCCTGAAAAAATCCAACTATCTGGTGCTGGAAACCCAATCCCAGGGAAATTTATCCTGGCTGCCTTATGAAGGGCAATTGCGGCTGCAGGCTTACAGTCACTTAAGCTCCGGGGCCAATTCCCTGCTGTATTGGAACTGGCACTCCATTCACAATTCCTTTGAAACCTATTGGAAGGGTGTGCTGAGTCATGATCTGGAAGAAAATTATATTTACCGGGAAACGGTTCAGATTGGTGCCGAAATCGCCCGCATCGGCGATAAACTGGTAAATCTTCGGAAGAAATGTGATGTTGCCATTATGGTCAGCAATGAGTCCCTGACCGGTCTTCAGTGGTTCCCCATCAGCCGGACACTGGCTTACAACGATGTGGTCCGCTGGCTGTATGATACTTTTTACCGGTTGAACATCGAATGTGATATTATCAGCAGCGAAGATACTCATTTACAGGATTATCCGGTTCTGGTGGTTCCGGCCATGTACTCCGCCGCCGATGAGACTTTAAAGCGAATCGATGCTTATGTGGCTGCCGGCGGCCATCTGCTGACCACCTTCAAAACCGCTTTTGCCGATGAATATATCAAGGTGGCGGCTGATATCCAGCCCCATATCCTGCATACCTGCCTGGGGGTTACTTATCAGCACTTTACCGTGCCTCAGAAAGTCAGCCTGTCCGGCAGTATATTGAAAAGCAATCCTGCCGTAACGGAATGGATGGAACTGCTGGTACCGGATACTGCCGCTGTGTGGGCTTCCTATGAGCACCCCCACTGGGGCAAGTATGCTGCGGTAACTCATAACCGATATCAGGAAGGAAGCGCAACTTATCTGGGCTGCTATTTTGACGGAAATACACTTGAGGATATTATCAGGCAATTGTGGACTGAGATTGGGTTACCCCTTTCTGACTTTCAGTTCCCCTTGATTCATAAATCCGGAATTAATGACGATGGAAAGCAGATTGATTATTACCTGAATTATTCTGAGGCAGATATTTCCCTTACATTAGATTCCGGATACCGAACCGAACTGCTTTCCGGTATAAAAATAAAGAACGGTGAAAGTATTTCTGTAAAACCTTGGAATCTGGTGATTTTAGAATATTGATTTTGTTCGTAATCTACATCCAACAAATAGAGGGCGCTGATCTTGTCAACGCCCTCCACCTGTATTTTATCTGTTTTCTCAAAATCTTACTCGAATTCGGTAATCCGTTTCATCATCGCCCGGTATCTGAACCGTGCCATCTGATTTTTCTCCAATACATCCTCTTCCTTGCCGGTGTACTGGCATCTGAGGCAGTAATACTCATCTTTATCCTTATCAAAAAACATATCAATATCCAAATCCCGCATAAAGCAGGATGGACACCGGTAATTTAATTTGCCTTTTCCAGCTTGAGCCATGTTGAAAACGCCTCCTTTTCTTTCATCGTTGTTTTATACCCTAAAGTGAACATCGGGGAGAATGCATAGCCTTCTCTGATAAATCCGGTGGCGTCTGCTTTTCCGGCCCGCATGGATACTTTGGTTTCTACCGGCGGAATCACCGCTTCTACCGAAACCGCTCCTGTCACTTCTTCCTCACGGCATTTATAGGCATACGCAATATCTTTGGTTTCCTCTTTGCCTTTGCAGGATAAGGTAATGGATGTCATATCTTCCGGATACTCGGTGGTTCCGTAGCAGGCTACCATGTACTCCTGAATCTCTACCACAGCACTGGGGTCACTCATGCTTAAGATCGTTCTTTCCACCTGAATCTCGCCGGTTCCTTCGGCAAACAGGATTCGGGTCTGCAAGGTCAGGGTGAGCTGATAAAACTCAATTTCTACCGGTTCTAATGTCAAAATACGGGTTTTCCTGCCGTTTTCCACTTTTTCTTCGGAGAACTTAGCCTTGGTACGGCACAGGCATAAATCTACTTCTTCACCTTCATAAATCAATTTGGCACTTCTGACGGTACCCTCTCCGGCATAATGGGTGAAGTAACCGGCCCGGTACTTTTCCTGAATCAGGAACGGATAGGATGCATCCTGAACATGCTTGGTTCCGATTCCCACTTCCCATTTCAGCTTGGCAGCGTAAGGACGAAGATCCACCATGGCACCACCCTGATCCATGTTGATGCAGGCACGCATGTAAGGATCACTATACCAGAATAACTGTTTATCCGATCCATACAGAATATCCTTCCACAGGGCACATTCCGGCTCGGTATAGGTCTTCTTCTCACGGTAGTAATCGGCAAATTCAGCCATGGTCATATCCACCAGCTTACCTTCTTTTTTCAATTGGCCATAATAAGCCATGCCGTCCTCGTAAGACTTCTTCAATAATTCGTATGGTGCTTCCCAGCGCCCCATTTTGTTCAGCCATCCGGGACCCACGAACATCATGTTGTATGCATAACCGTTATTGTATTTCTCCAGGGAACGGTACTGGTCGATGAGGTTGTAAAGGTAGGGATATTCACCATCCTGGTAGATCATACCACGCAATACATTTTGGGGATGGGTTCCGAAGTTGGAGCCGTTTCCGTCATAACAGGCCAGCAAATCTCTTGATAAATGGGGAATGGCCACAATACCGCTGTCCTCTGTTTCATTAGCCGCCGGGGCATGAATGTTCTGCTTGGAGGGAATCCAGGGATTCCAGGGACCGCCGTCAAATAAGGTATACCAGGAATTGTTGCAGGTATGGTAAGCCTTAGGGCCTTCTTCCCAACAGGTGGCAATGGCACATTTCACAGTGGGATATTTTTCTTTTATGTAATTGGTCAGCTCCGCATCCATGTAATAAGAACCTGTGGATTCGGGATAAAATCCGAAAATGTCATGGAATTTTTCAAACAGGTCATCCACGATGGACATTTTATCTTCCATAGAGAACATCCAGATACAGAAGTCTTTGGTTTTGTATTTTTCTCTGAATTCGGTACATGGAAGACCCAACAGACACATGGCAATCTCATCACCGTATTTTTCATGATGTTCCTTTGCAATAGCCACTGCTTCTTCATTAAAAAGACTGGCGTAGGTCATCTGAATGGTGGTCTTCAATCCATTTTTATGGGCAACCTCCTGTTGTAGTCTGAAAATGTCCAGGGACTCTGTCAGTAGTGCCTTTCTTCCGATATCTTCTTCCTTGCCGTGGCCGGTTACTTTTTCGGCATATTCCGGAACCATTTCAGGGCGGTGAATGATGTTTACAATAAATTTGTCCATAGCGGTGTCCTTTCTATTTCTTTATATTACTTCTTTTTTGTTTTTGCGCAAGCGGTTGTTCAATTAATAGTATATATTGCCATGATACCATTGTCAATGTAAGTTTTTGATATTATTTAATATTTGAATTTGTGCATAGTGCACATCAACAATTTATCAGTTTCATTACTCATTCTTCCCTTTGCGCAACCGCTCCACCCATTCCTGCGGAATCTCAAAAATAAAATAACAGCACTGAATATATATCCGATACTCAGTGCTGTAACTCTACTTTGTTGATTCTCTGATGCTGATTTCATAATTCAACAGCGTCCTTAATTCTACATCCTTCCCCTGCAAAATATTCATCAGCTTCCGGCAGGCCGCGCTTCCCAGCTCCTTCTCACTGAACTTGATGGATGTAATTGACGGAATACTGTTCTCCAATAAAGTACTGTAATAAAAAGAGGCCAGCTTGATTTCCTCCGGTATTAAAATGCCCTGACTGTTTAAATAACTCATTAGCGAGGCACAGATATTATCATCCATACAGATAATACCATCCATTCGTTTCCTTAATAATTCTTCGGCAATTCTCTTAACGTAGGAAGGATTGGTGGCATTAAGATAGACTATATCCTGATCGACATTTTGCCCTTCATCCGCATAAGCCAGCGCATAACCACTGTACCGGTTGTTTGTAACCACATGCCCTTCATCACCACCGATTAAGGCCAGTTTTTTCATGCCTTTTTTTAAGAGGATGGTGGTCAGTTCCCGGCAGGCTTCCAAATGATTATTATCAACCTGATATACTTCCTGCTTTTCCGAACTGCCCATTACCACAAAGGGTACCCCTTGTTCCAACAGATAATCTGCTGCTATATCTTCCTGATAAGTTCTGGCCAGAATAACACCATCCACTTTATGATTATCGATGATCCTTACCAATTGTGAAATATCATTGGGTTTCACCATGGCCAGCAGCACATCATAATCGGCATCTTCGCTGACCTGTAAGATTCCCAGCAGACTATTTTGAAAAAAAGGTAAATCCACTAAATTATAGTCTTCCGGAACTGCCACGGCAATATTATAGGTCTTGGATTGTGCCAGCCCTTTTGCAAGGGCATTGGGGTTGTAATTGTTCTCTTCTATATAGCTCAGAATCCTTTTTCTGGTTTCTTCTCCTATGCGTCCCTTCCCTGATATGGTTCGGGACACAGTGGTCTTGGAAACCCCCAATGCCTGCGCAATATCGTCTATGGTCATTTTTTTGTTGTAATCGCCCCTTATTTCTCCCATCGTTTTACCCTCCACATTTCATATAAAAATATTATATCAAACGCAGAAAAACGTTTCAATATTTTTCCTTTGCTTCGATAGCGTAAATTTACCTTCGGATTTAATGGGTTAGAGTTTGCCCACGATGCGCTGATAAAGTATCAGGCAATGACTTATGGTTTTACTTTACTCCATATCCTGTTCTTCTGCAAGTTATTCTGAACCTTTCGGACAGCC
>JAVBUF010000117.1:0-16966 GCA_031555615.1 Lachnospiraceae bacterium | reverse complement strand
GGAAAGAAGACTTTAATATGGCCTTTTCGAAACCGGTTCACAGCCAGCTGCTGAGTGTGGATTATCTTACCCAAATTGCAGGAAATATCGCCAGTGGCTTTTATATGGGAGGACACTCAAAGGGGGGGAATCTGGCTGTGTATGCGGCTATGTGCTGTGAGCGGGAGGATGTCAGGAAAAGAATTATTAATATTTTTAACAATGATGGTCCGGGGTTTCGGCCGGAAATCAGCGAAAACGGAAATTATGAGCGGATTGCCGGACGGACGAAGAAGTTTATTCCCCGGTCCTCTCTGGTGGGGATGATTTTGGAATCTAATGTCGACTATGAAATTATCGAAAGCAAAAGTGTCGGAGTTTTCCAGCATAATCCTTATTCCTGGCAGGTGGAAGGAGATGCGTTTGTAAGGGGTGAAGATATGCGGAAAGGAAAGAAGCGCAGGGATAATGTGCTGAACAAATGGATATTGTCGATGGATGAAGAAGAATTGCATGTTTTCATTGATAAGCTGTACGAAGTGATCGCTTCTACCGGAGCCGAAGATTTGCTTGCCTTTACTTCAGATTTTCCCAATCATATGAAAATGGTCAGAAAAGCAATGAAGGATATGGATGACGAAACGAAGAAAATGATCGGAAAAATCATCCGTAATCTGTTTAAAATGGCGGGCCATGAGTTCCGAAATAAAAATAAAGAAAAAATATAAATAATAAATGTTGAAAAATGGTTGACAAGGGAACAAAAAACATATAAAATAACTTTTGCGTGCAGGAATGGCGGAATGGCAGACGCGCACGGTTCAGGTCCGTGTGGTAGCAATACCATGAGAGTTCAAGTCTCTTTTCCTGCATTGTAAAACCTCAGTATTTACTGGGGTTTTATTTTTTTGTGTGATATTTCGTGTTGCATAAGTGAGGAAAAATGATTATTTACCTTATCAGACATTTCCTTTTCCCGATCACTCATGGTATGCCGGTACACATTTTGCAACATGGATTCTGAGGACCATCCTCCAGCTTTTACGGTGTAGGCATCCGGGACTAAAGTATGCCTGACGCTTGCGGAGAAATGCCGGAGATCATGGAACCTAAAATGCGGCATTTTATTTTTTTCAAGGAGTATCTCAAAATTCTTAGTAATCGTATCTGGAACATAGTTCGTAACATATCCCTTTTTCTTAATTGCATCCACAACAAATTGAGGTAGAGCCACATACCGATCACCAGAAAAGGTCTTTGGCACTTTTATGTGGAATGTCCCATCATTGGCCCGAACCATGTTCTTGTGGATGTGAGCTACATTTCCGTTAAAATCATCGGGGGTTAATGCACAGATTTCACCACGGCGCATCATGCCGAAGGCAGCAAGCATAATGGGGACTTCCATTTCTGTACCGGCCACGGCTTTTAAAAGAGTTACAACTTCATTTTCGGTGGGAATATAATGGTTTGGTCGTTTCTTTTGGGGAAGCTGTGTTTTAATGGGTTTGTCATATCCATTTTCAGTCAGGACGGACACAATATAGCCGTGACGGCTTCTAACAGTCTTAGGGGACAGCTTCATTGACATTTCATTCACTACCTTCTGGATGTCCACTTGGGTGATGTCGGGAATATTCTTTTCACAGAACCACGTATAATCGTTTTCTAGGCATCTTTTTATAGTGATGTAAGAAGTTATGGAGTAAGGGGAAAGCACGCCCTCTTTCAGGTCGTTATAACGTCCCATTGCACAACCAAAACTTATTGATACCTTGCCGGTATATTCTTTTTTGTTCAAAGAGAATTCAGAGGCCAGATATTCCGCTTCCTTTTTTGCTTTTTTGGGATCCGGATTATCGGAAGTGAAAGACCGGTAGTGGCGTTTTCCATTTTCATCCGTATAGTCAAAGACCTGACACCGCCATGAACCGGATGGTAGCTTTTTTGCAGTTGGCATATTTTTTCCTCCTATTTTGGGGCATAAAAATGCCCGGTAGTATTGTTCCACCGGGAAAAATATGGTATAATCTGCTTGTTAAGTGTGATTATATCGGTATCCCGGTATATCTAAAGCCGTTCCTGTTAGCGCAGGGGCGGTTTTTTATTACTATGGCATATTAGCAAATGCTGTTCTATCAACAATTTGAGTATCCGGAGAGATATCATTGCTATATACTATGTTTTCTCCAGAATCAGATGCAGAGGGAGTTGATTGTGACTGCTGAGAAGGTTTTTCAGGCGTCTTTTTCTCTTCAGCGGTTTTATTTTCTGCTTGTTCAAGAATATACTGCCATGATTCGGATGAATATAGTTTTTCTCTATCAGCAGAATAAATTGATAGAATCAAATCAACATTTTCGGCGGTTTCATTTTTTACAATTTGGTACTTTAAACAGTCACGCATAATATTGAAAAGTTCTGGTATGAAATCCTCGGGGGGATTCTTATTTGATGAACAAACATCTATAGAAGAGTAATTATCACTAACACTGAATTCCGAACACATAGGATATTTTTTCTTAAAATCATCAATATTTTCCGCTATTCTACCGCCAAAATTAAATAAAAATTCTTCTTTATCAATGTTTGTCATTGTGACAGTAAGTGAATTATCTTCATTTATGTGAGTATTCATATTACTTAATTCCATATAGTATGCAAATACTTCTGTTTTTTCATAAAAGTAAATGAATGGTATAGTAATGGTGGATATATCGGGTTCAGTAGATGGTTCGGCAGTTGGGTCTGCGGAAGGAGCGTATGTAGAAGTTTCACCAGAACTTGGCAGTAAACCTACTTGTGCTTTTCCAGATACCATACCGTTTGTGAAAGTTACATTTGCATTAGAACCGGCCATTCCGTTTCCATACCATGTTACAATAACAATTTGATATCCATTAGCCTCTACCCTAGAGGATTCGATACCGTTATTTCCTATGAGACTGACCACGTCCTCATATGTCATATCTGTAGTAATTGCATTGTAATCATCCAGTGTAATATATTCTTCCACATCACTTACGCCAGAAACTTGTTTCTGCATATTGTTGGAAAACTGATGCGTAAAAATAATGCTACCGCCTATGACCATAATTATAAATACTACGAATACTAAAACAGCTATTAAACAGCCTGGACTACGCTTTCTTTTCGTTTCAGGGAGAGGACTGGGTTGATTATTGCTTACTGGTGCTACTGGACATCCACAATTAGGGCAACTGCCCGCCTGATCGGACATTTCTTTACCACATTCTTTGCAGTTTATCAAGGACATATTGATTTCTCTTCTTTCATTTGAATAATCTATTTAATTTGTTCTATGCCATCAACTATAAATGATGTCATCTTATCATCCTTGAAGGATATTTGAAACTCTGTTCGGATCATGGCAGAGAAAGAGTTTTGTGAATCCACATAGCCTTGAATAATATATACTCCTTCCTCCTTGCCATATCTCCAATCTCCTGTTGGAGCAAATTTGGCAGTCGAGGGGGAAACTAACATTTTTGTTACTAATTCCTCAGCAATTACGCGAAATCCGGCTTTTTGGTCGTCAGTCATATAGTAATCTGTGATTTTAGATTTAACTTCGCCGTCTAAATAAATATCATAATCATTGAAATAAATAGAGTTTACTTTTTTACTATCATTATCAATCCACACTACTATGTTGTTGACTTGTGATGTGGATACGTAATAAGAAGTTTGATCTTCGCCGGTAGAAAATAGCTTAACGGACTTGAGATCATTAATATCGCATTCAATAAACACAGTTAGTATTGCATCCTCTTCTTCTGGGGAAAATTCAAACCAAGTTCCTCTGGGTTGTGGAGTGGGTTCTTCAGATATCGTCGCCCCAGTAGACTCCATTTCGGGTATCTTAGGGAGGTTAACAATAATAAAGCCAATAATAGTAAATATAATACATATTACAATGGCAACCTTAGAACAAGTGTGACTTTTAGTTTTATCTTTTTTTATAAGATCAATTATCGCTAAGATGAGACCAATCAACGTTAAGCAACCTGTGAAAGACATTAATAAAGCGACAACCCCCATACCAGATTCTTTTAATATGGCTTTTTTAGTGGTGGGTTCAGGTTTTGATTCTGGTGAGAATGGTTGAACAGGACATCCACAATTAGGGCAACTGCCCGCTTGGTCTGAAATTTCTTTTCCGCAATCGCGGCATTTTATTAAGGACATATAAATATCCCCCTTTCATATATGGTTAATAGTTACTTATATAATTCAAGCACGCCGAGCGGCTCAAAAAATATCATATAATTATCTATGGTCGTATATAAGCCATATTTATTTTTATAGCATTGGATGGTTTCAATAAAGAATTGTTCTGTAACTTCCAGGTATTCAGCAGCCTCGCTGGCAGAAGTATGCCCAGTCTTACAGGACTGAATAATTCCATGCAATCCTATAGTATGGTTATAAGCCCACACACGTGCACGGTATTCCTGTTTTCGATTTCCGGCATCTGATTGATCGAGTATATTACCAACAGTAGTATGATAATGACCCAGTTCTTCAGCCAGAACACATTTCTTTTCTGTTTCCGTTAAATCTTTACGAATAGCAATTTTATTCCCCTTTATTCTGCCACAGTGGGCTTTCAGAGGTTTTTCTTTCGTGACAAGATTCAAAGAATCTGCTTCTATGAGCAAATCAGTATAATCCATATTTATCACCCCTGTGTAAACTATACAACTTTACGTGTCCAATAAAACGGACTTAAAAATTTTCGTCGTTCATAATATCTTCATCGTGTTGAATTATATCTTCAGTAATGTTGATATCAGTTCTTATATGTGCGGCATCGACATCAATGTGGCTTTGTAAGTTAACAATGTTGTTCTGTTTGGTTGAGCGCTTCCATTCTTCTTGAAGTGTGAAGTCAACCATTTTTTTTCCGTGGGTATCAAGTTCACGATATCTTTTAACTAATTTTTCCATTTCAATAGGTGTTGCACTATCATTAATAGTTATTTGTTTCATTTCGTCTTGAAATAGGTAATTTGCATCGCACTTAAGAGCATCAAAAACTTTAAATAAAATATCGGCTTTTGGAGTGCTTACCCCGTTTTCATAATTACCAACAGCACCTGGGGTAATTCCAAGTAATAAAGCAACATCACTTTGTGTTAACTCTAACTGTTCTCTGCGTTCACGTAATCTATTTGATAACCCCATGCTATCACCTGCTTTCTTGACATTTTTATGACTATGTCGTATTATAAAGGTACAAAAGGTAGTCAACTCCACAGAGTGGCTTCCTAGTTGAAGTTTATTATTCAAAAAATAACCAACTCACTGGTCAGGCGGGGTGGTTATTTTTTTGTACCATTTTTGCCATTAACATATATCAGAACTGTTACAATGAGCATTGCAACACCAAGTATTATTTGAAATTCTTCATATGTATTCAACAGCACCACCTCCTTTCGGAAGTGGAAACCACCCGGCAGATCGACTACCAATTTAATAATACAATAAGAATCTTCGTAGGTCAACAAAAAACTATAAAAATCTTGGTGAAAAAGTATTGACAAACCAAGAAACAAATAGTATCATAATTTCAACACCAAGAAACTTGTAGGAAGGAGTGAAAAACTAAAAGTGAGTAATAATCAAGTGCTAATTTACAACATAAGGCGTTTGGTTCGAGAAAAGGGTCTTAAGCAGTATGCAGTGGCAGAAAAAGCAGGATTTGCCCCAAATATTTTCAGTTCAATGTTAAACGAACGAAAAGTTATTACCGCAGACCATATTCCAACCATAGCACATGCATTAGGGGTTCCGGTAAATGAATTATATAGGGATGTAGGTAAGGAAGGAGGGTAAGAGGTGGATGTTTTATTTATCGGCGTGTTCATTGGTTTTTTCGTCAGTAAGTTTCTTGACCTTTTGTTCAAGATTCCGAATGTGCTTAAGCGCATCAAAGAACATCGAAGCGGAAATCAAAATACTAAGCCCGGCAATAAAGGCACAAGGATATAGTAAAAAGGCCATGTTCGCAGGATGAGCCAATACTATTGCCAGAGAAATGAAACTAATGGGAAAAGAAATCATAAAAGTTGTTTTAATACTTGAAGTGCTTTGTTCTTTTTCTGGTGGTGTCATATCAATAAAGCGCCAAATACCACGTAGCAGTAAATCGCCAAGAACTGCGGTGATGATAGCAAAAATAAATTGTGCCGGAGTTATTAAATCAAACATATAAGTATCCCCTTTCATATTTGATATCAACATTATACAAGAAATGGGGAAAAATAACAACTTTCACGCAGACGAAGAGGAAGGAGGATGAACCATGCCAGCAGTAAAACCATCCAGACACGAAAGACATCAGCGGCAAGCCCGATCGGTTCTTTCTAAATATCTGGACTTAACTAAAACGGATGAAGAAAAAGCAGCACTTACTATCCGTCGGACAAAGCGTTGTTTTCAGGATAAACGGAAACGGCCGGAAACTTTTACATTGGATGAACTTTGGGATTTTTGCGACGCTGTACATATGTCCGGGGCAGACCGGGCAATCATCATGGGTGCAGAGGATATTAAGCAAGTATTTGTGGAAAATCAGTGAGAACCGGCTTAAAGCCGGAACCCCGGACAAGCCAGAAAAATAGGAGGAAAATTTGATTAAGGATTTGTTGAACAGATATAGCACGATAGAAAAAATATCTATGCTGATATCACTTATGGCTTTAGCAATATCATTGGCACGCTTGTTATGATTCCAGAATCTTGGACAAGCCAGAAAGGAGAGGCCTATGTCAACACATGAAGAAGTAACAGCAGCCCTTCAGAAATTAGGGGTAACAGGAATACTTAATATCCAACAGCATGATTCTTTCACAGTTACGGTATTTGTAGACGGTAAAGAATTTGGTTTGTGGGACACGGTTAAAAAGACATTTGTGGAGTAGCCGGGAGGCAGGAAGGAGAGAAGATGTCACCAGAGGAATTATTAGGAATAAAAAACCCAGCAACAGAAGAAACGCTCCAAAGCATTGATAGTACTTTGAAGCGCATAGAAAAAATTATGTTAGAAAGTCAAAAATTGCAATCAATATCATTTGGAATCACCACTAATAGTGACTGCAATGATTTGGTCGAAAAAGACATTCAGGAAGGGCATGACAGATTGCTTATCACCTGACAATAACGTAACAT
Organism: Lachnospiraceae bacterium; assembly: GCA_031555615.1. Taxonomy (GTDB): domain Bacteria; phylum Bacillota; class Clostridia; order Lachnospirales; family Lachnospiraceae; genus UBA935. The sequence goes on along the minus strand of JAVBUF010000117.1, from coordinate 9,793 downwards.
CTTCCAAACTTATAAATCCATCGTTGCCATCAAGAAGTTGCTCTAGTGGCATTGATAATTGTTCCTTATAACGCGTATTGATTTGCTTATTAACAGTTGTCAATGCTAATGCTGAAAGTGTAGTATCGTCATCGTGTTTGCTGGAATTAGTGAGATAGCCCGTTATAATCCCGGCGGCAGTAACTAAAAGTAGTTTATTTGATTTAAACATATCCAATTCCGTAAGCATTGCATAGCTTACAATCATATCTTTCTTTAAAGAGTGCATAGTGTAAAACCCCCTTTCTTTTGTACTAGGCACCGCGAATGCCTGTACATTAATTATAGGGAATAATTACCAAAATATCAACAGAAAGCGAGGTGTCAATTCTGGATATCAAGAAAAAAGATATACCTTCCCTGATCTGGCTTCAAATTGCAACGATCATCGGTTGGGAGTTAGGAAAACTAATTTTTAGGTAGGAAAGGACAAGCCATGAAACATTACGTATTAAGCCTTATCGTATCACAAGGTATTACCTTTGAATTTAAAAGCAGTGCAATCAATGAGATTTACGATGCCCTCATAGCGGCTTCGGAAAAGTTTGGTTTTGAAGTAAACAAGGACGAACGGATGGATACCTTAGTGCAAATGAAAAACGGTCAGGCGCTATCCATATCATTTGATGATTTCAGTATTTATGTAGGGGAAGGTGAGGTGTAATGAAGAAATCAGAAACAATCGCATTTATCTTAATGTTTGCCGGTGCGGCGGGAATGGACAGCCCTAACATGATTATCCCGGCAATCTTAGCCCTGACCGGCGCACTAATAATACTTTTAAGGAGTTTATATGAAACTGAAGGACTACATAACAGATATTTTGAAATTTATAGCAATAATCGCAGTATTAAGCGGAGCCATCGTTGCCCACGTGAGCGCAGCGGAGACAGACAAGCCTTTCCGGATCTATACGACTGCCTACATGGAAACCGGAAATCTCTGTTACAGCGGATGCAAGCCACGCTACGGAATAGCGGCCGGGAAGAAAGAGTGGATAGGTCTTACAGCAATCATCTATAAGTATGAGGAAGACGGAAGTATCGGTGAGGTATTAGGGCACTTTGAAATACTGGATACCGGTTTTGGCGGTGATGCAGATAATGACGGAATCGGGAGCATACAGGAAGGTAAGTGTATTGATATCTTTCAGCCGGATCTGGAAGCGTGTAAGGCGTGGATGGAGCTGACCGGCGGGAAGTGTTACATACAGCTGGTGGATGCCAAGGGATAGGAGGTGGCCATGACAATAGCTGAGTTAATAGAAAAGCTTAAGTCGGAAGAAAATATTTTCTATATATCAATCCAAAACTGGGCAGATTTTAAACCCCACTCTCTTATGGGAGCAATGTTTGAAAGATATTGCAAGTTATATGGTGCCATCTGGACATTTTACGCTATGGGATATTTGACGGAAACAGAGCGACCAGAGTTGATAAATGATTTGGATGCCATGTATGCCCAAGCACTGAAAAATGAGTAGAAAGGAGGGAATCAGATGTACATATCACCATTTTGGATAGGAGTTTTTTTAACCTTATTGGTAATGTGGCTATTAAAGAAAGTAGATGAGAAAAAGAAATAAGTCCTGCTCTTTGGTCGGCGCCGGACTTAAATCAAATAACAGCATATGCTATTTATGTGCTTATTATAAGCGATTTGAAGGAGAAATGCAATGCTTAAGTGTAGAAAGTGCCCCGGCAACTTTGATCCCGGCGATTTAGTTAACGGTGTATGCCTTGACTGTCTGGAAGAAGAGAAGATGGAGCAGTTGCGGAATAATAGGATAACAAACATTATGCGCAGTCCATGTGTGCAGATGGAACTGGAGGAAATGCTTAAATGTATGTAGGAATAGGACCAGAGAAAAGGAAAAGGGTAACTGATGAGGATGCTTTTATGTATGCAATGGAACATGTTACCACAGTTGAACAGGATATGCAGGACTTTGTTGAAAACTTTTCCGGTATTCATTATGAGAATACACCGGAGGGTCTGAAGCAATTTCGCATTGATCTGGTTGAGTGGTTTTATTCCGGTAACTGGGTATGGGAAGCAGATTTCAAGTGTGGCTAAGTATTTATGGAGGAAGATCATGTTAAAAACCTACGATGAACTACGGAAAATAGATGTGTCTCAATATTGCGAATATCGCAAGGAAGGAGAAGGTAAGAACGAAAAGAAGATTCCTTACCTTAACTGGGCAAAATGTATTGAACTACTGCACGAAAATGGTGCAGAAGAAGTTTTTTTCGAACCCATTCCGCAAGAAGGGGGCACTTCCCTGATTAAATCAGATTGCGTCTTTGCTGATACTAGTGGCAAAACCAATCGGGTATATGAAACAAGAATTAAGATAACCATTGATAACTGGAAGTTTGAGTTTCAGGGGCCGGTAATGAACGGCGCTAATCCCGTTAAGGACAATTCAATGAGCCAGCAAAGATTATGGAACTGCCAATGTAGGCTATTTGTCAAGGCAGTAGCGATATATACCGGACTGGGGTTTGATTTATGGCTTAAGGCCGAGGAACAGGAACGAAGTCAGCAAAAAGAATCAGATTTCGAGCATGACATAAGAAAAGTCAAGGACCGTGTATATGAAACAATTACTGCCATACAGAAAAAGTCCAATGATATGACGATGGATCAGATCGCAGAAAAATTAAACCGGAGCAAGGAAGAATTGCAAAGTTATCTCGCCATGTACAATACCCTATATGCTTTTGAACATAATCTGATCTGTATCCTGAAAAAACTCGATGATAACAAATAGTGACAGGTCATATTACATCGGGGCGAGCGATACTTCATATGTGGTAGGGAATTGGGAAACAAGTTCATTCGCTAAGTGGTGGAGGACAAAGCAGGGCTTCGACAACATGGGTTTTGTGAATGAAGCAATGCAAGCCGGTACTGCATACGAACACCGAATCTTAGATTTTCTTCAGATACCCGGTCTTGTAATGGACAAGCAGGTAATAACTGGCCACCTGAGAATTAACCTTGATGGTTGTACGGATGATACCATTTACGAGGTAAAGACCTACAGATTGGATAAAGTGTTCACCCCGCCGCTAAGCTATGTGAGACAGGTCAATGTTGAAATGTTTGGTCTGGGAGTAAGGAAAGCTTACATAGTTGCCTACGGCCTTACTGAAAGGGAGTACAACAACTTTTATTGTGATATCGATATTGATAGATTATCCTTTCACCCAATCGAATATGACCCTAAATTCATTGAAGAAATTTATATACCCAGATTGAATTATTTATCGGAATGTCTGGATACCGGCGCATTCCCGAAAGTGTGGTGATGAAATGTATGCCGAAGCTACTATCAAAAAATATAAAGAGACTACGGAGGGAACGGAGTTAATCATATTAATTCCCAAACTTAATTTAGGCAGCCTGATCTTGCAGAAGCTGATAAGAAAACTGGAAATAAGATTCAATGACGGTCGGCATATATCAGTTGAACAGAGAAAGAAAGCTTATGCAACCATACGGGATATATCGGAATACACTGGATATTTCCCGGAAGAACAAAAGGAATGGCTTAAATACTTACATATAAGTAAAACCGGTATAAATTATTTCAGCCTTTCGGATTGCTCAATGGACGTGGCCAGAGAGTTTATCAATACCATTATGGAGTATGCCATCCAAGAAGGTGTGCCGCTTTCTGACAATGCCATTGAGCGGACAGATGATATAGGAAAGTACCTGTATTATTGCATTAAACATAAGAAATGCGCAGTGTGCGGAGCACATGGTGAAATACACCATGAGGATGCTATCGGGATGGGGAATGACCGTAACAGGGTTGATGATTCGCATTATCGAAAGATATGCCTTTGCCGTACACACCATACAATCGCACACCAGATGGGCGTTATTGCCTTTCGTAAAATGTATAAAATATACGGAATTATCATTAAGGAAGAAAGGAAAGCTGATGAAAATAATTATACCGATAGCACCAATTACCAAGAAAAACCATCAACAGATCATCTGGGTCAAGGGCGTGCCGAAAGTTATTCCCAGCAAGCAATATAAGCAATATGAGAAGGATTGTGCACCGTTCCTGCGGACACAGGGAATAGATTACCCGGTCAATGTAAAAGCACTTTATTTCATGCCCACAAGGCGGCGTGTAGACCTTGTAAATCTGCACCAGAGCCTTTGTGACGTATTGGTAAGTCATGGTGTCATTACAGATGATAACAGTAAGATAATCGTCTCTATGGACGGCTCTCGGGTTTTGTACGATAAGGAAAACCCCAGGACAGAAATAGAGATCACAGAAGTAGGTGTATAGCTAAGGCTTTACATAGTAACTATTACTCGTTCGGCAGTTACCACTATATCACGAAAAACGGCCGAATATTGCTTCCGTGGCAGCGACCGCCTAACCCCCATTTGGGCGGTCGTATAAGACCATACAGGAGGACTATGGGAATAATTGATTTAATCCCGGAAGGGAAAGAAAATGCCATAAATCGCAATCTCCTGACAGCAAGGTGTATCAATAATGGCTTGGTTGATAAAAGAGCCAAGGACCCGGACAGGGAAATGCGCAAGCTGGTAGAAAAGGCACGGACTGACTGGGCCATATTAAACACCGGTGATGGAAAGGGATATTACAGGCCATCAAAGGATGATTACGCGGAGTTAAGAAGATTTAAGCGGCAACAGGAAAGCCGGATCAAGAACATAAATAAAGGGCTTAAGCCTATCAGGAAAATATTAAGGCAGAGTTCCGAACCGGTAAATGTCTTCGCTGCCGGGCAAATGAGTATTTTTGACATTATAGGTAAGTAGGTGATTACTTGGATGATTACATAAAAATAAACCGTAAGATTTTGGACTGGGAATGGTATAAGAATATAAATACAAAAGTTTTGTTTCTTCATATGCTCTTAAAAGCCAATTGGAAAGAAGGCAAGTTTGAAGGAAAAATAATTAAAAGAGGTTCTTTCGTTTCTTCCCTACCTGTTCTGTCTGATGAAACAACACTTACTGTAAGAGAAATAAGAACGGCAATTTCACATTTAAAAACGACAGGCGAATTGACAGTCAAAACGTGTAATAAATATAGCATATTTACGGTGGTTAACTATGATTTGTACCAATCGAGTGACAGACAAAACGACAGTCAAGTGACAGACAAGCGACATTCTAACGACATTCTAACGACAGCAATAGAAGAAAAGAAAGAAGGGAAGAAGGGAAGAAGTAATACATTTATACCGCCCACGCTGGAAGAGGTAAAAGCTTATTGTCTGGAGCGGAAGAACAGTGTCGACCCGGAGCAGTTCTTTGAATACTATCATATTGCCAATTGGGTGGATAGGGACAAAAAACCGGTTAAGAACTGGAAACAGAAGGTAATTAGTTGGGAGGGGCGAAAGCAAAATACGGCTATTAAAAAGCCGGGATTTAATGATTTCCCACAAAACAAGATTGATTTTGAAGCTCTCGAAGACGAGATTTTGAGCAATTAAGGAGGACAACAATGGATAAACAAACACTGGCTGATTATATAGCCCAAGGGCTTACCTACGCGCAGATAGCCAATAAAATAGGCCGGTCATATAGCTACGTATCCAAGTTAGCGAGAGAATACGAAATAACGGTTCCCCGCGGAAAGGTGACGGATGCGGTCTTGGAGGAAATGCACCAGCTGAAGGATAACGGTATGTCGGTGAGCGGGATCGCCAAGGAAATGGGATTGAGTTATACGTGTGTGCGGAATAATCTGACGGGTCCGGCTGAACCGGAAGAGGCTGAGGAAGACGGATTGGAAGAATGTACTTTTGCAGTTGAGCGGCCACCGGTAACTAAAGTTGTTGAGGGTGGCAGGGTATACACGGATTTGTTTCAGGCGATTGCCGGTGGGTGATGGAGGAAAGTATGGACAGCTTAAAAATTTTTGACAGAATGGCCCAGGACAACAATATTGAATTACAGCTTGCCGGTATGGAAAATATCAAATCCATTCAGACTGGTAAAGATGGCTGGGGAAGCATAACCATTGCAGTACCAAACGGTGTAATCGTCAATTTAGCCAGTAATGAGAATTATTATGTCGGTGGGCTGTTGATAGCAAAAAGGGAAGAGTACGAAAAATTTCGGTGATTGGAGGAAATCAATGTTAAAAATCGGAGATAAAGTAACCATGAATAATAAGTATTATGTACCAGATCAGAACAAAGGGAAAGTATTTACTATCACTGCCGGTCCCCATGAAGTATGTGGGACGGAATGTGTCTGGCTGGAAGGATACAGAGGGTGTTATGCAGCTGATGGGCTGACGGTAGTGGAGGGTTAATCAAAATGAAATACAAAGTCTACAGGAAATATGTTGCATGGGCAGAAATAGGTGAATATGAAGCAGAATCTTTCGATGATGCGATAAGTGTAGCAGTCGGCGATGGAGAAGAAAGTATACCGTTATGCTGGGAATGTGACAAAATGCTTCAGGACGGATTAAAAGCCGTTGATGATTACGATGCTGACATGGTGAGAAGTGAAAATTAGCGTAACCCACCCATCTGCCGGGTAAACATTGATAGGGGCAGATCACCTACAGTACCTATCAATCATAAAATCGGAGAAATAATATGACAGGAGCAAATTTATTATCAGAATTAGATCACTTAGAAAATATAGCTAATAATGCGAGTAAATTAAGGACCTTTTTTGGAGCGGATCCAATCATCAGTGGAGATGTTTTTGAAAAGTCTGGTGTTAACAAATCGATTTCTCTTATAATGGCTGATTTAGAGATATTAGCTGTTGAAGAAAGGAAGCGGTTAAAGAAAGCGTTAGAAAAAGCGGATATTGATGTAAATTAAAATTTAGTTGACTTAGAGACAGGCAAAGACAAGCAAGGATAAGCACTGACAAGCAAAGACGAGAAAGGACGGAAAATGAACAAGAAAACGGAAAGTCAAATAAAAACAGTGTCACCACGGCTTCTGAGCGCGGAAGAGTTAGCAGTATATCTGGGTGTCGGTAAAAGCTCGGCCACAACATTCGGGGAAGGGATTGGGGCAAAGCGGAAGATTTACAGCCGGACACTGTATGACAAAGAAGTGGTGGACAGGCATTTTGATAACCTCATGGAGGCAGAAGGGAGCATATATGAAAGCAAATAAAAAGACTTTAGCAGCAGTAAAACGGTATATATTAGAGCCGGAAGGATATGACATGGATGAGTTAATCGGCGGGATTATTTCTGAAACAGGATGTTTAAAGGTTGACGATCTCCTGGTGGATCATGACGAATGTGAAATTAAATGGGACGGTGAACCGGTATGTAACCTGGATGACTTTGTTGTTGTATTTACAGACAAATTTATTGAGCATATCTGCAATGTATTGGATTCCTTTGTGGATGAAGATATTGATTGTTATTTGGAGGATTAATATTTAGCGGAGGTTGGCATGGCAATAAAAAATAAAGAGATATTAACAATGCTGGAAAAGAAAAAGCAGGAAGTCTCTTGTGATAACTGCAAACATTGTGACCAGGGAGCTTATCGCAGCGGAAAGTGGTATTGCCGGAAAAGAAGTGTGTTTGATTGTCCGGTGGAGATTGAACAATGTTTTGAGAGAAAATAAGGATTAAAAGTTAGGAGAGACAATGAAAAATCAAGGATTTAAGACAGATACCCCATACATAAGAGACGGGGACAAGAACCGATATCATGAAATTTCAAAAGCACAGGCTGGTCTTTTGCTTTTGACTGGCAGTAACTTGCTTTATGAATTTGACGGAAACAGAATGATTCCGATGAAAAGAAAGTGAGTTTTTTAAAATTTAGCGGAGGAAAAGAGAATATGAATGAAATCGAAAGATTATTAAAAAACATCAATACTTTTATTGCTTGCGGATGCCTGGATGAGGAAATGGCAGTATTCGCAGAAGAAAATCCAAATCTCATTGATTTGAGTGAGCTTAACGACATCATGGAAGATGAAATTTCCTGTATGGCCGAAAATGCAGAATAAATAACGGAGGTATAAAGTTGCTTGAAATAAGACCAATACACTTGAAAGAAGCAAAAGAATATGTGAAAAATCATCACCGACACAATATACCACCGACCGGTGGAAAGTTTGCAGTTGCGGTCTATGAAGGCGAAAGGCTATGCGGCGTTGCCATATGCGGTCGGCCAACAGCCAGAATGAGTGATAACGGAAAGACCCTTGAGATATACAGAAATTGCACCGATGGCACAAGAAATGCCTGCTCTAAATTATACGGTGCTTGCTGTAAAATTGGTTTTACGATGGGATATGAGCGGATAGTAACATATACTCTCGTTAGTGAAAATGGTGCAAGTCTCAAAGCATCCAACTTTTTGTACGAGGGCGAAGCTGGTGGGCTTGCATGGACCGGCGAACGGAAAAGAAATTACTACATAACTGCCGAGGAAATGAAAAACCGATGGGCGAGATATAAAACGAGTGCTTAACTAAACTGAACTTTAGCGGAGGTAGAGATTTGGAAACTGATTATATAATCATCAGTAAACCGGTGAAAATCCAGTTCATGTGTCCGCACTGCGAAAAGGACATAGAAATGCCGTTTGATGAGGTGGATTTTAATACCGAATACTGGGGTGATGGGGCGTGGGTAACGTGCCCTGAATGTGAAAAAGATGTTGAGTTAGGCAGATATGATTATAACTGAGTTTTGAAAGGAGGACGAGCTTCCGGAAGATGCGCATCGGCTCCTTGAAAGAAAATGGGATTAGAAGTTTTCAATTATGATTGTCCTGGGCAACTAAGTTTTGTTGAGCCAGATTATATAAAAGATAGCGATTGCACAAAAGATACACCAGTAATAAGGGGACACGCGGATGAACCAATATACGGAAAAGGCGTAAAAATAAAGCCACGGATTGATGGGCGTAAAGACAGTAAACACTTCGAAAGTATATACCTTCCTGAATTATTACCACTCGAAGAATATGATTTAATCGTTATTCTATTATCTGGCGGGAAGGATAGCATTGCCTGTTATTACAAAATGCTGGAATTGGGTGTGCCAAAGGAGAAAATGGAGTTTTGGCATCACGATATCGATGGTGGACATCCAAGCCGCCAGATGGACTGGAAATGCACTCAAAACTACGTAAAGGCATTATCAGAAGCCGAAGGTGTGCCGCTTAGGTTATCCTGGCGGGTGAATGGTTTCTTTGGAGAATTATACCGGGTAGGAGCCAGTGAACCGATTGAATGGGTTGATCCAGAAACCGGGGAGATTTGTCAATGCCGTCCATCGCAGAAATATCTTGCCTGTCAGGAATTAAAGCAACAAGCCACCGAGGATATGGAGGAACAACTTAAGCAATTCGGGTATCGGAAGAAATTTCCAATGAAAACTGGCGACCTGTCCCGCCGGTGGTGTAGTGCATATCTTAAGATTGTAATAGCTGATGCCATAATTACCAACCTAAGCCAGTTAGGAGAATTGGAACAGATTGGTGGAAAGCGGCACAAGTTCCCCGCCAAAGGTGGAACGCACCAGGGGCGGTGGTGTAGCGGCAATCTCAAGGCGGCTGTACAGGATAGTGTTACCTCCAACTTGGAAAAGACCAGTAAGGACACGAAAATCCTGATTATATCAGGGGAACGGCGTGAGGAATCTGCCGGCCGATCTAAATATAACGAAATGGAAATCCACCGGACGAATGCAGAAAAGAAAGCTCACCGTGCATCAATGGCGACCGGTAATAGA
>JAVBUF010000045.1:0-16239 GCA_031555615.1 Lachnospiraceae bacterium | reverse complement strand
GGTTCCGCCGATGGAGGCCGCCAGTTCATCCAGCATGGCAAAGTTCTCAGGACCACCTACACCACGTCCGCCGGATACTAATATCTTAGCGTCCATAATATCTACGACATCAGCTACAGATTTTACTATTTCCATAATTTCAACATATTTATGGTCAGGAGTAAAACCAGGATTGAATTCTTCAATGTTGGCTTTGGCACCTTCAATTTTTGCGATTTTCTGCATAACACCGGGACGAACGGTTGCCATCTGGGGACGGAAGTCCGGACAGGCAATGGTTGCAATGGTATTACCGCCAAAAGCCGGACGAGTCATCAGTAACTGATTGTGTTTTTGCTCTTTGCCGGGAATGGGATTAATGGGGAAATCACCGATATCCAACTGGGTACAGTCAGCGGTCAGTCCGGTATGGACTCTTGCCGATACACGGGGACCTAAGTCACGGCCGATAGCAGTTGCTCCAACCAGAAAGATTTCCGGTTTGTATTTCTCGATTACCGATGCCACTGCATGGGTGTAGGGCTCTGTTCTGTATTCTTTTAATTCAGGATCGTCTACAACGATAACCTTATCGGCACCGTAAGCTGCCAGCTCATCGGCCAGACCCTTTACATCGCTGCCCACTAATACTGCGGTTACTTCTGTGTTTAAATCTGCGGCCAGTCTTTTGCCTTCGCCAATCAGCTCCAAAGCAATACCACTGATGGTATTGTCCACCTGCTGAGCGAAGACGAATACGCCTTTATATGCTTCTAAATTCATCATGATCACCTCGTCTCGTTAAATAACATGTTTTTCTTTTAATTTGTTCATAATATAGTCAACTGACTCTGTCGGATCCAAAACAACTTTTTCGCCGGCACCTTTTCTTACTTTATCGGAAGCCTTGGCAATCTGTGTGGGTGATCCTTTCAGACCTAAGTTAGAATCTTCAACTTCTACCAGCTTGTCTCTGCCCCAAACGGTAATTTCTGCCTTGCAGGCATCGAAAATACCACCGGGTGTCATGTAACGGGCTTCGTTCAATTCTGCCAGAGCGGTGATCAGACAAGGCATCTGGGCTTTTACCACATGATATCTGTCATCATATTGACGCTGTACGATTACACTGTTTCCGTCAATTTTAATATCCTGTGCATAAGAAATAACGGGAATATTCAAATGCTCGGAAATCTGCGGGCCAACCTGAGCAGTATCACCATCGATAGCCTGACGGCCGGTTATGATCAGATCATATTCCAGATTGCGGATCGCACCTGCCAGGGTTTGAGAAGTTGCCCATGTATCGGCACCACCCAGAACTCTGTCGGTTACCAGAACACCTTTGTCGGCTCCCATTGCAATTGCTTCACGCAGAACATCCTCAGCCTTGGGAAGACCCATGGTGATCACGGTAACTTCTGCTCCATACTGATCTTTTAATCTAAGTGCTGCTTCTAAGCCTGCTTTGTCATCAGGATTCATAATGGTCAGCATCGCACCTCTATCAAGAGTACCATCGGGATTAAACTTTACGCCACCCTTTGTATCAGGTACCTGTTTAATACAAACAACAATTTTCATTGTATTTCTCTCCTTATTTTTTGATTTTGCTGAACTTATTTAAGTAATGCTGCAGAAATTACCATCCGCTGAACTTCACTGGTTCCTTCGTAGATTTCGGTAATCTTGGCATCACGCATCATCCGCTCAACATCATATTCTCTGGTATAGCCATAACCGCCGTGAAGCTGTACTGCTTTGGTGGTCACTTCCATGGCAACTTCAGCCGCATACAATTTGGCCTGAGCAGCTTCCAAAGAATAAGATTTCTGGGTAGCTTTGGCCATTGCTGCTTTGTATACCAGCAATCTGGCAGCTTCTACCTTGGTAGCCATATCAGCCAACTGGAACTGGGTGTTCTGGAATGCTGAAATAGGTCTTCCGAACTGCTTTCTTTCCTGTACATAAGCAATGGTGGCATCCAATGCACCGGCAGCAAGTCCCAGTGCCTGAGCAGCGATACCGATACGTCCGCCGTCCAGGGTATGCATGGCAATACCGAAGCCCTTGCCTTCTGCCCCTAACAGGTTTTCCTTGGGGATACGGCAGTCGGTAAAGATCAATTCATAAGTGGATGAACCACGGATACCCATTTTCTTTTCTTTGGTTCCGAAGGTAAATCCGGGAGTTCCTTTTTCTACGATAAATGCCGAAATACTCTTTTTGGTTCTGCCTTTGGCATCAGTGGATACACTGGTGATGGCAAAAATGACATACACGTCAGCTTCTTTACCATTGGTAATAAAGATCTTGGAACCGTTTAATACATATTCGTCACCTTCCAGAATGGCCTTGGTCTGCTGACCCTGGGCATCGGTACCGGCACCGGGCTCGGTTAAACCGAAAGCGCCTAACTTTTCACCTTTGGCAAGAGGGGGCAGATATTTCTGCTTCTGCGCTTCGGTACCATAGGTCATGATGGGATCCACGCACAGAGAGGTATGAGCGGATACAATAACACCGGTAGTTCCGCATACTTTGGATAATTCTTCCACACACATTGCATAAGCTAAAGGATCACAGCCCTGTCCGCCATACTCCTTGGGAACGGGGATTCCCAGGAAACCTACTTTTCCCATTTTTTCTGCTGTTCCTCTGGGAAATTCTTCGGTTTCATCTACCTCTTGAGCAAGAGGCTTTACTTCTTTTTCTGCAAACTCTTTGTAAAGAGTACGCAGCATTTCATGTTCTTTGTCTAACATAAAATTCATGGTTTTATTTCCTCCAATAATTTATTTTCCTATTTCGAGTAGTCGTAGAATCCAACGCCGGTCTTGCAGCCTAATTTACCGCCGCGAACCATTTTTTTCAATAAGGTTGCCGGACGGTATTTGGGATCACCGGTTTCGCTCTGGATAACTTCCATAATGGCCAGAACGATATCAAGTCCTACATAATCACCCAGTGCCAGGGGGCCCATGGGATGATTTGCACCCAGCTTCATAGCTGCATCAATATCTTCCACGCTTGCCACGCCTGCTTCCAGTACACAGATTGCTTCATTGATCATGGGAATCAGGATTCTGTTTACAACAAAACCGGCTGCTTCATTTACCTGTACCGGAGTTTTGCCGATTTCTTCGGAAATGGCTTTGATCTTGTCTACCATTTCATCGGGAGTATTTAAGCCTGCGATTACTTCCACCAGCTTCATAACCGGAGCGGGATTGAAGAAATGCATACCGATTACAGGGCGGTCAAGGCCGGCACCGATTTCGGTAATGGATAAAGAAGAGGTGTTGGTTGCAAAAATACAATCCTTCGGGCAGATATCCTGCAGTTCCTTAAAGGTTTGTTTCTTAATGTCCATTACTTCCAATGCTGCTTCTACCACCAGATCACAATCTGTACAGATGGTTTTTACACCGGTAGTAATTTTAGCCAGAATAGCATCCGCATCAGCCTGTTCCATTTTCCCTTTGGCTACACGTTTTTCAAACCCACCGGCAATTCTTTTCTTTCCGTTTGCTGCAAATTCTTCATTGATGTCACAAAGAAATACTTCGTAACCTTCTGTCTGGGCAAATGCCTGTGCGATACCGGAACCCATGGTTCCTGCGCCGATAATTCCTACTTTCATTCTTTCTTCCTCCTACTTGTTTAAAAATGCTTCTACTTTTCTTTTTTCCATAAATGCGGTCATGCCTTCTACCTGATCATAGGTTTCGAAGCAATCACCGAATAATTTTTCTTCTATTACAATCGCTGCATCCATATCGGCATCCAGACCATCGTTGATTGCTTTTTTGCTGTTGCGTACGGCAATGGGAGCATTCTTAGCAATGGTTGCAGCCATCTTCTCGGCTGCCGGCATCAATTCTTCAGGTGCATATACCGCATTTACCAATCCGATGCGATACGCTTCGTCAGCTTTGATGTTTCTGCCGGTAAAGATCATTTGTTTTGCCATTCCGGCACCTACCAGACGAGCCAGTCTCTGGGTTCCGCCAAATCCGGGGGTAATACCGAGGCCTACTTCAGGCTGTCCGAAAACAGCATTTTCAGAACAGATTCTGATATCACAGCTCATGGCGATCTCACAGCCGCCGCCCAATGCAAAGCCATTGATAGCGGCTATCACGGGAATGGGGAAGGTTTCCAATCTGCGGAATACATCATTTCCCTTTTTGCCGAATACTTCACCGGCTACTTTAGACAGGGAACTCATCTCTCCGATATCTGCTCCGGCCACAAAAGATTTCTCTCCGGCTCCGGTTAAGATAAGACATCTTACTTCATCCTGATTTACTGCATTTAAGGTTTGGTTTAATTCTTCCAATACGGTCGAATTTAAAGCATTTAATGCTTTTTCCCGGCTGATGGTGATGATTCCCACTGCGCCTTTTTGTTCGTACAATACATACTCCATTTGCTTTTCTCCTTTTTGTTCTATTACATTCCGATAAGCAGGCTTAAATTTTAAGCCTGCTTATCGATATTAACCTGTAATTATTCTCTTGTTACGATGGTGGAGCAGCCCATACCGCCGCCGATACACAGAGTTGCCAGTCCGTTCTTGGCATCACGGGCTTCCATCTCATGCAGCAGGGTAACCAAAATACGGCAGCCGCTTGCGCCTACGGGATGCCCCAGAGCAATGGCACCGCCATTGGGGTTCAGCTGTTTCTCAACATCGATACCAAGGTCTTTACCTACAGCGATAGACTGTGCGGCAAAGGCTTCGTTAGCTTCGATAATGTCGAAGTCTTCAATCTTCATACCGGTTTTAGCCATAACTTTTTTGGTGGAAGCTACCGGACCGATACCCATAACACTGGGTTCCACACCTGCCAATGCACCTGCTACCCAGGTAGCCATGGGTTTTACACCCAGTTCTTTGGCTTTTTCTTCGCTCATTACCACGATAGCCGCAGCACCGTCATTGATACCGGAAGCATTGCCGGCAGTAACTTTGCCATCTTTATTGATAGCACGCAGCTTGGCAAGACCTTCGATGGTAGAACCGGCACGAGGACCCTCATCTTTATTAAATACGATTACGTCTTTTTTCTTCTTTACTTCTACGGGCACGATTTCCTTATCAAAAGCACCGCTGTTCTGAGCAGCTTCAGCTTTTAACTGGCTGGCCAGAGCAAACTCGTCCAACTCTTCTCTGGAGATGTTCCATCTTTCATCGGCACAGATATTATCTGCGGTCTGAATCATATGGTAATCGTTAAAAGCATCCCAAAGAGCATCATTTACCATGGTATCGATCATGGTTGCATTGTTCATTCTATATCCGAAACGAGCCTGAGGAAGGGCATAAGGAGCCATGGACATATTTTCCATACCACCTGCTACCACGATATCAGCATCACCGGCCAGGATCATCTGAGCGGCCATATTAACACAGTTCAAACCGGAACCGCATACCACGTTAATGGTCACTGCCGGTACTTCGATAGGTAAACCTGCTTTAATCACTGCCTGACGTGCTACATTCTGACCCAGACCGGCCTGAATAACACATCCCATATATACATGATCAACTGCCTCGGGAGCAACTCCCGCTCTGTTCAAAGCTTCTTTAATTACGATTGCGCCCAAATCTGCTGCGGGGGTGGTACTAAGAGTTCCGCCCATGGTTCCGATGGCAGTACGGCAGGCACCTGCTAAAACTACTTTTTTTGCCATGTTATTTCCTCCATAATAAGATTGTTAATTTTTTATCATTTCAACAAATCATATTATATCATAGGAAATTCCTTTTTGCAATGCTATATTTATCTTCTTTCATCCTCCTCTTTCATCATTAAATCAGCCACGCAGGCACATACCAGTTCCTTTGGTCAATTGGCAGCAAATTGCCGGTCATTCTAAACGATTACTTTAGAATGGCCGGCATTTCCTATTTATATAATTATTTAAATAACAACATGGTTGCTGTCTGATTAATATGTCCCAGGTAAATCTCTCCATAGGTGGAAAAACCGCATGTTGGATAACCGGCAAACGCTTCGCAGAACGGCAGCATACTCTGTTCATTTTCCAACTGCAAAGTCCGCAGTACGCAGTTAAAGTTCAAAATACCGGAAATACTGCCCATCTGCACCTTCTTCTCTTCAATTGCTGCCTTGGTTTCGGCAATCATATCCTTGGTGCTTAACAGACTTAAGGTCATTCCTTCGGCTACCGCGCAAAAAGCACTGATAGAACCGTCGGCTTCCAGCGTCCGCAGACTGCGGATAAATATTTCATCACCAATGACGATTCCCAGAGGATGTCCAAAAAAGGAATCCTGCAGCTTATCCATAGGAATATTCAAAATCGCTGACAGATACTCTCCCGCCGGTTTGTTGTTAAGCTCATATATCCGGCGCTTTTCGGGGTCAGCTTTGGTAACCGTTACCGTGATACCGGCCTGCTCCACGCTCTGAGTCTTAACAATGGAAAATCCGGTTTCTACTTTTAATAAAGCCAGTATAACCGCATCCTGATATACCTTACCATTGGCATACAGATAGGTGCCGGTAAACGTCAGGCGGTCAGCTGCCGAGCCCCCCACAAAGAAAACATTGGTCATATCACCGATGGTTTCGATGGTCTTTTCCTCTGCCCCGCTAAGTCCATCCGTGAGCATGATGCCCACATACTGACGAAAACTGGCTTCTGACATTTTCATTCCAAAATGGCTTTCAAAGTTCAGAAAGGCTGGAGTCAGATTACCGTCTGCCGCCACATTCTCGATTACCTGAATGGATACATCACTGACACATTCTTTGGTAATAGCCATCGCGGTAATGGAATCCTTACTTTCCATATCATCACAAAACTCACTGTAGGAAGAACATCCCAAGACCTTCTTGTCCGGATATCTGTTATTCATCTCTGCCGCAATCTGATTAAAATCATAGGTTGCCGATGCAAAGAAAATCAATACTTCAAAATCAAATCCCGCTAATTGTCCGGCTACCTCGCCAACTGCTCCTTTTGCATCCTGTGCATTTGATTGTGCTGTCTTTATGTACATATTTTAGCTCCTTTATTTGTCTTTATTTCTAAGCCAGCCGGCTTACTTTTACATCCGTTCCAATAACATTTCGATCTTGTCCAAACCGGCCTGGGCATCCCGGTTTCCATTTTCCAAAGCCCTGGTCAGCCATTTTTTCGCTGCCAGCAGATTTTGTTCCAACACCACCGTCTTACCTTCTCTGACACCCAGCAGGTATTTGATACCCATTTCCAGTTGTGCCGCCGGATCATCAAGCTCTGCCCGTTTTTTCAGAAACGCCAGCTTCTCAAGCTGTGTGTTGGCCCGTTGTTTTTCCAAATCCTGCATTTCCGCAGGGGTCTGTTTTTGGGCCTGTGTCCGCAGCGCTTCCTTAATTGCTCTGGCTTTTTGCAATACTGCCTCTTCTTCTATCTCCGATTCTGTCTTTTTCACCGTACGGCTGCGCAGCGCATCTTTAATCTTCTGCGCCTGCAGCAGCATAATTTCTTCATCACTGAGTTTGGGTGACTGGGCTGTTGCTGCTGCCGCCTCTCTAACCCGCAATGCCGCTTTCACCTGCTTGGCCCACTCCAGCGTCTTTTCATCTTCACTGGACATCTTTCCGGCGGTCTGGGTCCGCAGGGCTTCTTTAATCATCTGGGCATGCTTCAGTACCGCTTCTTCGGTCAGCCTTGCTTCTTCTTCCAGTTTCTGCTGTTCTATTTCCTCCTGGGCATGGGCCAGATATTCACCGGCTTCATCCATTCCCATGGATATCGCCTTACGCAGAAACCAGAGCGCTTCGCCCAGGTCCTTCTCTACATACTTTCCTTCAAAAAAAGCCACACCGGTGTGCAGAACGGCATCAGGATATTCCTGTTCCGCTGATTTTTTCAGCCATTCAAAACCAAGCTTTTCATCCTGCTTGATTTCCTTACCGGAAAAATATTTTTCCGCCAGTTCATATTGACCCACTGCATATCCTGACTTGGCCGACAGGTAAAGGCACTTAACAAACATATCGGCGTTTTTCTCGGTCCCTTTTCCTTCTCTGTAGAAATTAGCCAGCCGGTAACAGGCTTCGCCGTTTCCTTTTCGGGCCGCCTTACTCAGCCAGTTCAAAGCTTCCTGCATATTTACCGAAACACCGATTCCCTGCTCATATATATCTGCCAGCCGCATCTGAGAAGGTACATAATCCTGTTCCGCTGCTGCTTTATAAACAGCAATGGCCTTTTCCTGATCCCGAGGTGTTCCTTTACCCTCTTCATGGCATTTGGCAATCGTATGCAGGATATAGGGCTTCTTCAGCGGCTCCGCCAGCATAAACTTCTGAAAGGCTTTGTCATAGTCTACCTTGGTCTCAATCCCCCGATAATGATAAAGTCCCAGATAATATTCCGCTTCCCGGATATTTTCTTTAGCCGCATGCAAAAACCCCCGCATGGCCTTCATGTAATCCTGTTCCACATATTTTCCGGCATAATACAAAACAGACAGGTCAAATTCCGCATTGATTTCTCCCTGCTTGACTGCCATGATCAGATAATGGATCGCCTCTTCAATATGCTTTTTGTCCGGGCTGTTGAGATACTCCTGTGCCAGCTTGTGCTTCTCGCTTTTGGGTGTTCCACCCAGAAAAACCTGTGTTTCTTCCAACGGTCGTGATCTCCTTCCATAGGAATAAAAAATATCTGAATGTTAAGAAAAATTTTATCATTTATTTATGTAAAAGTCAATTCAAGGGACCCATTTCGGTTAATGCTCATTGCTCCACTTTTCCACTGCCGGGTCCTTCATCTGACAGATTCGGTACCATTCCCTGGTCTCCTGATTCTTCTCTGTCCGTGAGCGGTTTTTATATAAAAACCTGGTTAAAGCATAGCAGTCCACCCAGATTTCATTATTGCCTTCTTTTTGGGATTCATCAAAAATAAGCTGCAGACCCCAATGCAAATGAACGGTATCAATATTATTGGTATTTTCCTTAGTACTGTATCCGGTATGTCCCATATAGCCGATTACATCACCGGCTGTCACCACACTGCCTTCCTCAAGGTCCAGAGCATAGGGAAAGTTTTGCCGCAAATGGGCATAATAGTAGTATCTCTTACCATCAAAGCTTCTGATGCCGATGCGCCAACCGCCATACTGGTTCCATCCCAGTGCCTCCACATAGCCGGACTCAACTGCGATGATCGGTGTGCCAACCTGACCCATCATGTCATGGCCCAAATGAACTCTTTTATATCCATAGCTCCGGGAAGAACCAAAATCATCATAATCACTATAAGGAAATCCCTGGGCAATGGGGGAAAAGGATTTTAACCCATATACCTTTTTCCAGCTCTTCACACCGCTGTCCGATTGCTTTTCAATCTCATATTCTCCCACCATTCCGCCTAAAACCGCCTCATATGCTTCATGATAGTAATCATAATATTTCATATCTTTTGTCAGCTCCGCCATTGTGGTCTTTTCTTCCTTCAGCTCAGCTGCAACTTTTTGCAGGGAGCTTACCGCATTTTTCCCAAAGCTTCCGCCATTCTTTGCTCCTACATATGCCAGCAGCTCGATCCAGTTTACATGTACCGGCTGATCATAGCTTTCCACATCCAGATCATAGGCCTTGCACAGCGCTTCGTAGGATACGTTAAAATCCACCCATTTAATATATGTTTTATCTGCTGATACCATCACGGCCTCACCCGGAGTGCCAATGTCCTTCAGCCGATCTTTACTGGCTATGACAAAAAACGCTGCCACCAGCACCATACTGAAAATAAAAGCTATTTTCTTTATATCTGACTTCATATACCCATCCTGATACCCTATTATTATGAATATATGAAAAAGGACCCATGATTCATACCAATCATAAGTCCACATTTTTAAGAATATACCAATTCCCTTTGTATCACAAAGCTAATGAAAAATAATCCCACGTCCACCGGTATTTTTACCAATACTTCGTACCCGCCAAAAAGCGGATACAGACTGGAAACCAAAAACGCACTGCAGGCCATCTGCACCACCGCCAACAGGGTATACTTCCAAATGGTATTTCGGACTGAATTACTGCTTTGAAAAACCACCTTATAATTAATGGAATAATTATATAACGCCGAAAGCACCCTTGCTGCCACAGTGGCAATTCCAATATAACTTAAGCTTCCCCATTCTCCTTCTTTCAGAAAATAACAAAAAACTGAAAAAAGGATTAAGTCCAACACACTGGAAGATAGCGAGGAAAACAGGAAACGGCCAAAGATCATGTAGATCTTTATGGAATCCTTAATGGGATTAAAATGACTGGTGCGATTTTCTTCTATATAAATTGTCCGGATGGGAACCTCGATGATGGGAATCTTTTTCGGTTTGGTCTCCATCAGCATATTGGTCTCAAATTCAAAACGCTCTCCTTTTACCTGTAAGAGAATTCTCATAAAATCTTTTGATATGGCCCGCAAACCGGTCTGCGTATCAGACACGGAAATTCCGGCCAGATACTTCATCACCACCCTGGTACACTTGTTGCCGAATTCAGAGCGGGCCGGCACATCCTTACTGTCAAAACAGCGGCATCCCATAACCAGGGCCTGAGGATTTCGTACCAATTCCTCGGCACAGGCCATAATGCACTCGGTGCTATGCTGCCCATCCGAATCTGCCGTAACACAGCCAATTGCCTCCGGAAACGCTTCCAGACAATAATTAAAAGCTGTTTTCAAAGCCCTTCCTTTGCCCAGATTGATAGCATGGCTAAGAACCGTACCTTGGCATTCGGTCCTGACACGGTCAAAAATCCCCTGATACGCTTCTCCGCTTCCATCATCCACAATCACCAGATTCTCGAAACCGGCATCTTGCAGACATAAAAGTAATTTTATTAATTTTTCATCCGGCTCATAGGCCGGAATTATAATCGGTATTGTTTTTTCCATGCTTATATACTAATCTACTCCATTTACTGCTGTCAACCGTATTTCACCACCACTCTCATCAATCCGGTACAATTGTTGGTAACAAAATTCCGAATCAACTGTCATTCCGGCAAAAGATTCTTTGCGCTTGGGGCCCAATTGGTTTACATAAATATACCCTGCATGAGATTGGTCTATTGCTGTCAGCACTTCCCCGCGGCCTTGCATTTCGTCATTCTGATAATCTGCCGAAAGATATCCCGACACCACTGATACCGGCGCCGCTTCAAATCCCAGATAAGCATGCTGTATCCACCTTACATCGGCCTGATCCTTCAAATAAAGTATCCGGCCCTGCTTCAGGCCGTCTCTGGTTATGGTTTCCAGCAGTTTTTCGGCATTTTCATCCATAACCCCAACCCGGGCACTTTCTGCTTCGGCCAACGTTTTCTCATATCCCCACAGCCCTCTGTAGGCACTTTGATGATCCGCTGTCAGCAGGACAAATAAAATGCAGGCGAGATAAGCACCATATTTAGATTTAGAGGTTCTGAGAAAAAGATACCCGATTACATATAAGGAACCGATGGTAAAAGGCACTCCATAACGTTCTATGGAAGATATCATCCCAAAAGGCTCTAAATACTGTTCTTCAATGGCAAATATCGTGAGATGGCTGACCAGCAGGATTCCATAATAAAGCAGGCCGCTGACCAGCATAAAAAAACCTATCCATACACCTGATCTTACTGTCATTCTCTTTTGCTTTAATAAAACAGCAAATAATAAAATCACCAAAAGACACATTCCCAGCGGTGTGATATCAATCATTACCGTTTCGTATCGGTGGAGGGGATAAAATAGAAAAGCTTCTTTAAACGAATCAATCAGTTCACCCGTATAACCCGGCAAATCTACTCCCCCTGCCGCCATGGAAAAGGCTGTTCCGGTGAGCTTGGCAACCCGGCGCATCAGCAAACAAAAACCCAGCCAGGAAATTTCTGTAAGTGCCGCTGCCACTGATAGGAACAGCCACTTTGATACTTTCAGCTTATTGGCTACGGTATAGATCAAGGCAAAGATCAGTCCGAAAGCGACCCAGATAAAAGCAACATTCTTGGTCAGTATCAAAACCATCAGATACAAGGCCATCCGGCCATAATAAAAAAATTCTTTGTGTCCCTCTCGGTCCAATACACTCACCAGAAATGCCCCGTAAATCAACGCCATGGTCAGATCCGCACAGGTACCGTCAAGATAAAAGGCCTCTGCCACACTGGGAAAGCTCCATAATGTCATTGCGCAAAGGATCCACACCAGAATATTTTTGCCCTTTAAATATCGCAGCAGAGGTGCCATAAATATCAGATTCATGCAATAGTAGCCACCGAACATCAGCCCTTCCCGGAACACTGATGGGGAGAAATGTAAAAACCACCATTTCAGCATCTGGGTTCCAGGGGGGTAATCCCCAAACTCCGGTGCAACATTGGTATACTTTCCGGCAAATCCATCCAGATAAAAAAGTGATTTGACATCTGTTGCCCAGAAATTATAATCATCCCACCAGGTAACCATTTTATCTTTGACGCAGAAGGCAACCACAAGGATTGTAATAAAGATGATAATTGTACCCGGTTCTTTTATGGCATTTCCGATATAGCTTCCGATTTCCCGTCTTGTTTTCCGATCTTTCCTGAACAACCAGCCTGCCGATGATGCCAACACAGCAATACTGATGAAATCGATAAAAGACAGATGCCCCGCAAACCCTAATAAATAAAGGATCAGTACCAGCATACAAACCGCCGCCGGAAGAACATCCACTATTTTTTCTTTGGTAATATATGCCATAATCATTACTGACACAATCAAAGCCAGAATATTGATAACCGCCATCATTCACTTCTTCCCTCTGTCTCTCTTACCTTGTTTCTTTGAAGTAAAAAGATGTGTGGATGATCCACACATCTTTACATTTTAAACTATACTTCCGGTTCAATCAAGCCATAAGTATTGCCTTTGCGCTTATATACCACATTAATCTGATCGGTTTCCGCATTGCAAAAGATAAAGAAGTTATGACCCAGCAGTTCCATCTGAATGCAGGCGTCTTCCGGATACATCGGTTTGATATCAAACCTTTTGGAACGGATGATCTTAATTTCTTCTTCGTCCATATAATCTTTTTCAATAAAATCCTGCTTGAAAAAGCTAACCGACTGTTTCTGATCCACTAACTTATTCTTGTATTTCTTAAGCTGTCTTTCAATGATTTCTTCTACCAGGTCAATCGATACATACATATCACTGCTTACCTGTTCGGAACGGATGATGTTACCCTTAACCGGAATGGTTACTTCTATCTTTTGTCTTTCCTTTTCCACACTTAAGGTCACATGTACTTCTGTATCCGGCTTAAAATACTTTTCCAGCTTTCCGATCTTGTCCTCTACGGCGCTACGAAGTCCGGGGGTAACCTCAATGTTCTTCCCGATAATAATAAATTTCATAATTTATCACCCTTTCATCATATCTTAACAAGTAGAGTAGTGGGGCTCTTCATCCTCAACTTATTTGTATGTATTATACCATAATATGGTATCGTTTTGCAACAATTTGGGAATTAAGCTTTTATAATTTTGACACTTTAAAAGTCAATAGTTTTTTAAGACTTTTTTAATACTTTCTTCATTTTTATAGAAATTATACAAAACGCTTGTTCAATTAATTTTGTAAGTCATCGACAATTTCAGACACTTTCACTGTGGACAATGTGGATAACTTCGTGTATAAGTCCAAATTCGTTGATTTTGTGTTTTTTCATATGTGGATAACTTTTTTGTCATTTACTGCCATTCTTTATCACATTAAAGCCATATTCAAAAAAGTTTGTACATCTTGCACAATCTTGCCAGTCCGCCATTTTTTTAATAAATCTTACTTGGAAGATTTTCTGCCTGCAGTCATAAAAGTACCCCTGCATCAAATCCAATCTGATGCAGGGGCTGTATATTTTTAGAATATTCTTCTGATGGAAAGAATTGAACGATATGATGCATTGGACATGATAATTCCGGTCTTTGAAGTTGAAGCATGGACAATCTGTCCGTTTCCGGCATAAATCCCCACATGACCCGAGTAGCACACAATATCACCGGGTTGGGCATTAGCCAGCCCATCTACCGCGGTACCAACGCTTCGGTCGGCCGATGATGAGTGCGGTAAGTTTACTCCAAAGTTCTTATATACGCTCATTACAAATCCCGAACAGTCTGTCCCGTTGGTCAAACTGCTGCCGCCAAATACATAGGGATTCCCAATAAACTGGCAGGCATAATTCACAACATCATTACCCAGAGCACTGCCACCTCCGGTAGCATATACGATAGGTTCGGCTGCTTTCGATGAAGACTTGTTTTTGTTGGCTGCTGCTTTGGCTGCTGCCGCTGCCGCCTGGGCTGCTTTTCTCTCAGCCTCCTCTTTGGCAAGTCTTGCTGCTTCCTCTTCCTTTGACTCTGCTTTTACAAATTCGGTGGATAATGCAATATAATCGGAAGAAACATAACCATCACCTTCCTCTATATTCACCTTTACCCAGTCCCCCAGTTCTTCTGTGACCAGCAATTCATCTGCTATCGGCACCAGACCTAACACAGTTGCATCTGTTCCGGGCTGTTCCCTTACCTTTAATGTGGTAGTGGTTACCTTCGCTATTCTGGTACCTACTTTTTTGGCAAGTTCCACTGCGTTTTCACCGGTCACACAATATTCGGCCTTTACATATCCCGTCACCGAACCGGATTTTATTTCGTACCACCCATTCTGTTCTGAAATAAAGGTTCCCACTGACTTATCATACAGCTTTCCAAGGATATCACCGTCTTCGCTTGGAATGCTTCTGACATTGACATAGTCATGTACTTTAGCAATTACAAGACTCTTAAAGCCCTCTTCTTCTCGTTTATTATCCAGTTCTTTTCCCTTTTCTTTAATGGTCTTATCTGAAGTTGCGATCTTCGTTTCTTCAATCTTCTTTTCTTCCTTGACCTCTTCCTGGGGTTCCGGTGTAGGTATTATTGTCACCGTTGGCAAAGGTGTGGAAACTGTTTTCTCACTGTCACTGGACTTATTATCAAAAGATGGATTCTTAACTTTATTTTCTTCCTGCAAATCCTTCAAGGAAGCAGTGTGATCTCCCAGCATATAATCAATACCTGCTGAAGGTAATATGGTATTGTTTCCAACTGCCAAAACTGACATATCTATACTTAAAAATGCAATACTTGCAGCCAATGTGCATGTTGCGATTTTCAATTTGCTTGGTTTCATGAAAACTCCGTTCCGCCTGACGGCTTATCGTTTGTTTTAAATTATTACAAATATGTTACGCGCTTTAATAAATATATCATTATTCTTAATTATTGTCAATATCCCGTTATCATTTCTTTAAATAAAATCCGCTTATTTTCAACCAAAAAAGGAAGATGGAACCCATTCCATCTTCCTAATAATTTCGAAACATTTGTTTACTTATAATTCAATAAATAGTGCTGTACTCCAGCCACCGCACAGGCACCATCAGAGACTGCTGTAATAATTTGCCTTAATTTTTTTGTTCGTACATCTCCGGCCGCAAAGACACCGGGGACCTGGGAAGCACAGTCTTCGCCGGCGATAATATAGCCCTGTTCATCACAAGGAACCAACCCGTGAAAAGCCTCTGAATTGGGGTGAATCCCCACCGCAATAAACACTCCTGCCACCGGCAGCGCAGAAACCTCATTATTTCTTATATTTCTGATTTGAAGCTGTTCTACCTGGCTTTCACCTTCTATTTTTTCTACTACCGTATCCCAGATGATCTCCACATTGGGCAGTTCCATTAAGGCTGTCTGCAGAATGGATGCGGCCCGCAGTTCATCCCGGCGGTGAATCAGGTAAACCTTTTCACATGCTCTGGCCAGAAAAATGGCATCCTCCACCGCTACATCTCCGCCCCCTATCACCGCTACGGTACGACCTCTGAAAAACGCACCGTCGCATGTGGCACAATAGGAAACGCCTGCACCGGTTAACTCTGCTTCCCCCGGTACCGCCAATTTGGCATGAGAAGCACCCGATGCGATAATAACTGATTTGGCTTCAAAATCTCCCTGTTCGGTGTGCACTAAGAATTTACACACTTCCTGACGTCTATCCGCCGCTGTCAGCTCCACCTCTTCCGGACTTGGTGATTCACAGGCCATCTCCAGCGCCCCGGCCCTAGCCTCTGCAAACTCACATCCCAGTTTATCGGCAAGCTCCCGGAACTGCATCCCCATATCCAAGCCATTGATT
>JAVBUF010000112.1:0-7790 GCA_031555615.1 Lachnospiraceae bacterium | reverse complement strand
TCCGACAATAATTCCCATGCCATCATTTATTTTTCTAAAATCATCAATATCCACGAACATAACCGCAACGATATCATTTTCCGCTTCTGCCTGGCGGACAAAATCTCCTAACAGACGGACAAAATAATTACGGTTATAAAGCCCCGTGAGAATATCATAATAGGCCATATATGTCAGTTCATCGTTTTGATTTTTGATTTTAGTAATATTTTTAAAACGAAGGACTTTATCCGAGGGATTACCGAATTCGTTGTAAACAACACTTACTTCACACTCGACCCAGGTCTTGCCATCCTTTAGCTTTAAGATTGCACTATCCTTCTTTAAACCGCTTTTCTCCAGATATAACAGTTCACGAAGTGCCATTACGTAGCCTTCATCTACATAATTAAATAAAATAGTAATATCCTTGGTTTCATAAATTTGAAAATCAAAGAAAAAGTCCCAATTGGCAATCGTCCGAATGGTATCCTCTTCCAGATTCTGATAGATAAAGGCACTTTCAGATGTATCGCAGATTAAGCGATACATCTTTTCATCATTGCCTAACTTCTGATTGATTGCGTTCAGCAAATCCACCTGATAGCGCAGTTCATCCATGTTGCACCCCATACATTATATTTTTAGTTTTTCTTTTTGATATATCCCTGTGCTTTTAATAATTCCGCACAAAGCACTGCACCGCCGGCGGCACCTCTTACCGTATTGTGAGACAAGCCCACAAACTTATAATCATAGACCGAATCTTCTCTGATCCGCCCAACGCTGATTCCCATACCCTTTTCATAATCCACATCCAGATTTACCTGGGGACGGTTATCTTCTTCCAGATATTGAATAAACTGTTTCGGCGCACTGGGAAGTTCCAGTTCCTGAGGCACACCCTTAAAGCTGCGCAGTTTTTCGATTAACTGTTCTTTGGTGGGTTTTTTGTTAAACTTCACAAACACTGCCGCCGTGTGACCGTTTAATACCGGCACCCGGATACACTGACAGGTAATCACCGGCGACTTGGCAGGTTCGATAACCCCGTCCTTAATTTCACCCCAAATACGCAAGGGTTCCTTTTCACTCTTTTCTTCTTCGCCGCCGATATAGGGGATAATATTTTCTACCATCTCCGGCCAGTCTTTAAAGGTCTTTCCGGCACCGGATATGGCCTGATAAGTAGTTGCCACTACCTCTACGGGTTCAAATTCCTTCCAGGCCGTTAAAACCGGGGCATAGCTTTGGATAGAACAATTAGGCTTTACCGCTACGAAACCGCTGTTGGTTCCCAGTCTCTTCCGCTGAAAATCAATTACCTTCATATGTTCGGGATTGATCTCCGGTACCACCATGGGCACATCGGGAGTCCATCTGTGGGCTGACTTATTGGAAACTACCGGCGTTTCGGTTTTGGCATAATCCTCTTCAATCTTCTTGATTTCTTCTTTGGTCATATCCACCGCACTAAAAACAAAATCAACCTCGGAAGCCACCTTTTCCACTTCATTGACATTCATTACGATAATATTCTTTACTGCTTCCGGCATAGGCGTGGTCATTTTCCACCGTTCACCTACTGCCGCTTCATATGTCTGTCCGGCCGAACGGGGACTGGCTGCAATGGTGGTTACTTCAAACCACGGATGATCTTCCAACAGGGAAATAAATCTCTGTCCAACCATACCTGTTCCGCCCAAAATTCCTACTCTTAATTTTTCACTCATAATTTTCTCTCCTCATCTTATATATTTTTTCTTGGCAACACCCTCTTTTAACCAATGATGTGCCAGATACTCCTTATTGATATCAATAACTTCTTTCATTGCCATCTGACCGGGTGCTCCCAATGTCAATCGTTTTTTCACACAGGTCTTCAGGCTGACGGCTTCATAAACATCTTCTTCAAATACTTCACTGATGGCTTTTAACTCCTGGATGGTAAGAGCATCGATACAGGTATTTTTTTCGATACAGAAAAGCACCAGTCTGCCGATAATCCCATGGGCAT
The DNA here is from genome assembly GCA_031555615.1 of Lachnospiraceae bacterium. Classification (GTDB taxonomy): domain Bacteria; phylum Bacillota; class Clostridia; order Lachnospirales; family Lachnospiraceae; genus UBA935. The sequence continues at coordinate 5,794 of JAVBUF010000112.1, read as the reverse complement.
CTCTGAAAGGTACGCCCCGGTTTACCAGATAATCGGCTGCATCGGTTGCATTGGTAAAACCGTTCATGGCACTGACTGCCATGATTTCAGGATTAAACTTAATGGTTTTCAGCATGCCGGCAAATAAAAACAAACATTGTTTTACGGTATCAATGGCATCAAAGGTAACTTCTTTATCTTCCTGCATATCTTTATTATATGCAAGAGGAAGACCTTTCATGGTGGTCAAAATGGACATTAATGCGCCATATACCCGGCCGGTTTTTCCCCTCACCAATTCGGCAATATCAGGATTTTTTTTCTGCGGCATAATGCTGCTTCCGGTGGAATAAGCATCATCAATCTCAATAAAACGATACTCATTGGAATTCCAGATAATAATCTCCTCACTAAAGCGGCTCAAATGCATCATAATCGTTGACAACGCTGCCAGAAATTCGATCACATAATCCCTGTCGGATACAGAATCCATACTATTTAATGTGGGACCTTCAAATCCCATCAGTACTGCTGTATAACTACGGTCCAGGGGATAGGTGGTTCCGGCAAAAGCACCGGCACCTAACGGACAATAGTTCATTCGTTGATAAATATCCCGCAGTCTTTCACCATCTCTCTTAAACATTTCAAAATAGGCTCCCATATGATGGGCAACTGTGGTGGGCTGGGCTTTCTGTAAATGAGTAAATCCCGGCATATATGTATTGATATTATCCTCCATCAGTTTCATCAAAGTTTCCAGGAGTTCATATATTTCTTCAGCAACGTCCAATACCTCTGAAAGCGTATATAATTTCATGTCCAATGCCACCTGATCGTTACGGCTGCGGCCGGTATGAAGTTTTTTCCCGGTATCACCAATTCGCTCTATTAGATTTGCTTCCACAAAGCTGTGAATATCTTCATATTCATATGTAATTTCCAGCTTGCCGCTTTCCACATCTTCGCGAATACCCACCAGGCCTTTGACAATGGCATTTTTTTCATCGTCGGTTAATATTCCCTGTTTTTCCAGCATCACCACGTGGGCTATGCTTCCCTCTATGTCCTGAGCAAAAAAACGCTTGTCAAATGAAATGGATGCATTAAAATCATACACCAGCTTGTCCGTTTCTTTTGTAAAACGTCCGCCCCACAACTGTGCCATACCAATATCCTCCATTTAATTAAATCTAAATTTGATGGTAACATACTTCAATGCTCTTTTCAATCATTTTACACACACAAATAAAAGAAACTCATAAAATAAATATAAAGAATGGAGGTTCATCATGCAGGAATCTATTTTAGAATGTAACAATGTGAGTTTTTCTTATCACAGCCTGACAGGGGAAACTATTGCCCTTTCTCATATATCTTTTCAAGTAAAAAAAGGTGAATTTCTTGCCATAGTAGGTCCCAGCGGCTGCGGCAAATCCACCTTATTATCCATTATTGCCGGCTTAATGAAACCGGCCTCGGGGGAAATCCGCCTGGCTGACGAAAACACCCGAATCGGCTATATGCTGCAGCAGGATCACCTGCTGGAATGGCGGACAATTAAAGAAAATGTTCTATTGGGACCGGAAATCAATCATACCCTTTCACCCGAAAAAGAAGAAACAGCTCTTCAATTATTAAAAGATTACGGTCTTTACCGTTTTAAAGATAAAAAACCCAGTGAATTATCAGGAGGCATGAAACAACGGGCCGCATTAATCCGGACTATGGTCATGGATCCCGAACTTCTGCTTCTGGATGAACCCTTTAGTGCCCTGGATTATCAAACCCGCCTTACCGTTTCTGCCGATATCGGCAGCATTATCAGAAAAGCTCATAAAACAGCTATTCTTGTCACACATGATCTTTCGGAAGCCATTAGTCTGGCTGACCGCATCCTGATTCTTTCCAAGCGTCCCGCCACCATTAAAAACAGCATTGATATCCATCTTACCCTATTAGATAACAGCCCTCTGGCCGCCCGGAATGCCCCTGAGTTTAAAAACTACTTTTCATTACTATGGAAGGAGATTTCTGATGAATACAACAAATAAAAAAATACCGCTGACCGCCCAGCAGTTATACGTCAGAAAGCACCGTATGCGGCACCGAAGTATCACCTTTTTCCGTTTTCTGATACTCTTCGCCTTTCTTTTTATCTGGGAATTTTCCGCCCGTATGAAGTATATCGATTCTTTCTTTTTCAGCAGTCCCTCCCTTGTTACAAAATGTTTTATCGATATGGTACGGGATTTTTCTTTTTTTACCCATACCGGCATTACCTTATTTGAAACACTGGTCAGCTTCCTGCTGGTCTTTCTTATTTGTATGCTGTGCGCCACCCTGCTGTGGTATTCCGAAACTCTTTCGGCTATTGCCGAGCCCTATCTGGTGATTTTGAACAGCTTACCCAAATCTGCCCTGGCACCGCTTTTTATTGTCTGGCTGGGGACCGGTATAAATACCATTATTGTGGCTGGTATTTCGGTGGCGCTTTTTGGTTCCATTATCAGTCTTTATACCGGCTTCAATCAGGTAGATCCGGAAAAAATCAAATTGATCAAAACCCTTGGAGGAAATAAGAAGGATGCTTTTTTCAAGGTTGTTTTACCGGCATCCGTTCCTACTATATTAAGTAACATGAAAGTAAATATCGGTCTTGCCCTGGTAGGGGTTATTATCGGTGAATTCCTTGCTGCCCGCCGGGGATTGGGATATTTAATTATCTATGGTTCGCAGGTTTTTCAGCTAAATACCGTGATTACTTCCATTATTATTTTGTGTTTTATTGCCATTGGGCTTTATCAATGTATCCAGTTTCTGGAGCATTTATATTTAAAAAAGGTATAAAAAATTGGAGATTTCCTTTTCAGGAAATCTCCGAATCCTTTTTATTTTTTCGTTTTTTCACACACTCTGTCAGCAAATATTCGATCTGTCCGTTGAGGGAACGGAAGTCATCCTCTGCCCAGGCATTCAACTCCTGCCAAAGAGATGGCGATAAGCGAAGTGGTACTTGTTTTTTGGCATTTTCTTTATTTTCCAATCTGCTCCTCTCCATTCTTTGTTTTTGACTTTACTTGATCTTAATATAAAGTACCGCTGTTGACAATCGGCTGGGCATCTTTATTTCCACATAACACTACCAATAAATTACTTACCATTGCGGCTTTTCGTTCTTCATCCAAGTTCACGATATTACTGTCATTTAACTTGGCCAATGCCATTTCCACCATTCCCACAGCACCGTCAACAATCATCTGACGAGCATCTACGATAGCCGATGCCTGCTGTCTTTGCAGCATTGCCGCCGCAATCTCCTGGGCATAGGACAAATGGGTGATCCGGGCTTCGGTAATTTCCAAACCGGCAACATTCACTTTTTCCTGAATTTCTTCTTTTAACCTCCGGGAAATTTCGTCACTGCTTCCGCGCAGGGATTTTTCATTGGAACTATCGCTGTCACCGGCACAATCATAGGGATAAAGTCTGACGATGTTCCGCAGCGCCGAGTCACACTGTATCGACAGGAACTCTTTATAATTATCCACATTAAACACCGCCTTGGCCGTATTAGTTACCTTCCAGATCACAACGATACCGATAATAATGGGATTTCCCAATTGATCATTAATCTTTTGTTTATCATTGCTTAAGGTCATTGCTTTTAAAGATATCTTTTTATTTTTTATGCCCCCAATTTCGAGCTGCATAGCCCCATTGACGTTTGTAAGTTTGGCTGCCTTATCGGCCCCTCCCATATTTCCGGTAGCGGCATTGGTTTCTGCTGCCGGATTGATTGCTGTCACGAAAGGATTTACAAAGAAATATCCTGCTCCTCTTAAGGTTCCGTAATACTTCCCGAAAAAGGTCAGCACCAGTGCCTCGTTGGGGCCCAAAATCTTAAGCCCGGCAAACAGAACCGGCCCGATTAAACAGGAGTATAAGGACGATATGATAATCAGTACTACTCCCAAAGCCGTATTAATCGTTCCGTTGGAAAGCATGATAATCGCCATTACCAAAACAGCAATAAATCCTGTCATCAGCAATAGATTGATCAGTAATGCCGGCATACCGGCGGCGGCCTTCGCCTTTTTTTCTTCATAAACCATTTTATTATCTGTCATACTCATTTCCTCCTGTAAATTTGTGATATCATTTTGATATCATCATTATATCTTTTTTATTTACAGTTGTCAATAGACTATAAAAGAATATCTTACAGATCGTAATACTGTTCAAATTCTGCCGGATGCGGAATCTGTTCAATCTTCGTGCACTCCTTGCGTTTTCTATCTACCCATATCTGAATCAGGCGTTTCGGAAATACGCCGCCCCTGGTCAAGTAAGCATGATCCTGTTCCAGCGCATCCAGAGCTTCGCTTAAAGATCTGGGCAGAGACTGGATCCGAGCCTGCTGTTCTTTGGACAGCTCGTATAAATTAAAATCATATGGTCCCCAATTATTTATCCGGGGATCGATTTTATTTTCAATGCCATCCAGTCCCGCCATCAGGATGGCTGCATAGGCATAATAGGGATTGGCCGTGGCATCCGGACTTCGCAGTTCAAATCGTTTGGTTTCCGGGGATTTGGCATATGCCGGGATTCTGATCACGGCACTTCTGTTGGAGGTTGCATAGCCGATTGTTACCGGTGCTTCATAGCCCGGCACCAGTCTTTTAAAGGAGTTCGTCGAAGGATTGGTAAAGGCACACAAAGATGATGCATGCTTTAATAATCCGCCAATGAAATAGTGCGCGGTTTCGCTCAGACCGGAATATCCGTCCTTATCATAAAACAATGGCTTTCCTTCTTTCAATAAAAGCATATGTACATGCATGCCGCTTCCGGCTTCCTGATAAATGGGTTTAGGCATAAAGGTTGCGGTTTTTCCCTCCTGAACAGCAGCATTTTTGATAATATATTTGGTAATCATGGTTTTGTCGGCCATATCTACCATATCACCCAGCTCTACCTCAATTTCCATTTGTCCGGGCCCACCCACCTCATGATGGTGATACTTCACTTTGATTCCCCATTCCTCCATCATCAGACACATCTTGCTGCGCAGATTATATCCTACATCATGGGGCGCACTGATATGATATCCGCCTTTATGCTGGACCTGGAAGCCGGCATTGTTATCCCTTCCGGTATTCCATTCGGCCTGTACGGTATCCAGGGAGAAAAAGGTTTGCTGAGGTTTTACATCATAGCCTACGTGATCCAGAAGATAAAATTCAAATTCCGGTCCCATCAGTATCCGGTCAGCCACTCCTGATTGTTCCATATATTGAACAGCACGCAGCCCTACGTTCCGGGGATATTGGTCAAATGGTGTGTTTTCTTCGCTGCCGATGATGCAGACGTCACCGCTCATAGACAAAGTCGGTATCTCCACGAAGGGATCGATTACCGCCGTCTCAGGATCGGGAATAAACACCATATCGCTTTTTTCCACCGGTGCAAACCCATAGTTGGAGCCGTCAAATCCGATGCCGTACTGAAAAATCTTTTCATCGAAGCGTTCTGCCGGTATCGTGATGTGCCGCCAGCGGCCGTCTAAATCGATCATTTTAAAATCAATCATCATGATGCCCTGTTCCACACACATCTTCTTAATATCCATCTTTTCTTTCATGCTAATCGTTCCTCCGTAAAATATTTATTGCTTTATTATATCATAAATTGTTTCAAAAAAAGAAGCTGTTTATAAAAACCGCTTCTTTTACTCATTATCTTAAATTAATTTTGATCTTTTAAGTGCTCTCCCCAACGCCGGATACTTTGCACATTTTCATCTATTCGT
>JAVBUF010000108.1:0-7899 GCA_031555615.1 Lachnospiraceae bacterium | reverse complement strand
CCACAAGGAAATGCCTTGCGGGGCTCGTTTGAATTAGTTATTGATAAATTTGTCTTCTTCGTTATTCCAGCTGTATAATTTACGGATTTCTTCACCCACAACCTCAGCAGGATGCTCTGCCGCCAGTTTCTTCATTGCCTTGAAGTGAGCCTGGCCACCGGCCGGTGACATATCCAGCAGGAAGTCCTTTGCAAAAGTTCCGTCCTGGATATCGGAAAGGATCTTCTTCATGGCTTTCTTGGTATCTTCGGTAATGATCTTCGGACCGGTTATATAATCACCATATTCAGCAGTATTGGAGATGGAATATCTCATTCCTGCAAAACCGGATTGATAAATCAAGTCAACAATCAGCTTCATTTCATGGATACATTCAAAGTAAGCATTTCTGGGGTCATATCCTGCTTCTACCAAAGTTTCGTATCCGGCCTGCATCAATGCGCAAACGCCGCCGCACAGAACAGCCTGCTCACCGAATAAGTCGGTTTCGGTTTCAGTTCTGAAAGTAGTTTCCAGAACACCGGCTCTGGCACCGCCGATAGCACAGGCATAAGCTAATGCTTTATCCAATGCTTTGCCGCTGGCATCCTGATGAACAGCTACCAGACAGGGAACACCCTTGCCGGCCTGATATTCACTTCTAACGGTATGACCGGGGCCCTTGGGAGCAATCATGGTTACATCGACATTCTTAGGTGCGATAATCTGGTTGAAATGGATGGCAAAGCCGTGAGCGAACATCAGCATATTGCCTTCTTCCAGATTGGGCTCGATGTCCTCTTTGTACATCTGAGCCTGTTTTTCATCATTGATGAGAATCATAATGACATCTGCTTTTTTTGCAGCTTCTGCTGCGGTATATACTTCAAAGCCCTGCTTTACTGCTTTGTCCCAGGATTTGGAGCCTTCATAAAGGCCAATGATTACATTGCATCCCGATTCCTTTGCATTCAACGCATGGGCATGTCCCTGACTGCCGTATCCGATCACTGCAATGGTTTTTCCTTCCAATACCGATAAGTTACAATCTTCCTGATAATAAATATTTGCCATTTCTTTTCTTTCCTCCTATAAATATGTTACGCTTTCGGTTCCACGAGCCAGTCCGCTGATTCCTGTTCTTGCCAGTTCCTGAATCTCGTATCCTTCCAGCAAATTGATAAAGGCATCAATCTTACTTTGATCACCTGTCATCTCAATAATAATGCTTTCCGGTGCCACATCGATAATCTTGGCCCGGAAGATATCCACCATGGATATTACGCCTTGACGTTCCTGTGCAGATGCTTTTACCTTGATCAAAACCAACTCGCGATATACGCTGCGTTCAGGTCTTAACTCTTTGATTTCACGGACATCGATTAATTTGGCAAGCTGCTTTTCAATCTGGTCTAAAATCACATCATCACCGGCTGCTACAATGGTAATTCTGGTAAAACGAGGATCTGCCGTAACTCCGGCTGTGATACTTTCAATGCTGTAGCCTCTCCGGGAAAATAATCCGGCAATCCGGCTAAGTACTCCTGATGTATTATCTACCAAAAGCTGAAATACTTTTTTTTGCATAAAGTTTCCTCCTTTAACGTCATTTTGTATTGTAACAATTTCATTTCTAAAAGTCAACCGTACAATCAATCCTTATTCGGCTTTTTCCTGACATTTTGACAATGCCAGAGTACCGGTTCTCGCAACCTCGACAATGCTGATGGACTGTAACATGGTCAATAACAGAGATATTTTTTCGGGAATGTCACATATCTGGATCAACATTTGCGTTTTGGACATATCCACAATATCCGCTTTAAGGATATCACAGATTTCCATAATATCCCGTCTCGTGCCTTTATTATATTTGACCTTTACCAGCATCAGTTCACGGCAGATACATACTGTTTCATCAAAGGTCTTCACTTTAATGACATCCAGTTTTTTATTTAACTGTTTTTCAATCTGTTCAATGGTTCTTTTGTCCCCGCTGCTGACAATGGTCATACAGGATACGGTAGGATCATCCGTTTCTCCCACTGCCAGGGAATCTATATTAAAACATCTTCTGGAGAACAGGCCTGCCACCTTGCAAAGGACACCTGACCGGTTCTCTACCAAAACCGAATAAATTCTTTTCATGACTTCTCCTCCTCTATCTCACTACATCCATGGGATCGATCAGACATTCCATCAACATAGATTTATCTTCTTTCAAAAACTGTTCCAGTACTGCATCCACATTTTCCATATTGGTCAGACGGACAAAATCCATCCCATAGGCAGCAGAAAGTTTTTCCAAATCCGGACTGCCTGACAAATCTACGACGGAATAATTATCTTTATAGGTATTGTGCTGGTATTCCCGCACCAGTCCCAAAAAGTTATTTTTGAAAACAATAATCTTAACCGGAATGTTATGCTGGCGAATGGTTGCCAGTTCCATCAGGGACATCTGAAAAGATCCGTCTCCGCAGACGGCGACCACCTGCTTGCCGGGATCAGCCACTTTGGCTCCCATGGCTGCCGGCACAGAATAGCCCATGGTTCCCATCCCTCCGGTGGTAAGAAATCTCCCGTTTCTGACAATATGATAGCCACAGGACCACATCTGGTTCTGCCCTACATCAGCAACATAAATACCATCATCCTGCATTTTTTCCGAAAGCAGACGAATAAATGCTGCCGGATCCACAAAATCAGGGTTGGGTGTTCTCTTGGGTATCATGGTTTCCCGATATTTTTCCAAAGCAGCAATCCAATTCTCATGCTCACAATCGCATTCCTGTTCTTTTAATTCCTGAAAGATATGTTTGGCATCACCAACCAAAGGAATGGCCGGACCGACATTTTTGCCGATTTCCGCCGAATCAACGTCAATGTGTACCAATACTTTATTGGCAGTGATCAAATCCGGCTGGCTGACAGCCCGGTCGGCTACTCTGGCGCCCACCATCAGCAGCAAATCGGATTCATTCATGGCCCGATTGGCATAGGGTTTACCATTATTCCCTACCATACCGAAATAGAGGGGATGTTCTGTGGGCATTACCCCGATACCCATCATTGTGGAAACTACCGGTATTTTATGTTTTTCCGCAAATTCACGCAGCTCCAGTTCGGCTTTGGACAGCAGCACTCCGCCGCCGGCACAAATAATCGGTTTCTGGGCTTTCTCCAGTTCCTTAATGACCTTTTTAATTTGGACAACATGTCCCTTTACCGTGGGTTTATAAGTACGCATGGATACTTCTTCCGGATAAGAAAACTTATTAATGACAGCATTCTGGATATCAATGGGAATATCAATTAAAACAGGACCTTTCCGGCCGGAATTGGCAATATAAAAAGCTTCCTTAAAAATCCTGGGAATATCATTAACATTTTTGATCAGGTAACTGTATTTAACAAAAGATTCTACTGCTCCGGTAATATCGGCTTCCTGAAATACATCACTGCCGATCAATTCCGAATCTACCTGTCCGGTAATACAGATCAGCGGAATACTGTCGGCAAATGCCGTCGCAACTCCGGTAATGACATTGGTAGCACCTGGACCGGAGGTTACCGCGCACACCCCCACCTTCCCGGAAATACGTGCCAGACCGCTGGCGGCATGGGCGGCGTTCTGTTCGGTCCTGACCAGTACGGTTTTAATCTCCGAATCTAAAATACTATTATAAAAGGGACAAATGGCCACTCCGGGATAACCGAAAACAACCTCGACTCCTTCTAATTCCAAACATTTTATAATTGCATCTGCTCCAATCATATTTTACTCCTCAACTTTCTATTTCTTAAATACATTAAAAAACTTTGCCAAAGGTTCTACCACATCACCCAGATTTCGAATGGCACCATTCAAGCCTTCAAAATCAATATTGTCGATATTGGTCATGACTTCCGCAACCTGATTGGCATTTTCCGTTACGAAATCATTCATATTTCCGCTCATAGTTTCCACAGCCTTGCTCATTTTCGTCAGTTGGTCGATGGATTCTTCGGCGGTTTCCAATGTTACGGAAACCTCCGCCAATATGTCATTGACATTGTTTACTGTATGTAACACCTGGGGAACGATCAGCAGTAAAACCACCACCACCGAAATCGCCAGTCCCAATAAGGATATGCCCATTATACGGGAATAAAACAATTGTTTTTTCATTAAATCTTCCATCAGTATCCTCACTCTCCCAACAGGTTTTTTATCACTCTGACGGTATCGGCGGCATCCTTGGCATAACCATCGGCGCCTATCTCATCAGCATATTCCGGTGTAATCACCGCACCTCCGATAATGACTCTGGCCGGAACTTGTTTCTCCCGTACCAAATCCACCACATGTTTCATTTCCACCATGGTTGTGGTCATCAAAGCTGACAGCGCAATGATTTCAGCTTTCTGCGCAATGGCCTCGGCCACGATTTTTTCCCGGCTGACATCTTTACCCAGATCAATAACGTGAAAACCATAATTTTTCAACATCAATACTACTAAATTTTTGCCGATATCATGGATATCGCCCTCAACCGTAGCAATAATCACTGTGGCCGCTCTTTCACCGTTATTGTCCTGCAAAAGCAAAGGCTCCAGCAATTCGATGGATAACTTCATGGTTTCGGCACTGGCAATCAGTTGGGGCAGGAAATATTTGCCCTTATCGAATAATGCGCCTACCTCGTTAATGGCCGGAAGCAGGAATTCATCCAGTAAAGCTTTTGCGGCGATACCTTCCGACAGCGCCGTCCTGGTGAGCTCTTCAATTTTCCCCTTGCTTCCTTTCAGGACCGCTTCTTTTATCTGGGGGCCGGTGGTCTGAGCCGCTGCTGTTTTTTCTGCTTTTGCTTCCATCGGTTTATCAGCGTTTTCCTGCTGTTCTTTATAATAATTCATCTGCTCGATATAACGAATATCTGCATTTTCTTTATTCAGCAGCAAATCCGTTGCCAGGGCACAGCTCATCAGCAGCTCCTGCGAAGGATTGGCGATGGCCATGGTCAGGCCTTCTCTGATGGCCATGGTTAAAAAGGTGGTATTCACATAGCTTCTTTCCGGCAGGCCGAATGAAATATTGGAAAGACCGCAGACTGTCGCATAACCTTTTTCTTTACAGTACCGGATAGTCTCCAGGGTTTCCAGAGCGGCATTTTTATTAGCACCCACAGTAGTCACCAGACCATCGACGATAATATCTTCTTTTTTCATGCCCAGTTCCAGCGCACGCGTGACTATTTTTTCAATAATTTCCTTCTTTTCATGGATATCCTTTGGCAAACCTTCATCGGACAGCGGAAGCAGGATGAACATCGCTCCATATTTAGCTGCAATGGGCAATAATTCTTCAAATTTGGTTTTTTCATAGGATATGGAATTGATCAGCGCCCGTCCGGGATATTGGCGTAATGCGGCTTCCATCACTCCGATATGACTGGAATCAATGGACAGCGGCAGGGAAGTCACTGTACTGATTTCTTCCAAAGCACGAAGCATCATTTCTTTTTCATCAATACCGCTCATTCCCATATTGACATCCAAAATCACCGCTCCACAAGCTTCCTGTTCTTCGGCAAAATCCAAAACCATATCCATCTTACCGCTTCTTAATTCTTCCTGCAGTTTTTTCTTTCCGGTAGGATTGATTCGTTCTCCTACCACTATAAAATTATCATTCAAACCAAAAGAAACGGTTCTTCTTTCAGAAGTTAAAAAACGATTATTCGTTATTTGCCGTTTAATGGGCGGCATATTCACACAATTTGACACCAGACAGTCAATATAATCAGGATCGGTACCGCAGCAGCCGCCCAAAATAGATGCGCCAGCCTGTATCAACTCCTTCATATGATGGACAAAAGTTTCTTTATCCATGTCAAAAACCGTATTTCCGTCTTTATCTAAAGAAGGAAGTCCGGCGTTGGGTTTGGCGATAATTGGCAGACTGGATACCGCTGCCATACTTTGAATAATCGGTAACATCTTATCCGGTCCGGCCGAACAATTCACACCAATGGCGGAAGCGCCCAAGCTTTCCAATACCACTGCCGCAGTACAGCCATCAGTTCCGTACAATGTCCGTCCATCTTCTTCAAAAGTCATAGATACCATAACCGGCAGTTCACAAGTCTCACGGGCGGCAATCAGTGCGGCCCTGGTCTCCTGAAGACTCATCATGGTTTCTATTCCCAGCAAATCCACGCCGGCTTCTACCAGATAACGGATCTGTTCCTTATATACATCAATCAATTCTTCAAAATCAAAATTGCCAATTGGCTTCAGTTGTTTTCCGGTCATCGTAATATCAGCTGCAACCAAAACTTTTTCACCAACCGCCTGCTTAGACAGCCGAACCAGCTGGGTATTTATTTCCCGGATCCGATCTGCCAAACCATACTCGGCTAATTTAATCCGGTTTCCGGTAAAAGTGGGGGCATAGATGATATCACTTCCGGCATCTGAATAGGCCCTTTGAAGTTCTATGATTGCCTCGGGGTGGTCTAATATCCATTGTTCCGGACAAACTCCCGGCGGCATTCCCTTTTTTGTAAGATTAACACCGGTTGCGCCATCTAAAAAAATCAATTTTGAATCCGTTAGTTTTTTAAACTCTTCTCTTGTCATATCCGTTCCTTACTTATTATTTATTCCTGACAATAAATACTTTATTTAACATGGTAACACGATTTATACAAAACTACAATTATTAATTAATACTTATTTTTTTCATATTTCTTGATTAATAACTTTGTCTATGTTACTTTATATTAAGAATATATTTTCGTGAATTCGACAAACTTTGGAGGAAAGATTTTGAAATTACCAATTATGAAACCGCTTGTTTTATTATGTTGTCTATGTTTTTTGTGGATGACCGGCTGCGGAAAAGACCCTGAGATGGATAGTTACAAAGAAAATATGAATCAGTTCTTTGAAAACATTTCCTATTTTGATAATGCTATTAATTCTATTGATCCTAATTCTGAAACTGCTGTTTCAGATCTGCTTTCTCTATTAGACAGCATGACCGTTTCTTTTTCTCAAATGGCGGAACTTTCCGTTCCTAAAGTTTTTAACGGTGTTGAAGAACTTGCTGATGAAGCCAGTGAGTATATGAGCGAGGCGGTTTCACTTTACCATCAGGCTTTTGAAGAAGGAAGTTTTGATGAATACGTTGCGGAGGCTGCAAAGGAAAACTATGACCGTGCCAATCTCCGGCTGCAATATATTATTTCGATTTTACATGGTGAAATACCCGAAGAAATTTTTGTTTCTGAAGAAGATTCTGCAGAACCGGATTCTGCGGAACCTGATTTTACAGAAGCCGATCCGATAGAAGCCGATCCCGAATAATCATGTACAAGGAAGCCCATTATCTGAATGATAACGGGCTTCCGGTGTAATATTCTCTTCTATTTTACCAATCATTTTAAAATTCGGATTTTGCCAATCAGCGGAACTTCTTTTTCTTCCTGATTGATAGCAGCAATAAATCCCATAATCCAGCATACAATCATAAAAATGCCCCACAGCCAACCGATACAGGGAATTATGGAAACCAGTGAAAACAATAAAATTACCAGTGCCTGATTCAAATGAAATTTGGCCCCTTCTTTGTCACCTGTAAAAAAAGCGATTAACCATCCAACCCATGTTAAGTAACCAATAATACTAGTTGTTTTTGTATCCATTACTCTCTCCTCCATCATGTATGTATTTTTTTTAGTATAACCTTTTAAAGCTTTCAAGGCAAGTATTTATTTGAATAGTCTTTAATTAACGTTGAGTAGAAAACTAAATTCCACATTATGATGAATTTAGTCTTACACCCTATCTGGAAATGCTGTAATATCATAAATACCTCATACCCGCAGTAGAAAGAGGTATTTATGTCTAACTCCGTACAAGGCAATCAGAAGC
>JAVBUF010000021.1:0-38535 GCA_031555615.1 Lachnospiraceae bacterium | reverse complement strand
CAAGAAATATAATAACGCAAACCGTTTTAATATTATTGGATTGCTTCATAGGCTTCTCCTCTCCTGATTGTTTCTTTAATCAATCTCGTCTTGAAATAGCAGTTCCATGGACTTGCCATCTTTCCCCGCTTTGGCTCCCGGAAATATTTTCCATACATCGGACATAAACTCCTCTGCCCTTATGAGAGAAGGACTGTAATGTGTCAACCACATTTCAGCTACCTGCGCCGCTTTGGCCATCTCTGCCGCCTCATAAAAGGTCATATGCTTATATTCCTTTGCCTTATGTAATTTGTCCGGTTCACCGTACATGCCTTCACAAATAAACAAATCCGCTCCAGAAGCATTTCTGACAATGGTGTCAGTCGGCCTGGTGTCGGTACAATAACTAACCTTTAGCCCTTTTCTGTCCGGTCCCAATACCATATCGGGGGTAAAAGTGCCGCTTTCCGTTTCAATGGTCATGCCTTTCTGCAGGCGATTCCAATACTTTTGTTCGATACCCAGGGACTTTGCCTTTTCCACTTGAAATCTGCCGATCCGGTTGATTACAATATTATAGCCATAGCATATTACGTTATGATTCACTCGAAAGGCTTCGATCTGAAAACCATTGCACTGGATTACCTCTTCATTTTCAGTCAATTCCCGGTAAATAATCTCAAAAGGAAGCTCCGGTGCAATCACCCTTAACGCCGATACCACTTTTACCAATCCTTTGGGACCTACAAGAAGAAGCGGCTCTGTCCGTTCTGCATTCCCCATAGTGAGAAGCATTCCGGGCAGTCCGCTGATATGATCGGCATGATAATGAGTAAAACATATTACATTTATAGGGTTCGGACTCCAGCCTTTTTCTTTCATTGCTATCTGAGTTCCTTCACCACAATCAATCAATATGCTCTGCCCGTTATATCTGGCCATCAGGGCTGTCAGCCACCGGTAAGGCAGTGGCATCATCCCTCCTGTTCCTAATAAGCAAACATCTAACATAAATACCTCATTAAAGCAGCTCCTTCACCTCCACGATTTCCGGCGGAATTTTGAATTCACTGACTATTTTATCATAACACTCTTCGCACAAATCAAAGGAATGGGTCTCGCCATCCTTTTCACTAAAATAACCAAAAAGGTGCTCGGCACTGAAAATACCTTCTTTTATAATACTGTTTTCCACTTTTATTTCTTTTTTACATTTATTACAAATTACGGTAAATATTTCTTCTTTTTTATCGTCCTCATAAATACGCATTGATTTATCCTCCTTATATTCCCCAAATAGTTTGCTGTTTCGACAACTCACAACTATCATTATACATGAAACATAAGTCAAATCCAGTGGTAATTTTTAGACATAATCAATGCATCTTCCTCCGGTTTTTCATAAAATCCGGGCCGCACTCCCTGACTTTTAAAACCAAGACTTTCATACAGACGGATTGCCGGCTCATTGCTTACCCTTACTTCCAATGTATACGCTTTCATTCCTTCTTTTTCCGCTTCTGCCAGCATATGCTGCATCAGTTTTCGGGCAATTCCCTTTCTGCGGAACCCCTCTTCCACAACAACATTGGTAATCTGGCCTTCCCCCACGATATTACGGACACCGCATACTCCTACCGGTTTTCCATCAACCTCTGCTACATAATAATATGCATAATCGGCTTCAATCATTTCCAAAAAATCTCCGACTTTCCAAGGCATGGAAAAAGTTTTGGCTTCAATGGCGCTAATGATTTCGGCATCTTTCGTTTCCATCGAACGAATGATGATCTGCTCCGTCTTTTCCCGCTCCGCCTGAGATAGTCTTAAATATACCGGCGCATGCTCCTCAGCCTTGACAGACTTACCTTCTTCCAGATATTGCATTCCCAGAACCGCTAAAGCTGCCGCTCTCTGACGGTTCATATGAGCCGGTGCAAAACTGTAGGGAACCTGCATCAGCGCCTTTAACTGTTCTGCAAAAACAGGGACGCCATCACCCAAAAAGATCACTTCCTGTCCCTTGCTATTCAAAATTTCCACAATGCGCTCTATTGCCACGGCACATTGAGGCTCTAAAATCCTCATTTTATATGTGACACCATTGTCACTTTTCATTTCAAAGGCATAAATACCGGTATATACTTGATTTCTTCTGGCATCCATCAGGGGACATACCAATTTGTCAGTTCCATACAGGTTAAAAGCCAGGCCATCCACTGTAGGAATTTCCACTAACGGTTTGTTCAAGGCAAACCCCAGCCCTTTGGCTGTCGCAGATCCTATCCGGAGACCGGTAAAAGAACCGGGCCCGGCAGCCAGTACAACCGCATCAACGGTAGCCAAATCCAGGTCTGTCATTGCCCTGATTTCTTCCAGCATCGGCAGCAATGTCTGAGAATGAGTTTTCTTATATTGTACATTATATTCCGCAATCAAACTGTCATTTTCTACAACAGCTACTGATGCCACCAGCCCCGAGCTGTCCAATGCTATTACCTTCAATACTCCTCAACCCTTATCCTTCTAAAATCAAATCCCTGTTCCAAATCTTTTTCTATAATAACTTGTGTATAATGCTCCGGCAATATTTCCTTTATTAAATTGGCCCACTCAATCAAGCAAAGCCCGTTTCCATATACATATTCATCATATCCGATTTCTTCCATTTCGGAAATATCACCGATCCGATATACATCAAAGTGGTAAAAGGGCATCCGCCCGGTTTGATATTCCTGTAAAATAGTAAATGTCGGACTGTTCACCGGTTCTTCAATTCCCAGTCCGGCGGCAACTCCCTGTGTGAAAACGGTCTTTCCGCATCCCAAATCCCCAAGCAGCGTAATCACCCCGCCGGGAACCGCCTGGCGGCCCATCTCTTTTCCTAATGCAAAGGTCTCCTGAGCACTATTTGTTTCTACCATCTGCATATTCGCATTCATACTCCTGTTAAAATCTGATTTTCACTTTTGCCGGCGGCATATGGGTTGACAGCATTTCAATCACTTCTGTTGTTCTGTCACCCAAATCCTTCTTGGGAAAAATACAGGCATTTACTTTAGACGTATATACAACAATGCTCTGCCTTGTGGAAATCGCCTTGTACAGGCTGTCCCACTCCAGCATCAATACCTCTTCTCCCTGTGACACCTGAATCCCATCTTCATTCATTTCGTAATGCAATGCTTCTTTAAAAGACTGGGTTCTGGCCATCTGTTGTTTTGATTTCAAAAAAAGCGTCCATGGTGTATACGCCAATACCAATATGCCGCCGATCAATGCCAGTACATTCCCATTGTAAAAAAACAATACCACCATCAATGCCCCCATACAGTTCCCCAGCAAGCCCGAAGCTCCGGTATAAGTATGATGCAGCATATAGTCATATAATATCCCTGAAGTCATTCTAACATCAAATTTCATCAATCTTCCTCTGTTGTCCATTTTTTCTTTATGCTGAACAGATTATCCACATCTTTTGCATCATAACAGGTAAAAAGCAAAAATGCTAAGACTATAATAGATACTACGACATATGAATCTGCTATGTTAAATTTGGGAAAATCAATGGGAACAAAGTAAATGAAATCAACCACATATCCCCTGAATATTCTGTCTGTTACATTTCCAACCGCACCACTGATCAGTAATAAAAAGCAAATCCTCATCCACGCATATTTCTTCTCCCACGGGATACAAAAATATTTCCAGATTATCACGCCGATGACAATCAGATTTGCGGTTATTAACAATGTCCGCATCCCCATAAATGAATTGAAAGCAGCACCGTAATTTTCCAAATAGCTAAATTCCAATATTCCTTTGACAAGCACAATATCCTGGTCCGTTTTTAAGGCAGAAACAGCCCACCATTTACTGATCTTGTCTATGCCCAAAAGGATTATTACCGCAAGAATACTATTTATATAGTTCTTTCTGTGACTTATCATCTATTTCACCGTAACTTCATTTATTTCAATCATTATAATAAATATCGTAGCAATATCTCACACCACTGTCAATTCCTTTTATCATTATACTAAAAATCAACCAAAGTGCAAGTTAATTCCCATCAAGTTTTGCCAAGACCTTGCAAAAGTTCACATAATGCTTAAGGATAAAACAAAAGCAGGGTACATACTTCTATATACCTTGCTTTGTTCAGGAGTACTGATGGAACCCTTAAATTATTACTCGTGGCGAAGGGCTTCGATAGGGCTCAGCTTAGCTGCTTTCCTGGCCGGATAGATGCCAAAGAAAATACCCACCCCGGAAGAAAAAATCGTTGCCACCAATATCGTCATCACCTGTACCTGTGCCGAGAATCCCAGCAGACTGCACACCAGAAGGGCTCCCAGATACCCAAAAATAATACCAATGATACCGCCGATCAGGGTAATAATGCCGGCCTCTGCCAAAAACTGTGTTAGTATGGAAGCCGTTCTTGCTCCCAAGGCTTTACGGATACCGATTTCCCTGGTCCGCTCCGTTACCGACACCAGCATAATATTCATAACACCGATACCGCCTACCAGCAGCGAGATTGCAGCCACAAAAGAAATAAACAACGTAATCATACTTAAGATGGAATCAAACTGGGCACTGACATCGGTAAAGCTTTGAACCATAATCTGATTTTCACCACGTATATTATATTTGCTTTCCATCAGTTTTACTGCCTGCTTAGCCACATTGGCAGATGCTGCCGGAGAATCGGCAATTATCAGAATTTCCGAAAAATTTTCCAGCCAATAACCATAATTAGCTGCCAGTACCGAAGCAGGCAATTCCACAGTCATCGACTGATAGCCGCCCATTCCCATATTAATAAGCATTGATGCATTATCCTTACGAATCCCGACGATGGTCATTTCCTGGGAAATACCATATAACGTCAGCTCAAAGCTCATCCCGATTACATCGGTATTGCCAAATAAGGCTCTGGCTCCGCTTTCGGTAATGACACACACGCGGTTAGCACTTTGATAATCACTTTCGGTAAAATACTTTCCTTTAACAATAGGATCACTCCCTGTATACTGCAAATCTGCCGTACCACCACTGGCCTGGGCATTGATACTTCCTTTGGAGCCTGCTGCCGTTCCCCTGCCGCCATAGCTTATAGTCGTCCCTTTGACATTCGGTATTTTTTCTTTAATGTAATCCAAGTCATCCAAATTAAAGGATACCGTAGTCTCTTTATCGCTGCTGTCCACATAAAGATAAATCTGTCCGCTTCCCAAGCTGTCCAATTCACTGTTTACTTCTCCCCGGACGCCGTTACCGATAGAAATAATCATAATTACGGAGGAAATACCGATAATAATTCCCAGCATGGTCAGCACCGAACGCCCTTTGTTGCTTTTGATATTCATCAGGGCGATTTTTATATATTCCCACATTTGTCCCATAATTTACATCCTTCCTGTTATCCGGCTTACCCTACGGTAACTGACATTGTGCCGTCTGCTGACTGTGCTGCTCCCGGCATACTGTTGGCCGGCAATGCCATTACTTCGGTGCCTTCCGGAATATCGGAAGTAAGCTCTGTTAAGATAATCATACCATCCTGCAGCCCTTCTTTTATTTCAATAAAGCTGTCTGATGAAATTCCGGTAACCACACGGTTTTTCATTAATATATTATTTTCAACTGTATAAACAAAGTCTCCTTCTTTATCGGTATTTACTGCTTCTACAGGTACCAATACGACTCCTTTAGCTTCTGCTGTATGAATCACCACCTTGGCTTCTACACCAAGGAAAATAGATTCATCGGGATTGGTTATTTTAATATCCGTAGCTACTACCGGTGTTCCGGTAGAGTTATTTACTGCCATCTTACTGATTTTGCTTACCACTCCCTGATATGTATTACCGGCAACGGTAACATCTACGTTTTGACCTTCTTTGATCTTATCCAGATCATATTTACTGATAGAGATTTCCACCTTGACATCCTCGGTACTCTCCAGGGTCAAAAGCTTACCGCCAGCTACTGTAGTTGCTCCCTCTACCACATCCACACTGGTTACAACACCGGCAAACTCAGCCGTCACACCATTTTCCGCAGCCGCCAGATCCACAAGGGTTTGATCGGCCTGGATCTTCTGGGTTTGATTGTTGGCTTCCAGCTCGGTCTTGGAACCGGATGTCATTTTGCCTGCTTCCGAAGAGCTTTTCTGCGATTTCATTTCAGAACGATACTCCTTAAAATGAGCCAATGTATCATTGGCGGAAGCCAATTCATCCTGCCATGCTTTGATATCCTTGTTATGCTGCTGCTCATAGCTATTATATTGAATTAACTTCTGCAGATTTTCATATTCTTCGGAAAAAGGCTGGTCGGACCATTCCTGAAGGGAAATCTGTAAAAGGGTTCCTTCATAAGCCAGTGCCGATTGCTTTTTACTAATCTTATCTTCGATCTTTCTGATGACTTCTTCGGTATCTGCTATTTGCTGATCCAATACCGGAATGTTGGTATTAGCTTCGGTCAGATCAACCACCTTTTCGCTATTGGTCTGCATCGAATTGTTGTAACTGCCGCTAATAGACTGCAGCTTTAATTCAGCTAATTTTTTTTCATTTTCAAGGGCATCTTCCTTATAGTTAAGCAATGCGTCGCCTTTCGCCACGGCATCCCCCGGCTGCACATTTATTTTTCCGATGGGAAGGGCCACATCCGCAAAATAAATTTTGGTGTTTTCCGTTTTGATATTGCCGCTGGTATTAATTACCTGCTCTACATCACCCGTCGTGGCTGCCTGTGTATATACAATGGGTTTGGCATTCTTGGCTGCAATCACGCTGCTTCCGATAAAAAATACTACTACCAGAACAATGACTCCCAGAATACTGCGGCGGATAATCTTTTTCTTTTTCGCCTTATCCATGGGAACTTTTTCTTTCTTTTCTGTCTTTTCTTTTTTCATGGCTTTTCCTTACTCCTCTATTAATTTTCAAATTGTGTATTGATGATGTCTTCTTCAATCCGCCCGTCCATAATTCGAATAATCCGTTTGGCCCGGGCCGCTATATCGTTATCATGAGTAATTAATATGACTGTTCTGCCTTCCGCATTCAACCCTTTTAGAATCTCCATAATTTCCTTGGTAGAAGCTGAATCCAGATTACCGGTGGGCTCATCCGCAAGAATGATAGGAGGCGCCTGGGCAATGGCTCGGGCTATTGCCACCCTTTGCTGCTGTCCGCCGGACATCTCCGACGGCTTATGGCCTTTACGATTGGAAAGACCTACTTTTTCCAATGCCACCTCTGCCAGGCGTAATCTTTCTCTTTTTCCGATGCCCCTGTAAATCAGCGGCAGTTCTACATTTTCCAGGGCGGTAAGACCCGCTATCAAATTAAACCCCTGAAAAATAAAACCAATCTCCTTATTGCGGATATCCGAAAGTTCATCGTCACTCATCCCTGACACATCCTGCCCATGCAGACAATACCGCCCGCTGGTGGGTATATCCAGACAACCTAACATATTCATTAAAGTAGATTTGCCGGAGCCGGAATGCCCGATAATCGCTACAAACTCCCCTTCATTTATGGTAAGATCCACTTCATCCAATGCCCGTACTTCATTTTCACCGGGATTATAGATCTTGCACATATCCTTGATTTCAACTAATTCTTCATTGCCTTCTTTCATGATTCCTTAGATTCCCTTTCATTTATATGTAACTCGATACAACATAAAACCCTGGAACTTAAACATCAGTTGAACAGGTTACAGCTCATTCAACCTATTATAACGTATGACCATTAAAATAACTTCAAAAATTATGTAAAATTTTTCTTAATTTTTTCCTAAGAAAGTATTGACATCTTCTGAAAACGATGTATTATTGTATTATACAACTAACACAATAAGACAATAACACAATTTGGAATAATTGTAAAGTAAAATTTCAAAAAGAAAGGAAGGAACGCAATGTCATGGAATCTAAACTCTGACCGTCCCATTTATTCGCAAATCGTAGAACGGCTGCAAATGCAGATTGTATCCGGTTTTTATTCGCCCGGAGACCGTCTGCCCAGTGTCCGGGAGCTGGCCGCTGAAGCCGGTGTAAATCCCAATACGATGCAGAAAGCATTTGCTGAATTGGAACGGAGCGGCTTAATTGTCACACAACGAACCAGCGGCAGATTAGTAACGGAGGAAATCGAAATGATGAAAGCTATTCAAAAAGAACTGGCCACTAAACAGATTCAGGATTTCCTGAACCGTATGAAAGAGCTGGGATTCGAAAAAAATGAAATTATTTCTTTATTAGAATCAGAAAAGATTGCAGAAGAATGAAGGAGGACAGAAAAATGAGTAACAACAATTTGGTAGAAATAACGAATCTTACCAAACAATATAACAATGGTCCGGTTGCTATCAACAACCTTTCATTAACCATACCCAGGGGTAAGATTATCGGTCTGCTGGGACCTAACGGAAGCGGCAAAACCACACTGATTAAAATGATGAACGGTCTGCTCTGCCCTACAAACGGCACCATCCTTATCAACGGTCATGCACCGGGAGTGGAAACTAAAAAAGCCGTTTCTTACCTGCCGGACAAAACCTATTTGCAGAATAGTATGAATGTCAGTGAGCTGGTGGATTACTTCAGTGATTTTTATGAAGATTTTCGCAAAGAACGTGCCTTTGAAATGCTGCAGTCCTTGAACATCGCCCTGAACACCAGACTGAAAACCCTTTCTAAAGGAACCAAGGAAAAAGTACAGTTGATTTTGGTGATGAGCCGGGATGCCGATTTATTTATTTTGGATGAGCCCATCGCCGGTGTTGACCCGGCCGCAAGAGATTATATCCTTAAAACCATCATCTCCAACTACAACGAAAATGCTACCATTTTATTATCCACACACCTTATTGCGGATATTGAAAATGTATTAGATGAAGTGATTTTTCTGCGGTATGGACAGATGATCTTACAATCTACTGTGGAAGAAATCCGTGCCAATAAAGGGAAATCCGTTGATGCTTATTTCAGGGAGGTGTTTGCATGTTAGGAAAATTAATAAAACATGAATGGAAAGCTGTTTGGAAATTTTTAACCATTGTCAATGCTTTTATGGTCTGTCTGACTATCATTGGCGTTTTGGGCATAACCATTATGGGCAACCGTATTTCTTTTGATAACAGTCCCTGGCCTGCTATTTTGCTAATGCTTTATATTATGCTCTATGTATTCGGTATGATGGCGGTCACTTATGCAACGCTTATTTACCTTGGGGTTCATTTTTATAAAAGTATGTACAGTTCCGAAGGATATCTGACGCATACCCTGCCGGCTACTCCTTTGCAGCTTATCTCCTCCAAGTTAATCGTCGCTGTTTCGTGGAGCTGGATTTGCGGCATTATCATGATTGCCAGCATATTCGTATTATGTTTTTGTGCCAATGCTGCTGCCGGATATCCCATTACTTTTGCTGATTTTTCCCACCTCTTCCGGTCACTGTTTACCGCTATGAATACTTCGGATATTTCAATCCTCGGTCTCATTATTTTGTATGGTGTGATTTTCCTTTTAGGCACTATCTCCGGCATTACAGTGGTATACGCTGCGGTTTCACTTGGACAATTGTTTAATAAGCACCGGATCTTAAGTGCTGTAGGTATTTACTTCGGCTTTATTATGGCCTGCCAGATAATCGGAACCATCTTAGGCAGCATTCTTTCGTTTACTGCCACATCTATCTCTTTTAACGGATATCGTTCTTCTATTATGACGACTGCGGCAAACGGACAGCTGGTTGTTTATCTATATTCCGGATTCATGTTTTTCTGGACTGTTTTACTATTGACAGGCAGCTTACTGATCACTTATTTTGTGACAAAGAAAAAATTAAATCTCGAATAAAAAGATGAGAACCAAAAAACCGGCCGATGATGAAGTACAGTACTTCTCGTCAGCCGGTTTTCTTGTGTTATGCTTGTTTCTTATAAGGAACTTTGCTGCCCGCCTCTTTGAGAATGGGGCTTAATTTCTTGTATATCAGCATGGTCAGAACCGAAATCATGGATCCTTTCAGGATATTCATAGGTGCCACAGCAAACAGAGCCAGGGTGTTCACGCTGTTGATGGCCGGATTAATAGCACTTCCCATACCGATAATAGCCTCCAGCGGTGCTCCAAAAAGCTGAGAAAACTTGGGAATCAGATATACCGCATTCAGGAAGGTCCCAAAGACAGTCATCAGGGCGGTTCCTGCCACGCAGCCGATAATGGCTGTTTTTTTATTTTTTCGGTAAGTATACATGATAGAGGCCGGCAGTAAAAAGCTGCAGCCGATAATAAAGTTGGCCAGATCACCGACGAATGCCGTTGATGTTCCTTTGGTCAATAGTTTGAGGGCAATCTTACAAAACTCAATCATTACCCCGGCTACCGGTCCGAATGCAAATGCTCCGATCAAAGCCGGCAGTTCACTGAAATCCAATTGATAAAAGCTGGGAGCAAAGAATATCGGAAAATCCAATATATGCAGTACGGTTGCAATAGCTGAAAAAACACCGATCATGGCAATTTTTCTGGTGGACAAAATCCGTTCCTTATCCCCTTCCTTTTTCTTGATAAGCTTCTCCGCAATGTAGGCCACCGCAAACATAACGGCCACAATTCCCAGAAATTCCGCGACAAATACTGCATTTTCTACTACTGATGTCCATAAACCTTGATTCATTTTCTTTTCCTCCTAAGGATTTTATTTTTGAGGAAAATTCTTCTTTTAAGAATCTTGCCTGCAGTATTCCCACAGACAAAAATACCCCGAATTCTTACGAATCCGGGGTTTAATCTCATAGTAAAATCAAATACAGCCAGCCATTTGCTGTACTGTCATGATTTTCCATGCTTTCTTCTCTCATCCAGACTTTACTGTCGGTTTTGGAATTGCACCAAATCAGCCGCCTGTATACAGGCAGGTCGCGGACTATACCGCCGGTAGGGAATCACACCCAACCCCGAAGAATTTTCACTTGTAATAGTGTAGCATGAAAATGCCGATAAAGCAAGTGTTTTCGCTGGTTTATGGAAATTTTTTATGGGAATTTCATATTATTAATTGCTAACTGCATTTGCTCTTTCGGTTATGAGTGTCTGGTATTTCTGGGTATCATACTTAACCAGATCGTTAAAGCCAAAGCCCTCGACATCTTTTTTCATCTGTTCCCAAATTGCATCGAATTCTGCCTGATCCTTGGCAAATATCATCTTCCATGAAGCATCACAGACAATTGGACCGCAGCTCGTTCTGATCAATGAAATATCCGTTGTGTCAGCCTCGTAATTTACATTTACATACGGAACAATACCAGCCAGACCATTCTTTGTGAGATAATCCATGGGATCTTCTGCATTGTAACGCGCACTCCATTCATTCAAAGTCGTTGTCTTTGCTTTTTCGATTTCTGCCGGCCAATAGGTTGCAGCAAACGGGTTACCGGTTAAAGGATTTGTTGACACACCCGCTACCATCCACTGGTTAATCTGCAGCATACCATCCGCATATAATCCGCCCCCAAACTCTTCCGGCACGGGAGAATTATCCATTAATGCCGATTCACCTGCCAGTGTACGGGTATATCCATTACCATCTTCAGCATCTTCATAGATAAAACCATAGATCCCGCCATGAATATTCTGTGCACCTTCCGGACTGGACATCCAATCAAGCAGCATTGCTACACGTTCCTGTTTTTCTTTGTCATCCGTTCCGCAGGCAAATGCACGTCCCGTTCCGAAGTATGGATCAGATGTCTGATAGATTTTCATATCATTTATAGGAACCATCATGTAGTTTTCACCTGCGTTGCCACGCTCTGTGGTATTCCAGAAGCCTTGCTGCCAGTCATTCCAGATAAGAAAGGCACGCTTTGAGTTAAACTTTTGATTTACGGAATCCCAGTTTTGGGTACCGGAATCCGGATCCACAACACCGGCCTGGTTAGCCTCAAAAAAGAACTGCAGAATTTTACGATAAGCACTGTTATCATCCACAAGGGAAATCATGTTTCCATCTGTATCAATCATTACGGAGCCGTTAACCTCCTGACCATACCATTTTGTAAGCTGGTTCACATTTTCAATGGTGTTGCCATCCCAGTCCGGCCAAAGAGTGATTCCATAGCTTGCATCTCCCGCTTCATTTGTTGGATGCAGGTCTTGCATCGCCTTAAGTGCACTTACAAGATCGGAAAGGTTATTCAGTTCAGGAGCACCAATTTCCTGGAAATAATCCCAGGCAACTGTAGGTGCTGTTCCGGGTATACTTGGGGTAAAGGTTGTCACACTTGTGTTAGCCATCTCGCAGGGCCAGGCATAATAGGTGCCCTCTTCTACGCCCTCAAAAGATGCATTATAATAAGTAAGCTGTGGTTCGTATGCGGAAAATGATTCAAAGGATTTCATTTCATCCGAAATATCATAAATAAGTCCTGACGAAATACATGCCTGAATATCAACATTATCAAGAACTACAATGTCACCAAGGTAACCAGACGCCGACCTGGCCGCAAAAATATCTGCGCCAGCAACCTGTGGTGCTATTATGCTAAGCGTTACATTAAACTTTTCTTTTAGCAGCTTAGCAGTCCAGCCCACCTGTTCGCCTTGGAAATTTGCCGGCTGTGAATACACCTCGATTGTCATTGGTGCAAGCTCCGATGCATCTGTACCGGCATCAGATGTGGTTTCATCGCCAGCTGCTGTTCCGGACGTGCCAGTGTCTGTGCTGCCAGTATCGGCAGCACCACTTGCTCCGCAGCCGGTGGTCAATGCAGTCAATAACATGACCATTGTCAGTAAAATTGCCATACTTTTCTTTTTCATACTATCTTTTCCTCCTTTAATATTTTAAACTCGGCTTTATTGCCGTAGTTTAGTTCATTTAATCATCCTTTTACCGCACCGATCATAATTCCTTTGGTAAAGAACCGCTGAAATATGGGATAAACAAGCATAATCGGCAATGCAACAATAACGGTAACTGTCATCCGAATAGATGTCTGAGTTTGTGCATTTGCAAGCATTTGGTTGCTGCCTGCGGTGGCATTAACGATTGCCTTTAATGATTGTGATGCCTGTAAATATCGATAAAGTACAAACTGTAAGGTATAGTATTTTTCCTGGGTCATTAAAAGCAGGGTATCCTGAAAGGCATTCCATTGTCCAACTGCTGCAAAAATGGCAATGGTAGCAAGAATCGGTTTGCTAAGAGGCAGGATAATTCGATAAAATATTACCATATACCCGGCACCATCACATACTGCCGCTTCTTGCAGTGATTTGGGTGTAGACTCTATGTAGGTTTTCGTCAGGATGATGTAGAACGGCGACACAGCAAGGGGCAGGATATAGCCCCAAAAATTATTCGTAAGCCTCAAATTCATCATGGTAAGATACCACGGAATAATACCGGCATTAAAATACATGGTAACAATAACAAAGCGATACCATAATTTTCTGTGCCACAGGGTTTCACGGGTAAACATATATCCTAAAAATGCAGATGTAAACAACACCAAAAGAGTTCCGATAACCGTTCTCGCAATGGAAACCATTGTTGCATTCATCAGTCCGGGGATCGCAAAAGCATCCGTATAGTTCTTAAAATGGATACCCATTGGATACCAGATGACCGCGCCTTTTTCGCTAAGTTTATTATCACTGATTGAATTAATTAAAATATAATAAAACGGATAGGCACAAATGAATGCATAAACACCAAATACCAAATATACAATAACACTCAGTAATCTGTCGCTTAAGTTTCTTTCTTTTATAACGTTTGCATTCTTTGCACTGACAGGATTTTTCTTTTTCATGTATTCTCACCACCTTACACAATACTTTCCTTACGGATAATCTTAGATGCTGTATTTACTGCAAATAGCAGCACCAGACTTACTATGCTTTTCAGCATGCTTAAAGCTGTAGAAACTGAATATACCGGCGGTTTACTGGTTGAAATATTGTACACATAAAGATCAAGCACCTGGATGTAATCCCTATTCCATGCGTTCTGGAACACAAAATACTGTTCCATTCCATTGTTAAGAAAATTAGAAATATTCAGCATCAGCATGACAAAAAAGGTCGGAAGCAGGCTTGGTATCGTTATGTACCAGATACATTTCATTCTTGAAGCGCCATCAACTTTTGCCGCCTCATAAATTTCTTCATCAATTCCGGAAATTGCCGCCAGATACATAATTGCTGCCCAGCCTAAGTTTTTCCAGGTAAGCCACAGCCACATGTCAAACCATACATGGTCAACTGATTTCATAAAATCAATCGGTTCGGAAATCAACCCGATTCCCTGGAGAACAGAATTGAAAAGACCCGTATTATTCATCATCAAAAATGCCACCGAATAGACAAGCACCCAGCTGATAAAATTAGGTAATGTAGTAACCGTCTGGACTACCTTCTTATAACGTTTTGATTTGATTTCATTCAGAAATACCGCAAAAATCATTGGCAGCCACGAAAATAGCAGGGAAATACCGCTCATGGCAAACGTGTTCCGCAGAACCTGCATTGTTTGCTTAAAATAAGATGGGTTCTGAAACAAAAATTTGAACCATTTGAGTCCCACAAAACTATCCCAGGAAAATGGTTTCGGAGGCTGATAGTCAAAAAACGAATAGATCCATCCATAGAGCGGATAATAACTAAATACCGCCACTAAAACAATTAATGGCAATATTGATAAAAACTCTTTTAATGAACCCTTTTTCTTCTTTACTTTCATGTTCTCCTCCCACGTGCTGAAAAACGCTGTTCCATAGCCTTAATCGCCAGGTTCATCAGTTCACTTGGTTTCGCCTCTACCAGCCTGCTGTCATTGCCAAAATACATTACTCGTGGGCTCTTTGCATTCAGTCTTTCCCAATAAGGAAGCTGTTTTTCAGCGGTACCCGCGCCATTAGGATTTCCGGATTTAATATAATTGCACCAGTAGTCGCACATTTGCCTTGCCAGATCAAAATGCTTACCGGTAAATGGACGCCAGCATTTTGCAAGTGTCTCAAAAAAGAACCAAAGATCTACCGAGTGAAAAGCACCCGGATTATCCCACCCTGGTATTTCAGCATCAAAAAGATAAAAATACATGGGTTGATCGGGTCTGCATCTATTCGCAACGCGAATAGCAAGTTCAATTCCCTGCAAGGATGCCGCTTCTGCCTTTTCCTCTAACGTACCCTCACCGCAAATTTCAATAAAATTATCAGCATCATCACCAAACAGCATTACTGCAAGCTTATTAAATTCTTCTTCTGTTTTAACCTGAGGCTTATAGAAAAATTCATCCGATGTCAGTCCTGCCATAACCGGAACATCGCATCCCTTACCACTTACAAACCGTTCATATGGATCCCCTTCACAAAAAGTACCATCCATGACCGTTCCCCAGAAATGGTTATATTCGACAATCTTGCGATTTAAAGTCACGGCATCGATTGCTCTTGCTTCAGCAAGTGAAGAAACTCCCAGATACTCAAAAAACTTTTCTCCCTCCCTCTCAGCCTCTTGTAAACTTTTGGGCCGGAATGGCAATATTTCGCCCGGATAAAGTTCCAGGAAAAATCCGCTTTCTATAATTGCGGTTCTAAAAAGCCCTTTATTATCCTCACAAGCCAATTGGCTCAGAACACTTGCACCACCGGCTGACTGACCGCCGATTGTGATTTTATCCGGATCTCCGCCAAAGTTTTTGATATTTCTTTTTACCCAGTTTGTCGCAAACTGTTGGTCTAGATGTCCAAAATTAGCCGGGGCCTGGGGATTTTCTGCTGTTATTTCCGGATGACACAAAAACCCAAAGGCATTGAGCCTGTAATTAGTGGTTACCACCACGATTCCTCGTCTTGCAATACGCTCTCCGTCAAACTCCATCTCGGCAGTATGACCCACCTGTAAACCTCCGCCAAAGTACCAGACAAAAACAGGCAGCAATTCATCATGCGCCTCAGCCGGCGCCCAGATATTGAGGTACAGGCAGTCTTCATTCATTTCAATCTCCGGATCCACCGACCATTCACGTGTATAGATATTATTAATATCTATAACGGTTGGTGCCTGCATCGATATGGGTGCAAATTGATATGCCTTGTATACACCATCCCAGTTTTCATGCGGCTGCGGTGCGCGCCACCTGTTTTTACCAATGGGAGGCTCTGCAAACGGAATCCCCTTATAGCTTGTGATTCTCGGATCCGCCGCCGGTAATCCCGCAACTGTACCATTTTCTGTTTTTGCTGTTCTAACCATTATTTTGCTCCTTTCGGTATAACCGTAAGCCGTGTAACACTGCATGGAGGCAACATCAATCGCACTCCCCTTTCTGTGATTACCGTTTCCATTTTTTGAAGCTTAAGGTTATCAGGTGCTGCAAAGGTATTATATTCTTGCGGGCGTCCCTGCAGCAGCTGAGCCTCCGCTGCCTCAATCCCTGTTTCTACCAGCAGTACATCTAAATCCCTGCTCCTATCATAGTCCAAGTTACATACGGTTATATTGATGTTCCCCTTTTCATCCATTGATGCCGATTCGTGTATGGCTTTCATTCCCTCTATCTCGCTGGTTTCTATAAAGCTGTCTATTAACGTGCTTTCCTGATGTACCTTATACAAGTCAAATACATGATAGGTTGGAGTTCGTACGATCTTATCATCTTGGGTCAGGATGAGAGATTGCAGTACATTGACCATCTGCGCCAAATTTGCCATCACTACACGTTCCGAATGCCTATTAAACAAATTAAGGGTAACCGCTGCCGAGACTGCATCACGCATCGTGTTCTGCTGATACAAAAAAGCCGGGTTTTCCCCTTCCATTGCTTTATGCCAGATTCCCCACTCGTCCACAACAAGTCCGATTCTACGGTCTGGGTCGTACACATCCATAATGGTGCTGTGCCGCGTCAGAAGCTCATCCATATACATGGTGCGTTTGAGAAGCTCATAATACTCATCTGCGCCAAACTCTGTTGCATGTCCTTTCTGCTGCAGTCCGCCAACGGCTGTGTAGTAGTGCATCGAAAGTCCTTCGAACACCTCTGTATGAAATGCCGCTGGAATTGTCAGCAGCTTCATCAGAGTATCTGTCCATTGATAATCGTCCTCATTAGCACCACAGGCGATTCTATATAGTCTTGAAGGTCCGCAAAATGCCGAATATTTTCGGTATTCATAGGCATATTGCTGGGCCAGCATATTACCGCCGCCGCCCCAGTTCTCGTTGCCGATTCCCCAATATTTAACAGGAAACGGTTTCTCTCTGCCATTTTCTTTGCGGCGCTGTGTCAGCGGTGTATCAGCATCGGAGGTTAGGTATTCAAGCCAGTCTGTCATCTCGCGAACAGATCCGGTCCCCATGTTTGCGGTAATATATGGTTCACAGCCCACCTGCTGGCATAAGTCCAAAAACTCATGCGTTCCAAAGCTGTTGTCTTCCACGACACCACCCCAATTCGTATTGATCATTCTTTTTCTTTTATCAGGAGAACCGATTCCATCCTGCCACTGATAGGTATCAGCAAAGCAGCCGCCCGGCCACCGCAGAACAGGCACTTTAATGTGCTTCAGCGCCTTTACAACATCCCTTCGAATGCCGTTCACATTCGGAATGTCCGAGGTTTTTCCTACAAAAATACCTTCGTATATACCTCTGCCCAAGTGTTCAGAAAAATGACCATAGACTTCTTTATTTATTTTTGATTTTTTATTTAATGGATTTATAATTAATCTACTCATTTCATTCTCATACCGTTTTCTTTCTATTTGCCAATGCCTTTACATATTTCTAACAATACATTAATTACCCCCGGTAATCTTCTAATTTATTGCTGGTTTTTTTTGTTTTTTGCGAACTTCCTTTTTTTATGATCATTTTGAATAAATCCTTCTATACTCTGATGGCGTGCAATTATTTTTGTTTTTAAATACTCTGTTAAAATTAGGCAGAGAACTAAAACCACTTCTAAATGCTATGTCCGTCACAGACATCTCAAGCTGTGATAAAAGCACTTCTGCGGCTCGTACTCGCTGGAGATTTAGATAATCGCTGAAATTGTAGTGTGTATACTGCTTAAATAATCTTGAAAAATGACATTTTGAAAAACCATACTGTTGGGACATAGCTTCAATGGTAAGGTCCTTCATATAATTTGAATTGATATAATTTAAAACATCATTAAATATATCACTATATTCCTTGCGCTTATCCGCACGTGAATGCTGCTGATCACATAAATCCGCAGAGCTATGACGGGAAACCTCTGCGATCAGATTAAGGAAATGTGAATAAAATACAAACTCCCTCATATTGTCATCACTGAAATATTCATGTCGCATCTGTTTTAACAGAGTATTGGCTGTATGATGCAGAGCCGGGGTTTTTTCAGTTATGTAGACCGGTTCTATTATATATGACATAACAGATGCCGCACTTTTGATTACATGTAATATATTCAAGTCAACAAAATAAACAAATCCATTGCATCTATTATGGGGGGTAAGACTATGCAAAGTACCAGATGGAATGATCAGTATCTCATTTGCATGAACATGGTAGGTCTTATCGGTAAAACCCATCTCATAATATCCATGCTCGCCAACAATAATTTCCATTTCGCTGTGCCAATGATTGGGAAAACACTCCGGAAGATGCGTATACCATACCCGGGCTTTTGTGCCGGGCAGAAATCCAACGTGCTCGTATTCACCAAAAAATTCCGAAATACCGCCACTGCATGGTTGCTTATATGGTGACTCTAACAATATTTTACCGTTATCTTCCATAATATTTTCCCTTTCCCTTTTTTGCTTATAGAATAATTGCATAATATTTTCGTGATTATTTGCTATCAACGTAGCACATTGACGAATATGCCGCAATGATATATAATAGTAAAAAATTGATCTATTCTAATATTAGAGAGGATTACTATATGGTAAATATTTCCTATTGCGGGCATAGCTATACTCATGAAAATGGTATACTATTTGATACAGCTGCCGGAAATACCGGGAGTGATTGTTACCTGCTTTTATATGTAGATACTCCTGCCTCCTTTTGGGTAAATGGTGAAATGAAGGCATATCCTGCGAAAGTAGTTGTTCTATTCTCACCCCGCAGCCGTAAATATTACCGTTCTGATATCCCCTACACAAACGACTGGATTCGTTTTGAATCTGATGAAGATTTTATCTCTTCACTTCCTCAACAAAATGTCCCCTTTCTTACTCGTGATCCCGATTACATTCACAACCTGATTCAGTTAATTTGCTGGGAAGACACCATGAAAAATCCTAACAGCAATTATCTGACGCTACAGCTTTTCCGTGTTCTTTTTGAAAAATTAACGGGAGACTTAACCTCTGACTTAACAATCCCCCATTATCAAGAATTAATTGATTTGCGAAAAAGAATAAAAACCTCACCTTGTGCTCCCTGGACCGTTAGTGAAATGGCAAGAAGTCTGCATCTTAGTACAACCTATCTGCAGACTCTATATAAAAAAGCATTTGATATTTCCTGCATGGATGATGTAATCAAAAGCCGTATTGCCTATGCGCAGGATAAACTTATTTATTCCCCCAGAAGTATCGCCGAGATCGCTGAATGCTGCGGGTACCGAAATGTCGAACATTTCTGCCGCCAGTTTAAGGCATACACCGGAATTACCCCCAATCAATTCAGAAAAAGATTAAATAACCGGGGCGATTTAGATGATGCCACCTTTTTATACGCAAAAACGGAATAATAACTTTGTTATTATCCCGTTCATAAAGTATTGTTTTATTTATCGTTACCAAAGGGTAAATGAATGCAGCGCCGCCCCACCGGTCCCCTGATAACTGAGATACAGGGAATAGACTCCATCAGGCAAAGAAATCTCCGTACTGTATTCTTGCCAAATATTAGAAAATTCCACCGGTATTTCTCCAATTGTCTCTCCGTCCCATGCCGTCTTTACAAGGAACTTTCCTTTACAGTATCCGCGAACCTTTATGGAAATACCCCGAATCTTGTGACACTCAATATATTTGAAGCCGGCACTGGCACCATCCTGCATATTCGTAATATAGCCAGCCTCTTCATCCCCATCTTTGCCGTCCTGAGTTATCTTTGGAAAACAACCATCCATCCAACTCGTCCAGCCGGTATAGGGCTCCACCACCGAACAAAATAAATTGCAGGCCAGGTAGGCAGGATATTCACCTTTTCCCGCCAATGGCGTTCCCCTGCCCCCACAAGAGGTCATCTCAACCTGAGGAATGAATCCCTCCTCCGTGAACATGATTTTCTCCATACAGCCCTGCCGGCTGAAGTTCGTCCCATCCGTATGCCGATGATAAAATATATACCAGCTCCCGCCGATCTCAACCATGCTGCCATGGTTATTCCCCCCATAAAACATGGGCTGCTCTGCCGGCTTGTAGGAAGCAATACCAATATCATTATTACTGATGATCACTCCCTTGTATTGAAAACCCTGCATGGGGTTGGTACTGACTGCATAACATAACTCATGCATTACCACGGATGAATAAATAAGGTAATAAAGGGATCCCCGTTTTCGGATGGACGGTGCTTCAAAGAATGCATGCCCTTCAAATCCGGTTCCCTTTACATATGGATCGCTTGGTGCTACGATTACAGGTTCTTTTATAATCGTCAGCATGTCCGGCGCCAGTACTGTTCCCATGGTACCACTTCGGGAAACATCACCAACCGCACAGAATCCCGTATACAGATACGTTTGATCCCCCTCAGTCAATACTCCCGGATCGAACTGCGGTTCATCCCCTGCCCGTTCTCCCAGACGAGTACCATCCTGATAATGGACATATCCATAGAATTCATAGCTTCCGGCCGGTTCATCACAGACTGCCACTGATACCACCGGCACCTTATCAAGAACATAATACAGATAGTATCTCCCATCAGGCCCCAGGGTAACATCAGGGGCATAAAGGCACATTGCTCCATCCGGATTCAAAGGATCCTGGGTCTTGCGATAGATGACCCCTTCGTACCGCCAGTCCGCCAGCCGATCCACCGGTGCGGACCAGCACACATAATCATTCAGACAATAGGCATGTCCCCGGAACCGGTCATGGGAACCATAGACATAGACCCTGTCATTAAAAACATAAGGTTCTCCGTCCGGGATATATTCCCAGGACGGTAAATATGGATTTACTGTTTGTTCGTTCATTGCAGCTCCTTTCATCGCGAAAACTCAATCAATCAGCTATAGTATCTCTTCAATATCTTCCCTGTATGGCAATGCCGGAATCCCTCCCATTTTCTGCACACATAAGGAACCGGCTGCATTCCCATACCTCACAGCCAATGCAATACTGCTTTCATCCAGTTCTTCCCGCTTGCTGATTCCGCTCATCAGCAGACTGGATAAAAAGCTTCCCCAAAAAGCATCTCCGGCACCGGTGGCGTCCACTGCTGTTACGCTTCGGCCTTCTACTGTCAGACTTTTATCCTTAAAATAATATTTTGCGCCCCGTGCTCCCAAAGTTTCGATTACCACTGAGATGCCATATTGCTTCATCTGCGCCGGAATCTGCTCCTCTCCGCCCAGAAAGTATAATTCCTCATCTGATATTTTCAGCAGATCCACATATGGCAGAATCCGGTCTATCTGCACCTTTGCTTCCTCCTTCCCCCATATCATCTCCCGGTAATTGACATCAAAGCTGACCAATTTTCCTAAATCGTGAGCCAGCTTCATTCCGTATCTGGTTGCTTCTCCTGATGGTTCTGCCGACAGGCTTACCGAACCGGCATGCAAAAGCCGGCTAGCTTGTATATCGGCTTCCTTTACATCCTTAACAGACAGCAGCATATCCGCTCCCGGTTTTCTGGCAAAGGAAAAGGAACGCTCCCCATTATCATAAAGCGTTACAAATGCCATCGTCGTCATTGCTTCTTCGGTCAAATCCGGACATAATACATTCACCTTCTCCTGCTGCAATGTTTGCAACAAAAACCGGCCGAAATCATCATTGCCCATTTTTCCCAGAAAGCCTACCTCCAGACCATTTCGCCGCATACTGATTGCCGCATTGGCGGGTGCGCCGCCGGGGTTTCTGACATAACTGTTTCTTTCATTTCCCGGTGTAAAGTCAATCAACATTTCACCCATAAAAATTGCATCCATTATTTCTCGCTCCTTTTTTAATTTTTTAAATAATTATTAATTTTCCTCTGCAGGGTAATCAAAGATGTATGAATATTCCGTTCCCCATTGACCGCATCTGTAATGCCTTCTTCCATCAGCTGCATGGCACCTTTATATTTTTGAAATTTAGGAGTTACCGCCGCATCCTCCATGATCCTGTTCAAAACGGCCATATCCAGATTACTCTCACTGCCTTCACCTTCCGCCAGCTCATTTCCGATATGCTCAGAGCCGGTTACACTTTTTAATACCGATACGCCCTGGGAATAATGGAAAATATTTTCCTGGATTCGGTTATCATATGTCATCAGTTTAAGAAATTCCCATGAGAGCTCTTTTTCCCTGGTTCGGGCACTGATTCCCATCAGAAGGGTATCCAGTTCCGAAACATTAGCTCCCTGTGGCCCCGCCGGCAAAGGGATGCAATCCCATTCAAAATTCGTATACTTTTTGATTTTCCATGGATACGGCATATAAGTAGAATACTCTGAAAATAAAAGCGGCTGAAAAGCCACCATACCCAGATCAAAGTCCCTTGCTCTGACTGTATAACCCTGACTCAGTTGATTGATACTGCCCACAAACTGTACTGCCTCTTCCAGGTTGGTCTCTGCTGCAAAACAAACTTTTCCTTCTTCATCAAAAAGCCGGCATTGATTTGAATAGGCCGCATGCTTCCATGTATAGTTAAAACAGCCAAACTGATCAATCATTCCATCGCTGTCAGTGTCCTTAGTGACCTTATTACATATTTCATAAAACTCTTCCCAAGTCCAGTCATTTTGCGGGATTGAAATTCCTTCCCTCTGCAGAAGTGATTTATTTACGAACATTAAGGTTGGAACACTTTCAAAAGGAAGGGCAAATTGCTGTCCGCGCCACTGTCCGTAGGTATATGCCGCTTCATAGAAATTGACCGGTTCAAATTCCGTATCCTCATCAATCTGCTTATTCAGATCATAGAGCACGCCCAGTGATGCAAAGGTTTCAAAATCCTGGGAAAATACCATAAAAACATCCGGCTCCTTCCCTAATAAAATCTGTTCGGAAAGCCATTCCGCATAATCTTCTTTTAATATCCCACTGGCATAGCTTACCTTAACCCCCGGATGCTCTGCTTCAAAGATCCGAATGGCATCATCCACTATTTCATAAACCGTTCCACTGGGAACTCCCCAATTACTCTCAGCGATTATTCCCAGGGTAATATGCACCTTTTTGCTTTTCTGACCGGCAATACACGCAGCTGCCCCCAGTATTAACAGTCCGCATATGGTTGCTCCAAGCTTTATTTTTGACCTCAAATTACGTTCCTCTCCTACCCCGTCAATTGTCCAGATTCTTCATTGTAACTCCGGTCTGCACTGCCCAGATTGCCAACTGTGTGCGATCCCTCAAATTCAGCTTATTTAAAGTACTGCTGAGATAATTTCTAACTGTTCCTTCCGAAAAATTCAGTTTCTCTGCTATTTCTTTATTAGATAACCCGCCCCCGACCAGTTGAATAACCTTCCATTCATTTTTAACAATTTCCTTTGTATCACTTTCTTCTACCTGAATGGATATGGCATTCTGAGCCATCTGCGAAAATAGACGGACCACTTTCGCCGTAATATCCTGATTGATCATGGCATTCCCCTCATAAACCTTCCTGATTGCCTGATTCAGCTCTTCCATTGAAATCCCTTTCAGCAAATATCCGCTTGCGCCGTATCTAAGGGCACTGAATACATATTCATCATCATCAAATGTGGTCAGGATAATAATTTTTATTTCCGGATAATTCTCCTTGATGATCTTTGTACATTGTACACCATCCATTTCCGGCATCCGAATATCCAGCAGCACCACATCCGGCCGGTCTTTCCTTATCTGGTTGATAACTTCTCTGCCATTGGCGGCCATTCCGGTAATCTCAAAATCCTTATCTTCACTCAATACAATTTGCAGGCTATGACGAATCAGCTCCTGATCGTCCGCTATTAATACTTTAATTTTCATCGTCTGCCACCTCACCCCTTGTTGTTTCTAATTCTTCTCCCCAGCGAACCGGGATTTCAGCAATTAGGGTAAAACCTTCTCTGCCATCGCAGGATATTGTTCCATTCAGCATCTGAAGCCGTTCCTGCATATGGCGCAGCCCAAATCCGTAATTTATTTCTTTACAACCGCCGCCATTATCCTTCATCCAGACCGTAATCAGATTGTATTCCCGCCACAGGCGGATTTCAATAACATCCGCCTTTCCATGGCGGATTGCGTTGGTCATTCCCTCCTGGATGATCCGATAAATAACCTCTTCCTCATCCTCGCCAATCAACAGATTTCCGAGACGGTTTTCAAATCTGATCTCTGCTTTGGTTGCTGTTGCCATCTCCCGCACCATCTTTTCCAGGGCTTGTGATAATTTTAAGCGTTCCAATACATCCGGCCGAAGGGCACTCACGGACCGGCGGACATCCTTCATTCCGTTCCTTGCCACCTCTCCGATCGCTTTCAGTTGTTGTCTTGTCAGTTCCGGTGCTTTATCAACGGTTGTCATGCACGCATCAATACCGGCGATAATTCCGGTTAATGCATGTCCTAATGTGTCATGAATCTCTCTTGCCAGGCGGTTTCTTTCCCTGGTTTCTGCCATCTGCTCTATTTCCTCGGCATAGACTTCAAGCTGCATATTGGCACTTACCAGCTGTGCGTTGGCAGAATTCAGCCGTTCGTTTAATTGTTGAATACGCTCATTTTCCTGAATCTGGATCCTGATCAATAAAATCATATAGATAACAAACAGTAATATGTTTACTGATACCAAAATCGTTTTGATTCCCAGCAAAACTGTTTGGGTATCGGCATTATAATAGCTTAGATAAGTATTAAAGGAATTGATCCTCCAGCGTGTTGCCATCAAGTCAAAATCAGCCAATACATAAATAATAAAGGAAACCGCTAAAAACACCGCTTTGTCCCTGGTTGTTTTGCTATAATCCAGAAGCTCTGTTACCAACAGAAAGATGATTCCCGAGTAATTCCAATGCAGAACCCACATAATCAAAATACATAACAGCATTTCAACAAGTACTATCACAATTTGACCGGTAACATTGATACCTACATATTTTCTGACCTGAAAGAAGATAAGCAAAGCGATGTAAGAGCCAATGGCTAAAATCGG
This sequence comes from Lachnospiraceae bacterium, assembly GCA_031555615.1. GTDB lineage: Bacteria > Bacillota > Clostridia > Lachnospirales > Lachnospiraceae > UBA935. The sequence continues at coordinate 13,146 of JAVBUF010000021.1, read as the reverse complement.
AGTCATATATGGTGCCAATGGTACCGTTTGCAGTTTTATGAGAAAATGCATGGCATCCATTGTACTGCATATCCGGTAGGCGGTCACCATGAATGTAAAAGAAAGCAGTACGATCATAATGAAATTGATATGCTTCAGCAGCGTACCGATATACAAAAGTATATTTTTATTCATCTTTTCCTCTTTTCTGTCACTGCCACCTGTCTATTTCAAATTCATCAATATTTTCTTTTGAGATAAGAGAAACCGGCACCAGTACTTCCGTGGGACACTCCTGTCCATTTAATTTCAAGTACATGTTTTCAGCAGCAATCCTGCCTATTTCAACAGGAAACTGGGCTGCTGTTGCCGTCATATATCCTTCCTTGATCATAGCTTTAGCCTCCGGCGCTCCATCCACTGCATAAACCGATACGCCTTCCAGCATCTCCGCTTCCTTCAACGCTGCCATGGCACCAAGTGCTGCCGGATCATTCAACGCAAATATTGTATCAAATACCATTCCGGTTTCAATTATTTCCCGTACAGCCGGCATGGCTAATTCCAATTGTCCGGCGCATTCTGCCCGGCCGACAATCTCATAGTTCCCATTTCCCGCAAGGGCATCCTCAAACCCCTGCATTCGGTCAACTGCGGATTTTGCTTTTGAATGTTCCAGCAATACAATCCTGGCCCCGGATTGCTGACTTGCCAGGTAGTCTCCGCACAAAGTACCGGCCGCGTAATTATCAGAAACCACTGTACAATCTACCAGTTCCTGATCATACACATTGGTATCTACCACAACTACAATTACATTTCTTTTTTTTGCTTCCTCCAATGCCGGTTTGATTTCAACAAAGTCTACCGGATTCACAATCAGCGCTTCTATACCCAGTTCCAAAAGCTCATATATCTGTTCAATCTGTTTTTCCACATTCAATGCCGGATTACGGACAATCAGCAAATCCCCGTTTTCTTCTGTAACGGCCTGTATTTCACTGCTGAGGATTTCAAAAAAGGGATTATTCATGGTCATATAAACCGCACCAATCTTCCGTTTGGTCTCTGCGCCCTCTGCCGAGCGATCTTTTGGACTATACAAAAATGCAAGAATGGCAACAATCAACAAGGTACTGATCACTGTCAGCAAACTCCTGATCCAGCGTTCTTTCTTGTCTCCCTGACTGCCTGCCCCGCCAAGTTGAAAGTTTCCTTCCACACTTTTTTTATCCCTCATTTTCACAAATTCCTCCCGGCCGCTTTGTCTTCATTATAAACCATCAAATTCCTGCACTCAATACCATTATTTTTTCTTCCATGTATAGATGTGCTTAAAATGCAAAACCTTTTACCAAATTTCCCAACGTATCTGCCGTATGCTTTGTCTTATTCAAATTTCCCATAACGATCTCGGCATTGACAGCAATCTTACCGACCTGTTCTGCTACACTGGAAGTTGCGATAGCGCCTTCATTGGCCGCTCTGGTAACCTCATCTATGGTGGCTACCACGGTATGAATGGAGGCCTGCAGTTCTTCCGAGATGGAACTCAGATCGGTCGTCATATTATCCACCCCTCGTGCTGCTTTGCTATAATCATCGGTTGCTGTCAGCATCGTTGCATAGTCATCGCTGACATCATGTTCCACATAATTGAGGAGCAAGTTGGCATCACCAATCAAAGAATCTACTGATTTAACAACACTGTTGGCAATATCCAAAATCTGAGTTGCGGTCTCTTTGGAATTCTCCGCCAGATTTCGAATTTCATCGGCTACCACGGCAAAGCCTTTTCCGGCTTCTCCTGCCCGAGCCGCTTCGATGGCCGCATTTAGGGCCAATAGATTTGTCTGACTGGCAATTTTCAGGATGGCATCGGCCAGAGAATTAACCTGCTCAACGGCTTTGGCATCGGCCAGGGAAGTTTGCAGACTACCTTGAATCGTAACAAAAGTAGCATTCGCTGTTTCTCTTGCTACCGTAAAATCCTTTTTCATGCCATGAGCCCGGCCGGCAATTTCTCCTGCCATTTTGACCCCTTCCTGAGAGCGGACGGACACTATCTCCACGGCACTTTCAATCTCTGCTGCCGTTGTGTTCAGTTCTTCGGAGGATGTTGCGGTCTCTTCCATTCCCGCCGACAGTTGTTCGGTTACAGTGGATATTTCCTGGATAAAGCTATTTAACTCAACAAACTTCTGATTGGATTCATTCGTATAATCCATCAGTTGGTGACCAGCGTGAACAATTTCAGCAAGCACCTCATGCATATTATTTCTCATAGTGTTTAAGGCCTGGGATAATTCCCCAACCTCATCTTTTCGCCTCATCAGCTTCTCGCTGAAGGTTACTGCCAGGTTCCCATCGGCAATTTCCCCGGCCAGCGTCTGCATCTGCGTCATGCCGCTGGTGATTCCCATGGTAATTACCAAAGCAAAAATAATAGAAATCACAATTGCAAGGATAATTACGGTTATAATGGCAGCCGTGGAGGTCTGAAACTGAACCGCACCATCATCTGCCGTGTTTTTCATGGAATTCACGTTCCAGTCCAGCATCATGGTTACCTGCTCAAATACCGCTTCGCGTGCTTCCGGATAATCACCCGCAACGGTCAAATCATTTCCTTTTGCATAATCGGCTTTCCGCGCTGCGTCAATGATAGGCGTGCAGGCGTTCTCATAATCAGCTACCAGCTTACGCAGCTCATCCAGATTTGCCGTATCCTCTATATCTCCGAACAGGTACGATTCATAAGTATCCATCTGGGAATCCAGCATGGTAAAGGCATCCTGCGTTTTTTGAATATTAATTTCCATGTCCCGTTTACGATTTCCGTTCACAATCAGCAAAAGGTTAATCCGTACATCTCGAAGACTTGAGTCGATTTTATTAATAGCTTCCATACTTGTTCCACAGTAATACATATTATTCATGCCTGAGTTCAGCCTGTCAGCACTGCTATACCCGGCATAACCCAGAATTATCATGGCAATAATTGCAATGCCAAACCCCAGCATTAATTTAACACCAATTTTTAAATTATTCATACCGCTGCCTCCACCGTTTTGCGCAAGAGATTTCCTTATTATCACTTGTATATACTCCAACAATACCAATACTTAAGAAGGTGAACGTATAAATAACAACTTTGCTATTATACTTCCACCTTCTATCAAAATTCTTATAGTTCTTGTGTATTACCTTACAGCAAACCCAACCAGCCTATTTCAAGAGTTCCAATCGCCCTGGGTCATTGGCAAATGCTTCTTTTGCATTATCCTTCGTAATAACAATCGGTGCAAGTTCATAAACTCCAACGCCTATCTTGCCATTGTCTACCGTGATGTCGGCTGCCGGCATTCCATTTCCGGCCTGCAAAGACTTGATTATCTCAATTGTTTTTCCCACCAATACATCAGTCGGCTTTGCTACGGTTGAATACTGTCTGCCTGCCCAGATCCATTCAATGGATTCGTTCTCAGCATCAAGTCCGGACACTACCGGAATATTTTGTCCGGCTTGTTCAGATGCGGTAATAATCGCCCGTGCGATGCCGTCGTTGGGTGACAGGACACCGTGAATTTCCTTGTCTGAATAGAAACCTGAAAGCAGGGAATCCATCCGTGCCTGGGCTTTGGAATTATCCCAGTCAGCAGTAGCACACTGGGTAAAATCGGTTTGCTCGGATACCACTACAAGTGTGCCGTCATCAATTTTGGGCTGCAATACTGACATCGCGCCTTTGAAAAAGTTAGGAGCATTAGGATCAGCGGGACCGCCGCCGAATAACTCAATGTTATAAGGGCCTTCGCCTTTTTCTTTTGCTAATCCGTCAAGAAGTGCCTGCCCCTGCAGTTCTCCTGTCTTGATGCTGCCAAACTGTACAACACCATCAACACCGGTGGTGTTTTCGATCAGGCGGTCATAACCAATAACAGCAATGCCTGCCGCTGATGCTTCTTCCAGGACAGTTCCCAACTGTGAACCATCAATAGGGCCTACCACAATAACCTTTGCGCCATTTTGAATCATTGATTCAATTTGCTGCTGCTGTTGCGGAACTTTATTATCAGCTGCCTGGATAATGGGATTAAATCCTGCTGCCTTAAGTTCTGTTTCAAACATTTCACTTGCTTCTTTCCAATTCTGAGTGCCCAGCCATGGCAAAGACACGCCTATTGTTGCACCTGCTTCAAAGCCTGCAATTGCTGCTTCTTCTACCGGTGCTGCAGCCTCAGCTGTTTCGTTTGCCGGCGCCGTCTGGGTTACTGCTGCTTCTGCTGCCGGCTCTGCTGTTCCCCGCCCGCTGCCGCAGCCTGTCAATGCTGCTGCAAACAATGTTGCCGCAGTAAGTAACGATAATACTTTTCTTGTTTTCATATTAATCCTCCTGTTTTTAAAGTCCATAGACTATATAAGGCCTAACCGTACAGTTTACTTCGCATTACTGCCGGAAGGATTTCCTTCTTTTTGTTTGCTTCCCATACCAGAAAGCAAGGTTCCTATGATGGAATGGCGGCCATGCTGCTTGTTATAAACATCAAAAGCAACCGCAGCCAGCAGTACCAGACCTTTAATGACCTGGGTACGGTCCGCACCAACACCCATCAGCATCAGACCCGAGTTTAAGACCGCCATAACCAACCCGCCAACCATTGTGGCAAAGACAGTACCAATACCACCCGAAACCGCTGCGCCGCCGATAAATACCGAGGCAATCGCATCCATTTCCCAACCGATACCATCCGAGGGACCGGCTGCTGTTGATCTGCCGACAAACATGATTCCGGCCAACGCTGCAAGAAAAGACATATTGAGCATGGTGAGAAAATATGTTTTCTGTACATTTACTCCCGAAAGAGCCGCTGCACTTTTATTTCCGCCAACCGCATAGATATGACGGCCAAATCTGGTGCGCTGTGTAATTGTGTGGTAAATGATGACCAGCACAACCAGTATCAATCCTGGAACCGGAAACGAGGTACCGGGACGGCCTGAACCAAACAGCCAGGTAAGATAACCAATTATCACACCAACCAGAATAATGCGAACGAGAACCGGCCAAAAAGCCTCTTTTATGCCGGTCAGGTTGACCGCTCTTTTATGCCGGCGTATCTGTGACCAGGCAAAAACGATCATTGCGATGATGCCCAGCAGCAGCGTTGAATTGTTCATTCCAGTAAAGCCAGGTCCCCACTCCGGCAGGTATCCCGCACCAAACCATGTCAGTTCAGACGGTGCCGGCACCGAGATAGATTTTGATACCCATATGACCCCGCCGCGAAAAATCATCATTCCGCCTAATGTCGTAATAAATCCCGGAATACCCAGTTTGGATACCCAAAATCCCTGCCAGGCTCCTGCTATAACTCCGATGGAAAGACTGACAAGCACTGCAAGCCACCACGGAAAGTGCAGATCCCTTGCCACCAAAGCCATAATCATGCCCGAAAATCCCGCAACCGACCCAACTGACAGATCAATCTGCCCGATCACAATTACCATCAGCATTCCGATTGCCAGTACCAGTACATAAGCGTTGCCTGACAACAAGTTTTGAAAGTTGGAAGAAGTAACCATTCTTCCGCCGGAAGCGATGTTAAAGATCACAATGAGCGCCACCAGCGCAATCACCATCGTAAACTGGCGAAATTCACCGCCTAATACTTGCTTAATATATTTCATAAACCTTACCTTCCTTTCCTGTTTCCGATTCCGCTGCTGTATCTGTCATCATTCTCATCAGTTTTTCCTGATCGGCTTCATGGCGATTTAATTCGCCTGTTATACGACCTTCGAAGATTGTGTATATCCGGTCTGCCATTCCCAGCACCTCCGGTAGTTCCGAAGATACTATGATAACTGCTTTTCCCTGATCGGCAAGCTCATGAATAAGCTTATATATCTCATATTTGGCACCAACATCAATGCCCCGTGTGGGTTCATCCAGAATCAGAATTTCCGGTTCCGTAAACATCCACTTGCTCAGCACCACCTTTTGCTGGTTTCCCCCCGACAATGTGCTGACACCTGCATCAACACTGCCGGTTTTAATTTGTAATGAATGATGATATTTTTCCGCCGCCTCAAGTTCCATATCCGCATCAAGCAAGCCTCTTCTTGTAATCGCCTGCAAGTTTGCCGACACAACTGTCATTCGGATATTATCAATCAGGTTAAGCCCTAATGTCTTACGATCCTCCGGAACATACGCGATTCCCTGTTTAATAGCCGAAGCAACTGATGTTACTTTTACCGCTCTTCCCCGGATCTTTAACGTTCCGCCAACATAAATCCCATAATTGCGGCCAAATATCGATCGCATAAGTTCAGTTCTTCCGGCCCCCATTAATCCGGCGAAACCGACGATTTCTCCTGCTTTGACATAGAAGTTCGAGTTCTTGCATACCAGACGGCCGGAAACATCAGGGTCTTCCACACACCAATCGGATACCTCAAAAATAACTTCGCCAGGATTCGATTGATGCTCCGGATAACGGTTTTCAATGGAGCGCCCTACCATAGAGCGAATAATCCGATTCTCATCTACACATCCTGCTTCTACCGAATAGGTATCTACGGTACGGCCATCTCGAATTACTGTTACCGCATCTGATACGGCGGCTATTTCATTCAGCTTATGAGAAATCATAATGCAGGTAATGTCTCTTGTTTTTAAATCACGCATGAGATTAAGCAAGTTAGCGGAATCTGCTTCATTAAGCGCCGATGTGGGCTCATCCAGAATAAGCAGCTTTACATTTTTGGATAACGCTTTTGCTATTTCTACTAATTGCTGCTGCCCCACCCCTAAATGCTTTATTAATGTGTTGGGGTTAATTGGCAGTCCCACTCGTTCCAGCAGCTCTACCGTAAGGTGACGGGCTGCATCCCAGTCAATCAGACCGCGTTTCATCACTTCGTTTCCCAAAAAGATGTTTTCAGTGATTGACAATTCCGGAATCATGGTCAGTTCCTGATGAATAATTACGATACCGGCATTCTCAGATTCTTTAATATTTTTAAAAGTCATTTCATTGCCCATGTAGATGATCTGACCTTTATAGGAACCGTACGGATGAACCCCTGACAGAACTTTCATCAGCGTTGATTTACCGGCGCCATTTTCACCGCATATTGCGTGAATGTCACCCCTGCGTACCTCCAAGGTAACATCGTCAAGGGCACGAACTCCCGGAAATATTTTTGAAATACCTTGCATTTGAAGGACTAAAGAATGTTCCATAACATACCTCCTTGCTTTGATAACTGAATTATAGCTTTTAAATACACCTCACACACCTGTACAATGTCATTAAAAAAACATTACATTTGGCAATCGGTACATGACAAATGTAATGTTTTTTAATAGTTAAGACGCGTCTGAATTGTTACGTGTTTTCAGGTATTGACAGAAAGTAACTTTAGTAATAAAATACTAATTAACCGGTCGGTCAGTAAGGAGGAAGCATTTTGAACAATCTGTCAGAGCAGGCAAAAGAAAGCCGTGATAAAATATTGAAGTCCGCTGAGGAGCTTTTTTCAACGCAAGGTTTTGATGGTACCTCCGTCAGAGAAGTTGCTGAAAAAGCCGGTGTTAACAAAGCATTGATCTTCTATTATTTTAAAAATAAGGAGGAAATTTTGCAGTGTCTGTTTGACAAGTTAATCCATGACATGAAGCAAGAGGCACTGAAGGGTCTGACTGAAGAAAAATTTAATATGATGGAAGCGGGCAGTCTGGTTCCGGATCACGACAAGCTTAAGTTCTCATCCGCAAAAGATCAGATGGAGCTTTACCTGGATGCGGCCATCCGTAAATCGCTGGATTTTTATTTAGAAAGAAAAAATATCATCCGCATATTGGTTGCCGAGTCCTTAAAAAAAGGTGAACGCAGTTCCCTTATATTCAGAGCCACGGATTTATTGACTGAAAAAGAAGGGGACAGTATATCCAATGTTATCGAACAAAAGGGGGTAAAACTGCAAATTGATAATGACGCACTGGTAAATAGGTTTTTTACCGGGTTGATGCCGGTGCTTAGCTTTGCTGTCTACTTTGATGAGTGGAAAGAACATTATCATATGTCAGATGAGGAATTTAAAGAGGCATTTATAAAAAGCTATAAATCTACCTTTGGGAATCAATATCGGTTCTAAAGGTAAAATTTTTTACCCCTTTACTGACCAACCGGTTAGTTAGTATTATTTCAAATTAAAATAAATATTTTAAAAGGAGAGGCTTATAATGAATGTAATTGAAATTAAAAATTTGACCAAAAGGTATGGTACTGCCCGGGGAATTGAGGACATCAGTTTTACTGTGGAAGAAGGCGAAATATTCGGCTTTATCGGCCCTAACGGTGCCGGCAAATCGACCACCATCAGGACGTTATTGTCACTGATCTATCCCACCAGCGGGAGCGCGGATATTTTTGGGAAAGACTGTATAAAATTCGGTGCTGAAGTAAAAAAGGAAATTGGTTATTTACCTTCGGAAGTATTTTATTATGACAAAATGAAAGTAATCGACCTTTTGAAATATTCAGCCAGCTTTTACAAAAAGGATTGCAGCAAAAGAATCAAAGAGCTGGCTGAAATCATGGACTTGGACCTGAACAAAAAAATTGATGATTTATCTTACGGAAACCGTAAGAAAGTGGGAATCGTACAAGGTCTGCTGCACCAGCCAAGACTTGTCATACTTGATGAACCCACAGGCGGACTAGACCCTCTAATGCAGCAGAAGTTCTTTGATTTGCTTGCCGAGGAAAATAAAAGAGGAGTGACGATTTTATTCTCCTCCCATATTCTGAGTGAGGTTCAGAGAATGTGCGACCGTGTTGCAATTATTAAGGAAGGACGAATTATCAGCCTTGAAAAAATCAGCGCCTTGAGAGAAAACAGTTATAAAAGAATCAAACTGGAAACAACCTCAAAGGCCGATAAAAATCATTTCCTGATGGATGGTGTAACCAACATGGAAACACAGGGCAATAACTTCAGTTTCCTCTACCGGGGCGATATCAACCTGATTCTGCCCAGGTTGACAGCATCGAAGCTTTCGAATCTTTTGATTGAAGAACCAAGTCTTGAAGAAATCTTCATGCATTATTACGGAAAGGAGGATCGGAAATAATGAATATGTTTTTTCATGAAATGAAACAAAACCGTAAATTTACAATACTATGGAGCGGTGCCATATCAGCGTGGATCATTCTTATTTCATTATTTTATCCAGCCTTTTCAGATAATGCTGGTGTAATCACCAATGCGCTGGAAAGCTATCCCGAGGCGGTTCGTAGCCTGATCGGACTTTCTCCGGACAGTTTATCAAGCTATTTAGGTTTTTATTCTTTTGTATTTAACGGCGTGCTGGAAGTCGGGATGATCCAGGCTGTTATCCTGGGTGCGTCCATGGTGTTTAAAGAGGTGAGCGGAAAAACGGCAGACTTTCTTTTTTCAAAGCCGGTTACGCGAAAAGAAATAATGACTGCAAAGCTTAGTGCTGCAGGCGCTTCCCTGGTGATAACGACTTTTATCAGTTTTATTGTTTCCGGCATTATGGCTTCAACCATTTCTTCAGAAATCATAAATGGTAAAGTGTTGTTTATGGTTTGCTTTACATTGCTTTTTGTCCAACTGATATTTATGTCCTTTGGTATTTTAATTGCGGCTGTATTTCCCCACATAAAGTCAGCCACAGCAATTGCCATCGGCGCTTTGCTGTTAAGTGAAATTGTATTTAGCATATTTAAACCGGTAATAGGTGAAAACGCCGTAAGATACCTGATTCCACTTAAATATTTCAGCAGCGTGTATATTATCAAAAACGCGGCCTATGAGACAGCTTTTGTCCTGCTTACCATCCTTCTGATCGTCGTCAGCCTTGCCGCCGGTTATGCTGTTTATATAAAAAAAGATGTTCATGCCGCATGAATTGACGGCCATTTGAAAAATTAAGGGAGGTTTACTTTATGAATATATTTATGAGAGAAATGAAAGCACATCGAAAATCACTTATAATCTGGTGCATCGCTGTGTTCTACCTTGTTGCCGCCAGTATGTGGAAATTTGGGACGGAATACAGCTCAAATCAGTCTCTGAATGAGCTTGTCAACCAGCTGCCCACGGCGGTGGGGGTTCTCCTTGGTATCCGCGGTTCTTTTGATTTATCAACTGCCGCCGGATATTACGGATTATGTTATTACTATCTTGCCGTTGCCGCAGCCATCCATGCTGCGATGACAGGGGCAGGCATTATTTCTAAAGAAGAACGGGATAAGACCACAGAGTTCTTAGTGGCAAAGCCGGTAACAAGAACTCAGATTATCACCGAAAAACTATTAGCTGGATTGGCTAATAGTTTGATATTGAATATTGTCACAGCAGTAACTTCTATGATAATGGTGGGTTATTTCAATAATGCGGATATGCTTGCCGGAGAAATTCTGACACTTATGGCCGGTATGTTTGTCCTTCAGATTATATTTATCCTGGTGGGTACGGGAATAGCGGCTATCAGTAAAAATCCCAAAACCGCCTCATCGGCAGCAATAGTTGTTTTACTGTTTGCCTTGATGCTGGCCAAAATAATTGACATGAGCAGCCAATTGGACGGGTTGAAATATTTTACCCCGATTAAGTATTATGAGGCAGAACAGCTTCTTTTGCAAGGCGGATTCAGCCCGGTTTACACTATTTTATCGCTTATGATAATCGCAGCACTGTTAAAAATGACATATACATTTTATAAAAGAAGGGATTTAAGAGTATAGTTTTAATCTCAAAACCGACAGCATCTGGTTTGTTTTTGGAACAGAAAAGAACGGAAATGACCTTCGATTATTGAGATGGCATTTCCGTTCTTTTATATCCTTTTTATTTTGTCTTCCCTATCTTCATCGTGAGACTGATCCGCTTCTTGGCTTCCTCCACACCCAAAACCTGTACATCCACAATATCGCCTACACTGACGGCCTCCAACGGATGCTTGATGTAGCGGTCGGTAATCTGGGAGATATGCACCAGTCCGTCCTGATGAACTCCGATATCCACAAAAACACCAAAATCGATAACATTGCGGACCGTTCCCTTTAAGATCATTCCCGGCTTCAAATCCTTCATATCCAATACATCGCTCCGAAGGATAGGAGCCGGCATATCCTCTCTGGGATCTCTTGCCGGTTTCTCCAGCTCTTTTAAAATATCCACTAAGGTAATTTCACCAATACCCAGCTCTTCCGCCAGTTTCTTTTTATTGGTGATCTTCTTTTCCAATGTACTGACACTGTTGTCACCTGCGGCTCCTGCTGCTTTGCCCGACGCTTTTTCACTTCCCTTGTCAGGCGTATTCTCCACCGCCATGCTGGTACCGCCCATGGCGGCAGCAAGTGCTTTTCCCATTGCCGTGTTGGTATTGTGAATCACCACCTGCTGCTGCTTTGGCTTCTTCTCCTGCTTAGGTGCTTCCGCTTTTACTGTCTTCCCTTTAGCAGATGCGGCTTTCTTTTGGGCTTCCTTAACATTCTCCAGGGTCAGCCCCATTTTATCCAGAATCTTCATGGCGGCTTCATAAGACTCCGGATGAACACTGGTTGCATCCAGCGGATTTTTTCCATCCTGAATGCGCATGAAACCGGCACATTGCTCATAAGCCTTGGGTCCCAGTTTGGCCACCTTTAATAATTGCTTCCGATCCGTGAAACGTCCGTTGGTTTCGCGATATTCCACGATATTGCGGGCAATCACCTTGGTAATGCCGGAGATATATTCCAGCAGCGAGGCCGAGGCGGTATTCAGGTCAACACCAACCTTATTTACACTGCCTTCTACCACCCCGCCTAAAGCATCACTTAATTTTTTCTGATTCATATCATGCTGATACTGGCCTACCCCGATGGATTTGGGATCGATCTTTACCAGCTCGGCCAAAGGATCCTGCAATCTTCTGGCAATCGATGCCGCACTTCGCTGGCCTACATCAAAATTAGGGAATTCCTCGGTAGCCAGTTTACTGGCCGAATATACCGAAGCTCCCGCCTCGTTGACAATGACATATTGAATGGGCATGTTCAACTCTTTGATTAAGTCCACAATAATCTGTTCCGACTCCCTGGAAGCCGTTCCATTTCCCACACTGATTAAGGAAATGCCATATTTTTTTATCATTTTGGTAACTTCCGCCTTAGCCTCCGCCACTTTATTCTGGGGAGCTGTAGGATAGATTACCTTCGTATCCAACACCTTCCCTGTGGGGTCTACCACCGCCAGCTTACATCCGGTACGGAAGGCCGGGTCCCAGCCCAAAACTACTTTTCCGGTGATAGGAGGCTGCATCAAAAGCTGCTCCAGATTTTTTCCAAATACACTGATGGCGCCATCTTCTGCCTTTTCGGTCAGATCGTTACGAATTTCCCGTTCGATCGCCGGGGCAATCAGGCGTTCATAACTATCGGCAATAACCGCCGTTAAAATCGGGGTAGTATACAGGTTGTCCGAGGTAATCACCTTTTTTGCCAGATACTGTAAAATACGTTCCACCGGTGCTACGATCTTCACCGTCAAAATCTTCTCTGCCTCACCACGGTTCAAAGCAAGGGTACGATGCCCGGCCACTTTTTTCAATGGTTCTTCATAGGTGTAGTACATTTCGTATACACTCTGCACCTTTTCGTCCTTGGCTGTACTGGTAATGGTTCCCTCTTCCATGGTGGTCTCACGAATATAGATCCGGTAATCGGCTTCATCGGAAATACTCTCGGCAATAATATCTTTGGCTCCCTGTATGGCCTCTGCCGCCGTTTTTACTTCTTTTTCTTCATTTATATATTTTGCTGCCTCTTCTTCGATAGACGCCTGGGCGTTCTGCGCCAAAATATATTCAGCCAGTCCGTCCAGTCCTTTTTCCTTGGCAACACTGGCCCTGGTCTTTCTTTTCGGGCGATATGGACGGTACAAATCCTCTACTACCACAAGAGTTTCGGCGGCCAGAATCCTTTCCTTCAGTTCATCGGTTAACTTGCCCTGTTCGGCAATACTTCCCAAAACCTGTTCTTTCTTTTCTTCCAGATTACGCAGATAGGTAAGACGCTCAAACAGATTACGCAATACCTCATCATTCAGTGAGCCTGTTACCTCCTTACGATATCGGGAAATAAA
>JAVBUF010000016.1:0-66295 GCA_031555615.1 Lachnospiraceae bacterium | reverse complement strand
GATAAAAATCTTCCGCGGTGCCACCTTGCTTTGGGATAGTTTTATCCCACTCTTAGCGAAATACCAACATATTTCCGGCAACTAACGTATGCCTTACGTCGCAGAATACTCGGACTTGCCTTTGACTGCGCCCTCAGTGGTCCATTTAACAAACTGCGTTCTGCCGGTTCTCAGCTGCTACGGCTCTCTGTAAGGGCACGATATGTTTTTATCTCCACTTCAACGGTTTTGTAGATGTTATTTAATTGTTTGTAGTTTACCACTGGATGTGGGGGATGTCAATATGTTTGAAAAATTATTTGAAAATCAATTTAAATCAAAGCCTTCCCTTACTACCACCCATACTTCGGCTTCGCCAACGACATTATTCATATCAGTCGCAGTTACAATCACCTTTTTCATGGTTATCGATGGATTGAGAGGGCGAACACCCTTTTCATCCAGCTCTCCTTGTTCAAAACCCTGACGTACATTTTTCATGTGATCTTCTTCTGGATCCCATTCCGGATATTGAATCACATTATTGCTCAACGGAGTACCATCCTCAAAAGTAAAGGTAATATTATTTAACTCAACCGTACTTTTAGGACCTATTACGGACACTTTGCATTTAATCTCAAAGGATGCAGGATCAAATTCATCTGCATAAATCACCCATCTTTGGGGAGATTCCTGAAGCGCCTCTGCCAATATCTCACCATTGGTGATTTCTACCGCCAACTGATAATCTTTAATATCTCGACTTTTTAAGATTTTCCATATACGATTTTCTTTGGCTGCATTCCTAAAAGCACTAACAATATAATCTCCCATCGACAACTTTGTTTCACCCTCTTTATATTTATCCCTGCCGAAACCCAAATAATTTGTTCCCGGCCACACTACCCATGGTGAAACACTCGTTACTTTAGAAAAATGTAACTCATTCCAAGCATTTACACCATCCTCTGCATTATCATCGATAAATTCTAAATTATAGAGGTAGTCATACCCTGCTCTATGCTGTGAATCCGGGCATATGGTCAGCGTTCCATCACTATTGATTCTTGTAAATTCATCAACGGCATCATCTGGATATTGGGTTGGCATAAAAGAACTGAAAAGCTTCGCATCGTCAAACATCTCCATCATAAAATACAACTTAGAGCTGTTTCTTGTTACCTTATTCCTGTTATAAATGTCTGCCCCAAATATCCCCAAATTATGATCCATTATCAGCGCAACCCGTCTATTATAGATGCATTCATCATAAATAGTAAAGAGCACTTCCGCACTTATATCCTGGCTGGCTGTAAGATTAAACTTTCCTTCAGCCCGATCTGATAAAGGCATTAATGGATCTTCTCCATATTTTTTTCGTTGTTCGCTTATTTTATCCCAATGGGTTGTTATTCCGTTAATCGCTTCGGTTCTGGACAAGTACAATAAATCTGCGCTCTTAACATCTTCCGGTGTCAAATTTTCTAACGATTTCTGAATAATTTCAATACGATAATTTTGATTAAAACCATTTAATATTGTTTTTGTAGCTTCCGTATTCAAATTCCAGACTGCCGATTTACTGAAATCATATCCTACACCATTTATTATTTCTGTATATGGCTTTTCCTCATCTTTCGGACTATTCGGATTATTCGCATAGCAAAGCAGTTTAAACCATTCATTATTGATAAAGCCGTCCCGACAATAATAACGGTAACGCAATTTTTGATTTGTAACCCAAACCTTCGTACCTATCTCTACACCCAGATTACTATTTTGATTTAAATTATTTTTGTGAAAACTACTCAAAAATGTCACTTTCATCTCCGCCGCATTGGTAACCGGCTTGAATACCCATCCCCCTCGTTCGCTGTTTGCCCCAGAATCACCACCGCCCAATGACACACCAATGCCGCTATTATATTTATCATCAAGACCCGTCCAATTTATTCCATCCGTAAAATCAAAATAAGTAATAACTCTTGCATAATCCTTAGAATATTTTTTTTCGGCCCCCTCCGTATACACCGGGGTATTTTGGGTGCTTTTGATGGTGGATGTCAATGCATAACGACCGGCGTTATTGGTTACTTCTATCAAAGCAAAATCATATAATGCTCCGTTATTCTGAGAACCAACTGTATATATAAAGGGAATATCATAAATACCTTTACTCTCGTCTACATATTCAAAGTAATATCCTGTATCCGGCCAGGAATCAGGTTCCTCCGCACAATAATAGCCGGATGACCATGCTGTCTTTTCAAAAGTCACATTGTATCTGACACAATTTCCATCCACCGGCTGATACAATCGAAAATACCCAATATCCAAACTGCTATCGGCGCAATGATCCGAAGTTTTACTGTCTGAAATTCTGACATATTTACCAGATACATGGCTTTCTACCTTTTTAACGGCATAATTTCCTCCTTTCAAAAAAGAAAAACCCCCTATCCAGTTGTTAATCTTATCTTCATTGCCATCCAAAACCAACACATAATCTAAGGCCGTTCCACCACTATTCTTTTTTTTGATCTTGTTGGTGTCCGCACGATAAGCACCTGACGAAGATGCCGTAAAAGATAAATCATAATTATAACCGGTCTGGCTGATAACCTCACCCCCGTTATATTTGGGTTTTGAAGCATTAACATTGCCATGATCCTTCGCCCAATAATAAGCCGGAGCATCAACATACAATTCCCCTTTAGCTCCTTCCGATGCTTTTCTGGGAATAGGTTGAATTTCATGGTTGATTCCAGTGTCCACAGACTGATTGTTTACATCATATCCAACCGCATATGTTTTGGCGAGATAATATAATCCTTTTCCATCTCCTACAAATTCAAAATATCCATTAGCCATAAAAAGACCGCTGTCACCAGTCTGGGTCTTACAATACCACGTTCCGAAATCTGTCTTTGCCCCCAGGGGGACAGTGTAATCGTCCAAATATGTACGTTTCACCGCCTCGGAACTTTTGGTATAATAACCGCTATCTGAAGCCGGTGTAGTTGCATCAGAGAACATCATTAAATAATTGCCGGATGCAACTGCCATCAACCCTTCATAACCGATGGGAACATGTTTATCATACTCTTCACGGGTTCCCCACTCCACCAAGTAAGGGAAAATAGAACATGCATCATGAGGAATTGCTTCAATAATACGAAATACCTGACGATTATCTCCGGCTGCCGGAACTGCGGGTGGTTGATTGAGAAAGGTACGTGCCGCGTTCTCTTCATTTAATACCATTCCTGCTTCTATTTTGTCAAACTCCATTTGGGCAACAACTGCATTTTCCATAGTATCTTTCGTTTTTTCACCGACCTGACTCACCAGAAAAAATGCTGCCGCTAAAGCTGCCAACATACTGCATAATATAATAAGTTTTGTAATTTTATTACGCATGGTGTTTGCTCCCTTCTATTCGCTTACCGACGGCTATATTTCATCATCCCCCTAGTTTCATCTTCCACATAAATCTCTTTCAGCCTGCTGCGGACTGCGATATCATCTTCTATCACTCTGGTTACTGCGCGGCTGTTCTCCTGCCTGTATTCAAATTGCAATCTGATATGCAATGTATAAGGCTCAACAAAATAATATTTATCTTCAGGATCAGCATTTACATGTAGCACAGTTGCCATCGGCAATGCATCCATTCCCTCAGAAGGTGTTATTATACATCCGGTCACAAATCTCCCCATCAACCAAGGAAGTTTTTCTTCTGCACTCATCTCATAAACCTCCTCCTTGACCTTCTCCAGGCTTTGGGCTGCCGCATCTTCCTCACTATCACAATTATCAATCAATTGGCAGTATTGATCATATTCCGAATCCTCATCCACCAACAAATCAAACCCCAAATCCTGTACATCTACCAGGTACATTTCTCTTACCGGGACTACTTCCCCTGAACCATCATCTTCCTCTGCCTTCATAAATACAATCGCCGCTCCATAATAAAGAACTGCATATTG
Organism: Lachnospiraceae bacterium; assembly: GCA_031555615.1. Lineage (GTDB taxonomy): Bacteria > Bacillota > Clostridia > Lachnospirales > Lachnospiraceae > UBA935. Next base: position 62,324 of record JAVBUF010000016.1, on the reverse strand, counting down.
GCCGGAATGACTGATATCCTCTACAACCACCAAATCCCCAAGCAAAATACAATCGGTATCTTCTCCTGATTTCGGCAGTTTCATGCATATCCCCTGCGCCTCCATAATACTGTCTGTAACCAAATTCAATACTGTCTGTGATTCATTCTGGATCTCTGCATTAGCATTATTGTTGTTATATAGTTTTAAGGTAGTAAAAATAATATAGGATAAGCCACTAATTACAATGGAACTGACAGCAATGGCCACCAATAACTCTACCAATGAAAACCCTTTGTTATCTTTTTTTTTCATAATGATTCACTCTCAGCTTCCATACTCCACATAATGCTTTCCGGTATTCTTTACCAGTACTACGGTAGCTACTTTTTTTCCGCTTTCATTAGCACACCGAATTCTCAAAAGTTTTATTTTTTCAGTTTCAAAATCCCTACCATCCGCAGTCTGATAACCAATTACCTTTCCGGTGGATTTGTCAAACACAATCCTTAATGTTTCGATGCCAGTAAAATCTACACTTTCGCTCTCAAATGTGATAGCGACCCGATCTGCCAGTTGTTCCACATCCCTTTCACCGGGTGTATTCTTGATAATCTGGTTATTTCTTCGGTCAATATCCAGACTGAATGTTCCTTTCATCGACATGGAATTCATCCGCACATTTTCTAAGGCCGCATTGATTTCTTTAGCACATCTTTCAGTATCCCGGCTGTATATCAGCGAGATACTGATGGAGGATAACCCTACTGCAATGCTTAAAATACACACCACAACCAATATTTCCACCAATGTAATTCCCGCATTTTTGTTAGTATTATTAATTGCCTTCACCTTTTCTCCAATTTTCATAACTCATATACTCAGTATAATCCGTTCCGCTGATTCGATGAGAATTATCCGAACCAGTCTGCTCCACCTTAATTTCTTTTAAATATGTAATGACATAATCAGGGTTAGGTGCCGTTCCGTCTTTCTGTTTTGATTCTTCCCGCATTTCTTCATCCAAAATCGCCTGTACTATCGAGCGATTTGCTTCAATCTTACCACTTCCCTTAATAAGAATTTTCCCACCAGCAATAACAAGGCCGTTAACTTCTGCTCCATCTATGATAACATCGCCTGTAGAAATAATAATTCCATTAAAATTTGAATTTATCTCAACATCACTAGACGAAACAATAGATAAATAATGACTGTCACGGTAAGAATAGGGTTCTCCAAGGTTACTGGCAATCGCCCCTAACAGGTCTATATCAACAAATTCTGCCATAGGATAATTGGCCGAAAGGGCTTCCGGATTATCTGGACCGACAGGTGTTGCCATAGAAAGGCTTTCCTGAGGGTTCAATTTATCATAAAGCTGGATATAATGGGTATGCATATTACCCACCATAGCGTTTGCCTTATCCAACGATATCTGTTGATCTATGGGGACTATGGGATCTATATCTTCTCCCGAAACGATCGACATGGCACCCTGGGAATATATTTGGGCCTTAGTCCCTTCTGTTACAGTTACCACATCTACCCCTGAATTTTTCACCCTGTCTTTCAAAGCTTCTTTTAATTCCCAGATTTCTTCTATCTGACTATCTTTACCTTCGTTCCCCAATATATCAACCTTCATACCATTGTTACTTGCAGGATCTTGCATATTCAGCACTAAATTAGCATACTCCTTCTTCATTCCGTCTTCAAAATTCAAGTAATAATATGTGTAAGCTTCTTTTGTGGTGTTGTTTACCACATTCTTAGGAATCACCGGCTTTTCCGGATTCACAAAGCCCAGAAAACCAAACCATTCATCACCCGTACCATATACCCATACATCTTCAAGCTTCGGTGCTTCACTGGATTTTACCGGATTGGTAGTTGTTAATCGGGAAGAAGGTGCCAGATAAATATATTGGTTCACTTTTAAAGCAAGGGATTCTCCCGTGGCATATTCCTCAATGGTAATGGGGGAAGGCAATGGTAGTGGTGTGGTACTGTAAGCTTTGGAGGCCATATCCACATAAGCCACTCCGGATATTATTAGTGTTTTCAGTCTACTCATATCCAATTTGGAATCATTGCCGTTAATAATAATAGCACTACTCTGGGTATGTTCCTTATGTTCATAATTTTTCGCTCGTTCTCCACTTTTCTCCCATGTTGCATAACGGCCATTGTTGTACCCATAATAATTACCGCTTAAAGTCACGACACTTTTTCTTGCATTCAGTTCCAGGTCATTTGCTACATATAAATCTCCATTCACTGCGAGAAAAGATTGTTCAATTACCTCAGAGCGATCCCTATTTTCTACTGTCCTAATGGACTCTGTCCACACTTGGGTATCTGCCTTGGTGGCGGGACTTCCAATCGAGATCTCTGATTTTCGGATATTGATATCTCCTTTAGAAATCAGATAATTACTGGTAAATGCTGCCTTCACATTGTACAAATTCAAACCGCCATAAATGCCCTCATCACGATATCTGTCTACATTCCATGAAGCTTCACTAATGCCAGCGTACACGCTTCCGGATATTGTTCTGATACTCTGATTGCCATCGCCGCCGTCAATATAAATTCCTTGATTACCAATCAAAGCATAATCTAAAATACGACTGGAGTCTTGAAAAAAGTTAATATAGGGAACTTCTATTATAATATCTGTGGTAATCGCCGATTCAAATCCTGTTTCTGCTCCCTTAGAATCGGTCGCTCTATATTTCACTACTACATCCCTGAATGCATATTGAAAGTGAGTACTGTCCGTAGCAGACACCGGCAGCACCTCTGTACACCGATAAGAAGAAACCTCTATGGAGGAGTTGGCGGGATTCACAACCTTTGCCGGATCCTCTACGGTAATATAAGATTGCAAAAGCTCCAGAGTATCTTGCGTCTCATCGCCATACCCGTATTTATCCTTCAAACGCTCCACAAAGCTGTTGGAAAAAGCCTGAAAGGCTTTCTCTTGTGTATCATAAACTGCCGTCGTTTCACCGGCTTGAGGTACCTTGCCCAATACTTCGGTATAAGATCTAGCCAGATACTCGGCAGAAACCTTACCAATCCCATGGTAAATATCATCTAAAATTTGCTCATCGGTATAAAAATTCTTTTTTGCCGCATATTCAATTTGCTTCATCTGCAAATTGGCCGAACTGACCGCAATAATAATTGCCGCTAAAACAGCCATGAAGGCTACTGCCACCACCACTGTAATAAATGTCGAGCCATTATTACCGATATGCTTATCTTTTCTCATTTCACTTCACCTTCTTGGTCGATACGATATGTGCTGCCACTTTATTACTATCCTTCTCTGTTAGTGTAACGGTTACCTCATAATTTCTAAGTCTTGGTTCTTCTTTTCCAATGGTCTGCGCTTTATCGGTGGACGATAGAGAAATCCCCGTTAACATCCCCTTTATATTTGTATGAAAATTAGTAGTGGTTCCATAGCTTACTTCACCGGTAAGATTGTCTGCTAACGATATCCCCGAATAATATGGCGTTCCATTAACATTTACAAAGTGAAAATTGTCTCCTCCGTCGGCATATTGTCCCCTTACCAGATATATATCCAGAGGATGCCTTCCAGCATAATTATTTCGAATAGATATTCCATTACTCTTAATATGTGCTCCTAAATAATCCACACTCTGATCTTTATAAGCTTTGGCAAATATGTATACCTCCCCCCCCTGCTCCCATTCGGAAAATTTCTTGTGGTTCTGCGGTGTCGAAGTTGCACAAACTTCACCACAAGCAAGAACAAAGTTTCCTGTATATACATTGTAGCTTTGATCCAGCTTACAACCCTTATAATCGACCTGATAATCCACTTCACAAACCACTTGGATCATGTCATAATTTCGTCCGTCCATACCCACCCCTGTTCCGCTGGGATTGATGGTAACGATAATCTCCTTGGTTAAATTCTGGTATATTGTAAGAAGACCTTCTTCAAACACCCCTTGCTTATCTATCGCTTCAGCTTTTTCCATCATCGTGTTTAGAATTGCCGAACCGGCTTCGTACCGTTCTATCTCACCGGCTATCACAGGATATTTCATTCCATCCACATCATCTATCCGGGTCAAGGCATACACATTTGCATCATCTGCTTGGGTTAATTCTTCTGCAGTATCTGCCTTAACATTACTGTAAGGAATAGGATTCAGCGATACATTCATATCATATTTTCTGCCACCAATATTAATTTCTTCCTGCTGATAATAAACAATCTTAAACAGGCTGTCATATTTCTCATCTCCCGCATAGGATGCATGATTTGAATCAAATTCATTTCTTAAATCAGTATCTAAATCGTCCCAGACAGTTACATCTTTCCCTTCACTGTCTTCCAATAATTCCGCAAGCTGCGTTTCCAAAGCACCCAGATTATCTACATCAATCTGCATACTCTTAATGGCTTCCATGGTTTTCTGGGCATAAGCTGTTGCTCCTTGAATATGATGGGCTTTATTATTCATTAAAGCCGTTGAACGGAATCCGGAAAAAAGCGGAATACAGAAAATTGCTAAAATCGCAATACAAACCAGAACTTCCACTAAACTGAAGCCCTGATTTTTGCCTAATCCTTCATTTCTATTTGCTCTTTTCGTTACCATTTCCGCTTCCTTTACTTCATAAGGATGGCTCCTGTTTTACCCATGATGTTTACCCGCGGATTTTCTGTGTCATCATCCACAACCTTCACATGAACAGTAATATCTGTATCATTAACAATACTAATCTTTGCGGCCACCTTATCCTTATCTCCCACTCGCGGAGAACTCAATATCTCCAGGTTGATTGATCCTTCTTTTTCAAAAGTAACCCCAGCTTTATCATAAGATTTTTTACCGATACTGTAATGCGCTTTATAGTCTCCGCTTTTGCCCTCAAAGGTAATCTTTATTTCCTGTTCTGAATTATCATCATTGGTCAAATAGGAAATTTGTCCTGCATCTCCCGATTTTCCTACTATCTTAGCATCTACATTAGCATCGGGCTGGCTTAGCATCAGAAAAAAATCAGCTTCTTCTGCGTCCTGTTTTACCTCACCAAAGTTTCCGGCAGCTTCCATAAAGATATTGGTAGTTCCTTGTAACATAGTAGGCTCCACATATTCTACCGGTAATCGTTCCGGCCCGGCAATGGCATACTGAAGCAACTTGAAGCTGCCACTGACAGTGTCCGATTCGGCCAAATAATTGGCATTAAGTTCTGTAATAACCATCCTGTCCTGATAATTTTGTATATAATTCAAAAAATCCTTAAATTCCTGATAACCTGCCATATAGGTAAATTGTGTAGCTGTGGAAATTCCCTGGAGACCTCCTCCTAAGGAAGTAGTCTCCACCACCTCGTCAATAACCTCTGTCTGAGTTGCATCTCCGGTAGCCTCTTCCACCACCTTGATTGCCTTCTCTTCTTCTTCCGAAGTAATCTGCGCCGCTACGTCTTCCCCAAAACTAACCTGATATAAGCGAATAGGGATGGCTCTCTCTGTTGTATAAATAAATATTATACTGGCTTCCTGTGGCAGCCCAGAAGGGAATCTTCCGAATACTGCTTCTTTCTCTTTTATTATATTGCCTAAATCCTCTTGGTAATAGGCTCCTTGCATAGCCAACTGTTCCAACTGGCTTTTGTAATTTCCCAGTTCACTGATTTCAGCTTCCAACTTTTGGTTTTTCTCCATAGTAGGCTGAATATACAAAAAAAAGGGAATACAAATAATGGCAACAATCAATAATAACAGTAATAACTTTTTATCACGTTCACTTAAACTAAATGGCATTATTGTTCCCCACCTTCCACGCTTTCTGTCTCTTCCGCCAGCAAGTGAATGCGGAAACTCATATTAAAAACAGATGTTACTCCTCCAAAATCATCATAAGTATCTCGAATATCTTTTACCCGCACGTTCGATATATAAGGAACCTCTTTTAGTGCAATGACAAACTTGGCAATGGGCTCTTTCCCCGAAGAAGTGGCATTAATATTGATTTCACCGTTTTTCGTGTCAAGATTTATGATTCCCACGGTTTCCGGCATAATCTGTTCCAATGTAAGCACCAACTGATAAAGCGCTTCATTGTCATTTTTGGTATTATTTTCAAATGTTTTTACCGTATCTAGATAATTCTGAACGTTGACATAAGAATTATAGATATCCTCCGCCGGTTTTAGTTTATCCACCCATGTTTCTAGTGTCGCTTTTTCTTCCTTTAATTTTACAGAACGGATATAGACAAATACCGAAAAACTAATGAGGGCTAGTGCGGAAACAGCAATCAGAATATAAAATATTCCATAGCCGCCCCCCCTTTTTTTCTTCCTTTCATCCTCTATCTTAATGTCCAAAGAATGAATCATTGCACCAATATTTGCCAAATATCCCGACAAATCATTATATGTTAATCCATACTTATTTTTCTTTTTGATTGATACACCATTCAGATGTTTAACAGCTTCTATTTCTACTCCCAGTTCTTTTCCCAGAACCAGCTCCACACCCTGTAACTCAGTTCCCGCACCGTACATTTTTGCGTATTCAATGACCATACTAGGGTTTTTAACCGTATAAAACTCCACTACTCTGGTAATAGCCGAAGACATGTCCGTGACTATTTCGGTATACTCTTCTTCCGAAAGGTATTCTTCCAACAATTGGGGATCACGCATAATCCCAGCTGCTTCTTCTTCCTCCAGTTCTTTCATTGTCGCAAAAGCCTGAATTAATGAATCACTGCCAAACGGAATGGAACGCCGGAACAACTGGGCTTGACCATTCATAATGGTCACATAAAGAGCATCCTTGTCCATCTGTAAAACAAGTGCAATCCCTGTCTTGACCTGTTTTAGCAGCAGGTTATATAAGCTGTTTCCCTGATAGTCGATGGTTTCCACCGGCATCTTCAGCATTTTAGCCAGCTCATAATAAGAATTAACCAGTTCTTTTTGTACTGCAACTACTGATAACTTATAAAATTTCCGTTTTTCAGCTTCGACGGTATCCAGGATAGCATATCTGATTATATACTCCTGCATATTGCTCATGGGAAAGTAATCTTCCACATTGGCTTCGATCATTTCTTCAATCTTTTTTGCGTTCTTAATGAAAGGAAGTTCTATTTCCTTATTTGCAATTTTCCTGGAATATACTGTAAAAATCAGTTTACCCCTTTTAATCTTATTCTGACGCAATACGTCGGATATAGCTACGGCTACACTCTCTATCTCTGTAATCAGACCGTCTTCCACACTATCCGAAGGAGTTTCTACTGAAAAAACCCTTTCAACAATCAAATTGCCGCCCGATTTTTTTATTATACAAATGCTGATTGTTTCACTCGTTATATAAATAGCAATATTTTTCTGTGCCATTTCTTCCTCCTGCCATCATTGCCTCATTTATATCTTATATAAAAAACTGCAAATACCAATCTATAATCCGATTACCGAAAAGCATACTAATGAATATTCCCAAAGATAAATATGGCCCAAATGCCAAAATATTTTCTTTCTTTTTTATTTTCATCAGAGTAAGGTGAATAACCGAACCTGCTACAGCACCTATTACCAATGCTAACAAAGCTTCCTGCCACCCCAGCAGCAATCCAGCGGCTGCCATCAGTTTGATATCACCGCCGCCGATACCTCTGCCCCGGGTCACCAAATAGATGATTAAAAACAAACCACTCACAACAAAAAAACCTATCACATACTGATACCAATGTGCCAGGTCTAAAAACAAATGGATAATCCCAAGCACACCGACCAAAATATTGCAGCCCATCGGTATCTCATAAGTTCTCCAATCAATAACACTGATTACAAGCAGTATTGATGCACACATGCAAAACAATATGCTGCCAATTGTAAATCCACATACGATAAAAATTCCGACATACAGGATTCCGTTTACCACTTCCACAAGAGGATACTGCCTGGAAATCCGGCTGCCGCAATGACGGCATCTTCCTTTTTGGATCAGAAAACTGAATACCGGTATAAGTTCATACCATTTCAAAACGTTCCCACAGCTCATGCAGTGGGAACGTTCGATAACTATGTCGTTCTTGTTGGGGATTCGGTAAATGCAAACGTTTAGGAAGCTGCCGATGATGATACCGAATATGAATATTATGCTGTATATTACTGTTAGTTCCATAGGTATCTACTTAAGTAGTCGTAGGTGCCGGTGAAGCGGCTGATTCCGCAGGTACCATAATATTAGGACCGTCCTCTGTTTCTTTCTTACCATCTGCATCTGTGTCGGTAATTTCAATCGTTATCTTGTTACTACCAGTTATCTCTACATTAAATGTGCTTTCATCCTCATGTGCAGACCTTAACTCCTCACGCAACTCGTCTATTAACCCACTTGCAGTTGTATCATCTGCATATCCCAGTGTTTCACATACTGATTTTAATAATTCACCTTCCAAACCCGTAGACAATGGTTCTGACTTGTCCTTATGTGCAGTAGTAAACGTATCCACCGAATCATCTCCTGCATTAATAACACTTGGATCCAACATACCATACTGAATTGCCATCCTTACGGAATCCGCCAATTGTACATCTGCTGATACGTTAGTCTTCTCAACATAACGCAGCAAGTTCGGCGCCATAACACCAACTAATATTGCCATAATAGCAATAACAATAATAAGTTCTACCAATGAAAAACCTTTGTTGTCCAATAAACCCTTTTTTTGCATAACTTTTTCTCTCCTTCTTGTTTTTAATACTTAAAATATGTACCCCTAACACATATATATTACCAGAATACCGTCAAAATGTACAGTAAAAACCACTTTTTTTCTGATTTTCTCACATATTTTACATTTGATCACTCTATAACCTGATACTGCATCCATTCGTACAATAATCTGGTTCCTTCGGTCACTTCCGGCGGAACCAATGCTCTGGCTACCAGCTTACTTTCTTCTTCCGGCGCATCTGTTCTCTTCAAATGTACATAGTCTCCATCAATCTGTTCCACAATGTAAGTAAATGTATTCATAATTCTTTTCAACCTCTCCTAGCCAATAGATTCGTAAAGCGACATCATGGGCTGCAATATAGCAATGATCATAAAGCCCACAACCACCGCCATGACCACGATAATCATTGGCTCCATTAAGGCCATCACCTGATCGGTGGCTACCTGTACATCATCTTCATAATAATTTGCAATGTTTTCCAGCATGGATTCAATATTACCGGTTTCCTCTCCGATTGACACCATATGTACTACCATGGGAGGAAACAGGCCGCTGCTCCGCAGTGAATAGGACAATGACAAGCCTCTCATAATGTGGTCCTTGGCATCCTCCAGTGCCTTCTTGTAATGGACATTATCCATAGAGCGAGCGGTAATCTCCACGGCCTCCACCAAAGGTACACCGGCACCAAGCAAGGTACATAAGGTCCGCCCCAGCCGGGCACACTCTGTTTTTTGCTGCAATTTGCCAAATACCGGTATTTTTAGTAATAACCCGCCGGTCAAAAACTTGCCGCCGGGGGTAGAAGAATACCATTTAAATCCCACCACAACACCGGCTGCCACAAGCAGAATCAGCCACCACTTGGCCTGGACAAAGTCACTCAAATTAATGATTGCCTGGGTAATGGGCGGCATTTGGGCATCCAATTCTTCAAACATCCCCATAAAAGTCGGAACCACCCATAGCAACATCAGGAACAAAATACCGATCATCAGCACCAGCAGTACAATCGGATAAACCATTGCTTTTTTTACAGATTGTCTTAATTTCTCATCTTTTTCAAATTGAGTGGCCATGCGGTTGAAAGCTGTTTCCAGACTACCGGAAGCTTCTCCTGCTTCCACCATATTACAAAGCATACTGGGAAATATCTTGGAGCGTTTCTTCATGGCGGCAGTCAGGGCTTCACCCTTGGATACATCCTCATATACTCCGGCAAGGGCTTTTTTCAAGGCTTTATTCTCTGTGGAGTCGCGCATCATCTCCAAGGCATTGATAATACTGACGCCCGCGGAAATAATACTGACAAACTGCCGGCAGAAAATACTGAAATCTCTTGCCGTTACCTGTTTTCCGATAGTAATATTAATATCCCTGTTCAGCAGACTGGCCTCCTGGACATTAATCACCACGTTATTCTGGCTTTTCAGCAGTGCCGTCAACTGTTCCGCTGATCGACCCTCCATGGTCCCCTTCTTTTCTTTTCCCTCCGGCGTAATAATCCGATATTGAAACTCCGCCATCTTTGAACCCCTCCTGTTTGGTAAGCCTTGCTTCCCTAATCGGCCTCATAAGCTACTTTTATCATTTCCGAAATAGTGGTCCGGCCACTCCGGACTTCCCTGGCTGCGGCCATCCTTAAAGTACTCATTCCTTCCGCCACTGCTTCTTCTTTTAATTCATCCAGAGTTACCCGATCGTGAATCCGGCTCCTAATTTTATTTGTAATGGGCATAATCTCATAGATTGCGGTTCTTCCTTTATAACCAATGCCGCCGCAATCCGGACATCCACAGGGTTCATATAAAGTAATTTCCTCATCTGCTAATGCCCCCAGTATTCTTTTATCTTCAGCAGCAGCTAATCTGGGTGTCTTACATTTAGGACAAAGCTTACGCACCAGCCTCTGGGCAACGATACCCACCACCGCATCACCGATCAAATATGGCTCTATTCCCATATCAATCAGACGGGTAATGGCCGCTGCCGTTGAATTGGTATGCAGGGTAGATATTACCAAATGTCCGGTAATAGAAGCTTTTACCGCTATACTTGCAGTCTCATTATCACGGATTTCACCCACCATGATAATATCCGGGTCCTGACGGAGGATAGAACGCAAAGCCCCGGCAAATGTCATATCCGCCTTTACATTAACCTGCACCTGATTTACCCCGTCAATATTGGCTTCCACCGGATCTTCAACTGTGACGATATTTACTTCATCGGTATTTAACTCACTTAAGACAGTATAACAGGTAGTAGACTTACCGCTTCCGGTAGGTCCTGTAACCAAAATAATACCGTGAGGATTATGTAATATGCCGTTCAACCGTTTTTCATCTTCTTCGGTTAAGCCTAATTGTTTTTTATCTCGGGAAAGTCCATCCTTGGCAGTCAGACGCATAACCGTTTTTTCACCATATACGGTGGGCAGTACTGAAACACGCACATCATATTCCCGGTTGTCTACCTGAAGGGTTAATCGTCCATCCTGGGGGCGTCTTTTTTCTGAAATATCCAGACCGGACATGATTTTGACTCTGGCTACCATGGCCGGCAGCAGATTAGGATTATAATCCATCACCTCTCGCAGCACACCATCAATACGATAACGGATACGCAAAGTTCTTTCAAAGGGTTCAATATGGATATCACTGGCTCCCTGACGTACAGCCTGCTCCAGCATCGTCCGCACGATCTTAACAATCGGCGCATTATCCACCTCTATATTTCCTTCTGCCGTTTCTGTTATCATCTCGTCGGCATGTTCTTTCTGATACTGTTCGGCGGCCGCCATAGCCTGCTTTTTACCAAACATCCGGTCTATCTGCATGGCAATCTGAGCCGTGGGGGCAAAGAACGGCCGTACTTCCATATTGGTAATCAGAGATACGTCATCAATGGCAATCAAATTTAACGGATCAGACATGGCTACATTCAATATATTGGCATTTCGCTCATCTATGCTGAAGGGCACCAGCTCGTACTTCTTCATAATATCTTCACTGACCAGCTTAATCGCGGCGTCCTCCAAACCAGTCAGTTGTAAATCCACCGATTCGATTCCCAGCTGTTCACTGAACACCTTGGCGAACTCTTTATGAGAAACATAATTAAGCGCAATCAGCGTTTCACCCAGCTTGGTTTTTCTGATCTTCTGTTCTTCCAACGCCATCGACAACTGCTGTTCGGTAATCAATCCCTGTTGTATCAGTAAGTCACCTATTCTGACTCTTCTGCCATATAATGCCATGATTATTATCCTCTGTTTTCCCTTAGTTACTTGTTCGTCACGTCTATATCACCATTTTTTATATTCTAACATATCTCGAAGTTGTTGTGTAGTTCCTATTTTATTACAGTTCACACCCGGCCTATGCCGATTGGCTATGACACAGTGTAGAAAAATGAATAAGCATTTACAAAAATAATTTTTTTTAGATTAATTATTGACTTTCCATTTTACCGATGGTAATGTTGTTTTATAAAGAAGCGGGTTTTGTACCACTTGGCTACATGGTAGTCTTGAGTGGGTTACTCGCTTCTTTATTAACATCTACCAAATCATACAAATACATTCTTCCTTTCAATGTACAGTTTACTACCAAAATTGCTGAGTATTCATTATATTCTTTTGTCCTTGTTTCATTTTCATAAACTGGTAACGCAAATCTTGTTCTATAGTAATACCAGCCTTTTCCCGCATCTCCTTCATGCTTTTCCTTATAATTTTCACGAAAGTCTTTTTCTGTTGCAATTTCTATCATCTGCATAATTCCCTGTGCAGCATTTGCTTTTGCCTTAGTCTTTGCCCCTTTTATTTTTCTTGTATATTTTGAGCCAGTATACTCATCCGGAAATGCTTTTCCTACATAAATAATGTCTTTTGATTCTGTAATCTCAACAATTTCTCCAACATATTTTTCCAAGTAAGCCTCTACTTCTTCCCAATCAATATTTCGTTTATTCCTAAAAATAACTTCCGGAATAAGAACAACTTTATTTCCTGTTTCATCAAACACTATTTTTAGTTTATCCATCCCCATATCCTTCCCCCCCACTCTCCTCAGCTTTTTTTCTTACAATAAAACCCTACTCCCATTTGCTCCGCCAGCCCCTTCAGGCAAAGCGATACCAATATCTGCGGCAGCCGGTAGATAGGCATATCCGGGCAGCACTCCGCCACATATTCCAGAGACTTGGGTTCATAGTCCAGACAATTATTCACCTGTCTTTCTTCATCCGTAAGTTCTGCTATGGTTATGTCAGAACCTCCCGTTGCTTTTTCTGCTTTCGTCTTTTTCCCATCTATCCCCAGTTCCCACAGGAAGTCTTCGATAGATACCACCATGATCGCCCCCTGTTTGATCAAGCGGTTACAGCCGCCGCTTTGTCCGTCCACAAGACGGCCAGGCAGGGCATAGACTTCCTTCCCCTGTTCCAGTGCCATATCTACGGTGATCATGGTGCCGCTCTTTTCTTTTGCTTCGACCACCAGCACACCGTCTGATAATCCGCTGATAATACGGTTTCGTGGTGGAAATAGCTGGGCCTTGGGCTGAGTTCCCGGAGGGTATTCGGAAAGAATGCCGCCCTGCTCTGGAATCCTCTCATAAAGCCTTTGATTTTCCAGCGGATAGCAGATATCCACCCCACATCCCAGGACTGCAAAGGTCCTTCCTCCGGCCTCCACCACAGCTCTCTGGCCAATTCCATCGATACCCCTGGCCAGCCCGCTGACTACCTGAACCCCAGCTTCGGCCAGTGCGGTTCCCAGCTGCCTGGCCATCATGCTGCCGTAGCCGGAGCATTTTCTGGTTCCGATCATGGCAATGGTATGGCAGGTGGTATCCGGCAGACTTCCCTTTACGTACAGAATGGCCGGAGGATCCGGTAGGTTTGCGAATTTTTCCGGATAATCCGGGTATCCATAGGGTAAAAGGCGAATTCCCTTACGGCATAATATTTGATATTCTGTCTCTACATCCCAAGTCTTGCGGCTGGCCTGCAGGTTCTGCATTTGCCGCTGGTTCAGCAGCCATTTTAGCTCTCCTTCCTGCAGCCGGTAGATTTCCTCGGCACTTCCGGCATACGACTGCAGGACCGCCATGGTTTTGGGGCCGATACCGTCAATGCTGTGAAGCCAGTAAAGATAAGAAAGCTCTTTTTCCCTCTCCATACTTCTACTTTCCATAGTGCTACCTCCAATACTTTCCGTCACTCATCCGATAATGAACGGCTTCCAGCAGATGTTCTTCCCTGATTCCTTCGCTTTCCGCCAGATCGGCAATGGTGCGGGCCACTCGTAAAATGCGGTGATAGGCTCTGGTACTGAGATTCATGGTGCGGAATATTTCTTCCATCAGTTCTGCGCCTTTCTTTTCCAGGGCGCAATAAAGTGTAATATCCTTGGTTTTAATATCACCGTTGCTGCGACAGTCGCTTCCCGCATATCGCATCTTCTGCATCTGCCTGGCTGCTTCCACTTGTCCGCGCATTTCCGCACTGGACACCCCTTTCTTGTTTTGCTGCAGCTTGGTCACATCCAGTCTTGCCACCTCGGTGCAAATATCGATGCGATCCAGGATGGGCCCGGAAATGCGGTTCAGGTAACGTTGAACTTCATAGCCGGAGCAGCTGCACTTTTCCTGATCGGGAAAATAACCACAAGCACAGGGATTCATGGCTGCCACAAAGATGAAGTCAGCCGGATAAGTATAATTACCCTGGGTACGAGCGATGCTGACCTTTTTGTCTTCAATAGGCTGCCGCAGGATTTCAATAACCGAGCGCTTGCACTCCGGCAGTTCATCCATAAAAAGCACGCCGCGGTGGGCTAAACTGACCACTCCCGGTTTGGGAATCTTACCGCCGCCGGTTAAGGCCTGCGCGGTTATGGTATGGTGGGGATCAAGAAAGGGACGTTTGGTGAGAATGACCTGTTCAGGTCCGAGCATTCCGGAAATGCTGTAAATAGACGAAACTTCAAGACTTTCTTCCGGTGAAAGAGGCGGTAAAATAGTAGGCAGGCGTTTGGCGATCATGGTCTTGCCGCAGCCCGGGGGCCCGATCAATAACAGGTGGTGGAATCCGGCGGCGGCAATGACGGCGGCCCGCTTGGCATGCTCCTGTCCGATAATATCGGCAAAATCCAAAACAGACTTATTCTGCTCCGCTGTCAATAGTTCTACCGGATCTAGTTTGGTATAAGGCAGCATGCATTCCTGTTCCTGTTCATTTCCTGCAAGATAAGTCAGTACTTCTTGCAGGGAACTGACGCCGCACACCTTCGCCTGGGGTATCACGGCGGCTTCCCTGACATTTTCTTTGGGCACCAGAAAGCGGGTGTGACCTTTTTCCACGGCCTCCCGTACAATGGGCAAAATGCCGTTCACTCTTTTGACACTGCCGTCCAGTCCCAATTCCCCGATAATCAGCATTTTCTCGGTGGCGGTTTCCGGCAGGACACCCATGGCAATCAGAATCCCCACGGCAATAGGAAGATCAAAAGCTGTTCCTTCCTTACGCAGATGAGCGGGGGAAAGATTTACCGTAATATGCAGCGGTGGTATGGTGATGCCGGTGTTCCGCAATGCCACTCGTACCCGTTCACCGGCTTCTCTGACCTCACTGGCCAGATATCCCACCATGGCAAAACAAGGCAGGCCCCCTGAGGCATTCACCTCTACCTGAACCAGATAGCTGCAGATACCAAAAACAGCACCTGATGTAATTGTTGCAAACATAAATAAACTCCCTTCTTTGTATTTAAAAAAATAGTATGAATCTTGGCCTGAATGATAGCCATATGGATTTTACCAGAAAAAAATAGAACACATCCGAACGGATATGTTCTACTCTATCTAATTTTTTAAGAAAAATCAAGTATTATTTTTAAAAAAATTTATCAAATTTTGCGTTCCATTCCATCCGAGTCCTGAGCAAACTGGACGGCTTTTTCCCGGTCGATCTTTCCATCATAGTACAACTGCATAATGGCATCGTCCATAGTAATCATCCCCATCTTCCGGTTGGTCTGCATGACTGAAATCAACTGGTGAGATTTGCCTTCTCTGATCAGGTTGCGTACTGCATGATTGGCATGGAGTACTTCAAACGCCGCTGCTCTTCCTTTTCCATCTGCTGTGGGAATCAACTGCTGGGATACTACAGCTTCCAATACATTGGCAAGCTGAACCCTGATCTGCTGCTGCTGATGCGGGGGAAATACGTCAATAACACGGTCTACCGTGCTGGCTGCGCCGATGGTATGCAGGGTAGACATTACCAAATGGCCGGTTTCGGCTGCTGTAATCGCTACGCTGATGGTTTCAAAGTCACGCATCTCGCCTACCAGAATGACATCAGGATCCTCACGCAATGCGGCCCTTAAGGCATTGGCATAGCTTTGGCTGTCCAGCCCGATCTCTCTTTGATTGACCATGGCTTTCTTGTGCTGGTGAAGGTATTCTATAGGGTCCTCCAGGGTAATCACGTGGCAGTCCCGGTTGTTATTCACTTTATCAATTATCGCCGCCAGAGTGGTAGATTTACCGCTTCCGGTGGGACCTGTCACCAGGATCAGTCCTCTTTTCCGCTGATATAAATCTACTACTGACGGCGGAACGCCCAGTACTTCCGGAGAAGGAACCTGGGTTCCTACCAAACGAAAAGCTGCTGCTGCCGAACCTCTTTGCTTAAATGCATTGACACGATACCGGCCCAGTTCCGGGATGGAAAATGACATATCCCATTCTCCCCGTTCTTCAAACTTTGCTCTTTGCTGCTCACTCATTACCTCATCCATGATTGCCGCCGTATCCGGAGGTAGCATCCGGGGGTAATCCATGGTCAGTAATTGTCCGTTTACCCTCATCTTCGGCGGAACACCAACCGTTATGTGTAAGTCTGAGGCACCGGCATCTTTGGCCTGTCTGAGTAATTCTTCTATCGTCGGCATAATCATTCTCCCTTTGCTTTTACAAATTCCGGCTCTTCTACAAGGATTCCCTGCTTACGTAAAGAGTCCATATCTAAAATATGGCGGTTGTCCATTGTTTTCATAATATCAACAATTTCCAAATCACCATTGGCAAAAGTATTGCTTAAGTCAATTACCATGTTGTCACGGAAATTCAAAAGCATGGGACGCAGGATATTATTGGTATTTTCAGATAAAACCAGCGCTTTGTCGCCATTGTTCAATTCCACACTGACACCGGGTGACAGGATGTTGATACTGTCAATCAATGCCGCAACGATATTCTTATCATAAAC
Source organism: Lachnospiraceae bacterium (assembly GCA_031555615.1). Lineage (GTDB taxonomy): Bacteria > Bacillota > Clostridia > Lachnospirales > Lachnospiraceae > UBA935. Next base: position 45,303 of record JAVBUF010000016.1, on the reverse strand, counting down.
CTTCGGGTCATCTATCAAATGCTTGATGGCCAGCACCTCCGATGCCGGCGGCTTTCCGTACCGCATTGCCGTCATGGTATCGAAGGTTTCCGCCACCAGCAGGATTTTGGCTCCCATCACTATTTTATCTTCCGCCTTCAGCTGGTTCCGTCCTTCCGCATTATCCAGTAATTTTTGGAATTGAATGCAAATTCGCTTGACCCCCGGATTAGCCGGAAACGTATCATCCAGATAAGTATATCCGGCTAACATGGCGTTTCTGATTAATGTCACTTCATAAGTTTCCAGGTCTTCCTTTGCAAACGCTTCCACCGGCAGGCTCAGTTTACCGATATCATGCACCAATGCCGCCATAACCGCATCGTTACGTTCCTCCAGCTTCAAGTTCATCTTATTGCTCAGCATGGCAACCAAAATTGCTACATTCATGGTATGTTTGAATATGTAGTCCTCATTGCTGCGCAGGTTCTGAACAAAGTTAATCTTTCTTTCCAGATGACCGTAATTTTTGATAATATTGGCGACAATAATCTGCATCTTGGACGCCTTTTTGGTGGCGCTGATTTTTTCCAATTCCTCGGTAATGGAAAAAACGCACATGGTTTGAAAACGTTCAAACTCAATATCCGCTTTGGTCATTGGCGGAACCGGCTCGGCCGGCTCCAAAATAAAAATCCCAATTAAACCAAAGTTTTTAATACTTATTATACCTTGGGTGGTTAATTGGGAATTTCGCTCATAAAGCAAGACTCCGGTTTTGTTATAAATGGGTCTTGCCAGTCTCATACCTACCTTCAACTCTTCTGTCTTTTTAAAAAGCATCTACCTGTACCCCTCTTCCAGCATACCTTTGTGCCCATCATACATAATTGCATTATAGTATAAAAATTGGTACTTGACAATCAGTTTCAATATTTCTCGAAACCTTCTTTTAGTTTCATCAAGGCCCTTTTTTCAATGCGTGACACATAACTTCTGGATATCCCCAGGACTGTTCCTATTTCGCGCTGGGTAACTTCCTTCCCGGTGGCCAGCCCGTATCGCAGATAAATAATCTCTTTTTCCCGCTCATTCAGTACCTTGTCAAAAAGTCCGGCTAATTTTTTGGTGTTATCAAATAATTCCATCTGGTCGAGAATATCCGTCTGTTCATGTTCGATTATATCCAAAAGATTAATTTCATTTCCTTCTTTATCAGTTCCAATGGGCTCATATAAAGAAACCTCTTTGGACGTCTTTTTCTTGGAGCGAAGCAACATCAAAAGCTCGTTATCAATGCATCTTGATGCATAAGTACTCAATTTTCCCTTGTTTGCATCAAAAGAAGATACTGCTTTTATCAATCCGATTGTTCCGATGGATATCAGATCTTCCATATCTTCGTCCACGTTTACATATTTTTTGGCAATGTGGGCTACCAGACGAAGATTACGTTCAATCAAAATCTCCTTAGCTTTAACAGCTTCTTCACTGCTGCCCTCTTGTAATACCTGAATATAATCAGCTTCTTCCTCAGCAGATAACGGTTTCTGGAATGTTTTCAAAAGGTGCCCTCAAAGTCATTTTTTACTATTCTATGACCTTGGGTTCCGGCAAGTGCCTTTCCACCTTACAATTTAAAATAAAAACCGAGCCATCACATAATTACTGATGTCCCTTCCATAAGGCGTAAGCTGGATATACCCTCCTGTTTTTATTAATTTTTCCTGTTCCAGCTGCGAAAGTACTGCCCCGTACACCTCCTCAATCCGCTGTCCGAAGCAGCGGTAAAACTCCGTTTTGCTGACACCCGCGGTGAGCCTTAAGCCCAAAAACATAAACTCTTCCATTTGCTCGTATATTGTTAATACTTGCCGATTTTCCTGAATGACTGCTTTTTTGCCGTCTGCTCTTTTGCCGTCTGCTTCTCCGTCGTTATATCTTCCCAAATCCCGGGTATTGCTCCAGCGTACATTTCCCACCATTGATGCTGCCCCAAGACCAAAACCGACATAGTCGCCCCGCCGCCAGTAAACCTGATTATGCCGGCATTCATGGCCGGGTTTTGTATAATTGGATATTTCATAACGGTTGTAATTTTCTTCTCCCAGTAACTTTTCGGTTAATTGATCCATCTCCCGCTCTTCCTCTTCTGTGGGCAGCAGATTTTCCCGATCCCCATTCCTGCCAAATCGTTCAAAAAAGGGCGTCCCTTCTTCAACGATCAAACTATAAGCGGATATATGTTCCGGCTGTAGTGCAATTACCCGCCTCAACGTCTCCTCATAAGAAGTCCGGCTTTGCCCCGGCAACGCGCCCATCACATCAATATTGATATTTTCAAAGCCAGCCCGTCGCGCATTTTCATAAGTCTGCACCCCGTCACCCCATGTATGAATACGCCCCAGCATCCTCAGTTCCCCATCATCCGCCGACTGCATACCGATACTCAGCCGGTTGATCCCAGCCTCCCGGTAACGTCGCAGTTTTTCATAAGAAACCGTCCCTGGATTCACCTCAATGGAAATTTCCATCAGCTCCGCAAAACAAAATCCGTCTCTTAGTTTACATAATATTCTTTCAATATCCCCTTCCTCCAACGCAGAAGGTGTTCCACCACCAATAAATACTGTCTGAACCTGATGGTTTACATAATTGCAAGATTCCCGCTCCATTTCACCCAAAAGTGCTTCTATATACCTCTCTTTTTCCCCTTCCCCTGCAGGTGCCGATAAAAAATCACAATAAAAACATTTCTGCACACAAAAAGGAATGTGAACATAAACACTCAAAGGTTTCATCCTCCACACTCCTTTCTCTTCATTCGAAAACGTAACGCAGCCTCACAACCTCACAACACAACCTACATATCTCCACAACCTCCCGGAGAAATCAATCCTCATCCAACTTCAGCACACTCATAAAGGCTTTCTGCGGTATTTCCACATTACCGATCTGGCGCATCCGCTTTTTACCTTCCTTCTGCTTCTCCAACAGTTTTTTCTTACGGGTGATGTCACCGCCGTAACACTTGGCCAGAACGTCTTTTCGCATGGCTTTGACGGTCTCTCTGGCAATAACCTTGCCGCCTACCGCCGCCTGAATGGGAATCTCAAACAAATGTCTGGGGATCTCATCCTTCAGCTTTTCGCACATCCTGCGGCCCCGCTCATAAGCACTGTCCCGGTGAACAATAAAGGACAGAGCATCCACCTCTTCTTTGTTGATCAATACGTCCAGCTTCACCAGCTCGGACTGTTCATATCCTTTTAATTCATAGTCAAAAGATGCATATCCTTTGGAACGGGACTTCAAGGCATCAAAAAAGTCATAAATAATTTCATTCAAAGGCAGCTCATATCGCAAAACCGCCCGGGTGCCTTCAATATATTCCATCCCAAGGTACCGGCCCCGGCGTTCCTGACACAGTTCCATAATGGAACCGATAAACTCCGTAGTTACCATGATTTCAGCAGATACTACCGGCTCCTCCATAAAAGCAATCTCGGTGGGGTCCGGTAAATTGGTGGGATTAGTCAGATCAATAACATCCCCATTGTGCTTGTGCACTTTATAGATAACACTGGGAGCTGTGGTTACCAGATCCAAATTGTATTCCCGCTCCAGCCGCTCCTGGATGATTTCCAGATGCAGCAGGCCTAAAAATCCGCAGCGGAAGCCAAATCCCAAAGCTACTGACGTTTCCGGCTCATAATGCAGGGAAGCATCATTTAACTGCAACTTTTCCAAAGCATCCCGCAAATCGGGGTATTTTGCTCCATCCGCCGGGTACACTCCGCAGTAGACCATGGATTGTACTTTTTTATAACCCGGCAAGGGCTCTTTACAGGGGTTCTGGGCATTGGTGACGGTATCGCCCACCGCCGTATCTTTTACATTTTTGATGGATGCGGTAATATAGCCAACCATACCGGCACTTAATTCTTCACAGGGAATAAACTGTCCGGCACCAAAATATCCCACTTCCACTACCTCGGTCTGGGCACCGGTAGCCATCATTTTAATCGGTGTCCCTTTTTTAACAACGCCTTCCTTAATCCGGCAGAAAATAATTACCCCTTTATAAGGATCGTATAAAGAATCGAAAATCAGGGCCTGCAGGGGATTGTCCGGACTTCCTTGAGGAGCCGGTATCTTGGCTACAACAGCTTCCAGTACTTCTTCTATTCCGATTCCGTTTTTGGCTGAAATCAACGGTGCGTCATGGGCTTCCAGGCCGATGACATCTTCGATTTCTTCCTTGACCCGTTCCGGATCGGCACTGGGTAAGTCAATCTTATTGATTACCGGAAAGACATCCAGATTGTGGTCCAAAGCCAGGTATACATTGGCCAGGGTCTGGGCTTCGATGCCCTGAGCGGCATCCACCACCAGGATAGCTCCGTCACAGGCGGCCAGACTGCGGCTTACCTCATAATTAAAATCTACATGTCCGGGGGTATCAATTAAATTAAATACATATTCTTCACCATCTCTGGCTTTATAAATAACGCGAACGGTCTGCGCCTTTATGGTAATGCCCCGTTCCCGCTCCAAATCCATATTATCCAAAATCTGAGCCTGCATTTCCCGGCTGGTCAACAGTCCGGTTTGTTCGATGATTCTATCTGCTAATGTGGACTTACCGTGATCAATATGTGCCACAATACAAAAATTTCTGATTTTACTCTGGTCTGCGCCTGCCATTGCCATGCCTCCTTCAATAAATGCGATTAAGTATATCATAAATCTTTGCACATTGTCCAGCCTTGTTGCATATACTTGTCTAGAATTATTTATGCCGCAACAGCGGTATGTTTGGAGAAAATATGTTTGCCAAAATTAATAAGAAAATTTTAAGATGGTCTATTATCCTCCTGCTGACCGCTACCCTTTTTTGCACAATTAAGGTGGGGTGGGAGCACCGGAACCCAAAATCAGAAACAGCCGGAAATCTCAAAATCCTGATCCGCTCCGCATTCAGCCGGCAAATGTCCATCAGCTTAATGCCTTTGCTTTCCTTCCTGGATGACGATGATGCCGCTTCCGGACTGACCGCTTCCCTGGAAACCGCCTTGTTAAAACAAATGCCGCTATATTATTACAGCGAACGGATTTCCGTCAAATCCCCTGAGGTGGAGGATGCTTTGACCAAAGATATGTTGATCCGGCAGGAAGGCATGGATGAGGATACAAAAAATATTCCGGAAAGCGAATTAGACTATAATGATTCCGCCATGCATATCGAAGAAAGTATGCTCCAGGCTCTTTTGGAAGAAAACAGTCCCCAGGATCCAACCATCGATACTGAAACGGAACAGGATTCTGATACCGCTTCTTCTTTTGTGGTTCCTGATTATCCGGCTTATACCTATGACTGGTCGGAGGGGTTTACTTATAATGACCTGCTTACCAACTTTTATGCCATCGATTCTACCACTGACATTACTGATAAAACAGTCAACCTGGAAAATTTACTAAATCGCAAAATGACAATTGACAGATATACCGACGAACCCAAGATTCTGATTTATCACACCCATTCTCAGGAAGCCTTTGCTGATTCCATTCCCGGCGACCCTGCTACCACGATTGTGGGTGCCGGTGAGCGCCTTGCTTCAATCCTGCGGGATCAATACGGTTTCAATGTTCTGCACCATACCGGTGAATATGATGTGGAAAGCCGGGATTATGCCTACTCCAATGCGCTCCCTGCTATTGAGCAATTATTGGCCGATCATCCTTCCATCGAGGTGGTAATCGATCTTCATCGCGATGCCATGACGGACGGAAAGAAACTGGTGATGAACTTACAGGGCCGTCCCACGGCACGTTTTATGTTCTTTAACGGCTTAAGCTACACCAAACGGACCGGTAATATTGATTATCTGGAAAATCCTTACATTGATGAAAATCTGGCTTTTTCCTTTCAGGAACAGGTGGTGGCCAATGAGTATTATCCCGGCCTGGCCCGGAAAATATATCTGAAGGCCTATCGCTATAATATGCACGTCAAGCCCAAGACCACTCTGATCGAACTGGGGGCCCAGACCAATACAGTGGAGGAAATCATGAATGCCTGCGATCCCCTGGCCCATATTATTGCTACTGTTTTAAGCGGTAATGTATAAACGGAGCACTATATATCCAGTGCTCCGTTTATCGCATCACATAAAATGTGACTGATTTGCTTGATTTCAAAATCCACATCTTTTCCGGTTACATACATGTTTCTGAGTTCCCCCAGACCGTTTATCATGTCTTCCTTGATGGCATGATGCTCTTCGCCGCTTTCTTTTACTGCTTTATCAATGGCATCGCTGACAATGGTAGCTGCATCCACAACTGTCGGCACCCCGATGGCAACCACCGGTACCCCCAGACTTTCCTCGGTCAGCGCATTGCGGTGATTGCCCACCCCTGATCCGGGATGGATACCGGTATTGGTGATCTGAATGGTGCGGTTCAGCCGCTTGGTGGAACGGGCTGCCAGTGCGTCAATTACCACCACCACATCCGGCTTGGTCTGTTTCACAATACCTTGTATGATTTCCGCCGTTTCCATACCGGTTTTGGCCATAACTCCGGGAATCATACCGCTGATCATATGCACTTTATCCTTATTATAAGCAGCCTTGCCGAATTCCCTTACCATATGCCTTGTAACAATCAGATTATCTACCACATTCGGTCCCAGTGCGTCTGCTGTTACATCACGATTCCCCAGTCCCACCACTAACACCGACTGTTCCTCATCCAAATTGGGAATAATTTCACTTAGCTGTCCTGCTAAAACCGACGATATTTCTTTGTGATATTCTTCATCCGGTTCGATCATGGCCGGGGCTTCCAGGGTGATATAAGTTCCAATAGGTTTCCCCATGGCTTTAGACCCATTTTTGGTTTCAATCACTACCTTGGTCACTCTGACTTCGCTTTCTTCATTATAAGTTTCCTCTACACTGACACCTCTCAAGCCTTCGGCGTCATCTTCCATGTTCTCTCTGGCTTCCAGTGCCAAATCGGTTCTTACCCTGAAACTGTTCATCTGTCTGCTCCAAATTCTTTTATTAGTATACACTATGCAATAGAAATTTCTTCTCTACTAGCTATATTTTACAAATTTTTATAAAATATGTATTGACAGATGCAAACTCTTCATCTAAAATTAAATGCGTGTGTTTCTATTAAAACGTCCGTGTCCGGATTTAATGGAAATATTGCCCGTACAGGGACTATTTCAGTAGGAGGTGTAAGGACTTGGCAAATATTAAATCTGCAAAAAAGAGAATTTTAGTAAATCAGACCAAAGCTGACAGAAACAAAGCTATTAAATCCGGTGTGAAAACTTCTATCAAGAAAGTATATGCTGCTATCGATGCAAATGATAAGAGCGCAGCACAGGAAGCTTTAACAGCTGCTACAACCGCTCTTGACAAAGCTACTACCAAGGGTGTTTACCACAAGAATACTTCTTCCAGAAAAGTATCTCGTTTAGCACAGGCTGTTAATAAGATGGCTTAATTCGCTCAGATATCATAACATAAAAATATGCAAAACCAACCGGCTTACCCCGTCATGTAAGGCGGTTTTTTTGTGCTTTCTGATATTCCTCCAGGATATCCGGCAGTCTGATACCCACCAATTCATTTTCACTGGTCCCGGCTGTAACCATACCGAGATAGGCTCCCCTGCCATTAAACATACCACTCCCCGACATTCCCGGTTCGCCAAAAGACTTGGTATAGATCATGTAAGTCTCGAAATCCGCTATATAACAATTTTTATCAACAATTGTTCCCTGATGCATCTCCGGCCTATAAATATCACTCGTTATATTTAACACGAAGAAACTTTCTCCTTCATTTAACTTTTCATAAAAATCTAAATTTTTTCTTACACTTCGCATTCCCAGCAATTCCTCATAGGTAAACTGACCGGTTGCAATACTGAGGAAGCCCACATCCTTTTCCTCCGACAGATAAAGCAGTTTCCCTTCTGCCACCCTTCCATCCATGAAGGTCACATAGCTGTCTTCCCCCCAATGCTGCAGAACATGGCGGTTGCTGATCACGATGATTTCATCTTCGGTAATATCAAACACATTACCGCTGCCATAATAGCCGCTCATATTGATTCTGACAAAAGTATCCCTGACAGTTTCACTGGCCTGGATGCTGTCTTCCGCTTCCAGCACTTTGTTTTCCAGCAAATTAAAATAGACCAGTCCCTCAAAATCCGTTTGAAAGGTCGTGGTCTGTATCAATGCTCCTAATCCTTGTGCCTGCACACTTAGGGTAGCCTGAAAATGAAGGCAGAAAGCCAAAGACAAGATTATTAATTTTAGATTTAATTTTTGTTTTTTTATTTTTTTCATAATTATAATATTTAAAAGTATCAAGCAGAACGATAAGCCGGGTTATGTCATGAATGATCATCTATCTAGGACTGCCGTTACCGGCAGCCTCAAGCGACCTACCTGAAAGCAGGCCGGGCCGGCCTGTTGCTCTCTGTTTGGTCTTGCTTCGAATGGGGTTTACATGTGCCCCGACCGTTACCGGCCGGGCGGTAGTCTCTTACACTGCCCTTCCACCCTTACCGGGACAATCACTGTCCCGGCGGTACATTTCTGTTGCACTATCCTTGGAGTCACCTCCACCGGACGTTATCCGGCATCCTGCCCTGTGAAGCCCGGACTTTCCTCGCCCACTTACCGGACGAGCCGGTAAATAGCCGCGATCATTTATTCTACTTGATACTATTTAACATGTTTTTATAACATATGCTATTTCATAACCTTGCTATGCATGAAATATGCTTCCGCCGATAAACTCCCGGCAGATGGAATTATTGGGAACCGCTTCACTGCTGACACCGATAAAATATTCCAAAAATTTTAAAAGCCGTTTGGCTTCATAATATTCCGGTTCTGCTTTACTGATCTGAAACAAAAGGGGTTCGGCATACTGCTTTAAAACTGCCAATTCATAAATTAAAACAGAATTAAACATGGCATCGGCACCTTCCTGATAAGGAAAAATATTTGCTTCTTCTCCTCTGCGGACCGAAGGCCACATTTGAATGGTTCTTCCGGCACTTGCCCCTCTTGTTCTGGCATCCCGGACCATCCTCCGCAGCAGCCTGCTGTCGGTAGTGGGGATCCGATTGTGTCCGTCCACATTCAATCCCGTCAAAGCACTGATATAAATCTTATATTTACTTTCATCGGGCAAAGAAAATGAGGTTTTGGGATTCAGCCCATGAATGCCCTCAATCACCAGAATATCATCTGCTCCCAGCTTTTTCAAATTGCCTTTATATTCCCGCTGACCGCTTTTGAAATTAAAGCTTGGCAGCTCCACTTCCCTGCCAGCCAGCAAATCACCCATATCCTGATTAAACTGTGCCACATCGATGGCTTCTATACATTCAAAGTTGTAATCCCCGTTTTCATCCCTGGGAGTTTTTTCACGATTCACAAAATAATCATCTAACCCAATGGGGTGGGGAATCATCCCATAGGTTCTCAGCTGGATCGACAATCGATGGGAAAAGGTAGTTTTACCGGAAGATGAAGGTCCGGCAATCATCACAAACTTTACGCCGCCACGGTTGACGATATCCTGAGCGATTTCTCCGATTCTTCTCTCCTGTAAGGCTTCCTGCACCAGAATCATATCGTTGATCTCACCCCTGCAGACTACATTATTCAGGTCGGCCACAGTGTTAATGCCCATTTTTCGACCCCACTCCTCAGCCTGCTGCAAGGTTCCGAATAATTTTTCCCGAGGCTGGAAAAAAGCAATTTTATTAGGATCATTCTGCTCCGGTAACAGCAGCATCAATCCGTTTTCATAAGCCAATACATCATAATACTTAATATACCCTGTACTGGGCAGCATATATCCGTAATAATAATCATAATATCCATCCAGACAATAGATATTGACTGAAGAACTTCGGCGAAAACGAAACAGCTTCTCCTTTTCTTCCATTCCCTGTTTTCTGAACAAGTTCATGGCATCGTCAAGGGGATATGACCGTTTCATAATGGGCAAGTCCTGGGCTACCAGTTCATCCATCTTTCCGGTAATTCTCTTGATATCGGCAGCATTCAGCTTAATATCCTCGGGGGCACTGCAATAATAGCCATGACCGATGGCAAATTCCACCTTGATCTTTTCCGAAACCTCCACACCCATCACATGGTGAATGGCTGTCATCAGCAGCATGATTGCCGAACGGACATAAGCCTTATGTCCAATCCCGTCTTTCAACGTAATAAAGGTAATTTCACAATCCTTTTTCAGTGTTTTATGAAGTTCCCTGATTTTTCCGTTTTCCATTACCAAGGCAATCAAATCATTATATTTTGTTTGATAATCCCTGGCAATCTGCTCAAACGGAATACCTGCTTCATATTGTCTTTCTTCACCGTTAATCGTTACTTTTATCATCTTCCCTTCCTCTCAATCCGCCGGATTCCCGCTCTACTACTTATACAATATGAAACGGACTTTCTTCCTTTGCCTCATATATTTGAATTTCCGGCATTTCTCTCCGAAAGAACTCGCTGAGATTGGAAACAAAAATCTTTTCCAATCCGAAATGTCCGGCATCAATCAGCGATAAGCCCTGGGCCATACAATCTAATCCCATGTGATGATCAATATCACCCGTTATCAAAACTTCCGCACCGGATCTAATAGCCGCCTGCAGTACAGTTGAACCTGATCCCGGGGAAATTGCCGCCTTCTCAATGGTTTGCTCTCTTTCACCGAAAACCTGCACCGTCTCCAGGTTAAAAACTTTTTTTACATATTCCGCACATTCCTGGAGAGTCATAATCCGGGGTAATTTACCCACTCTGCCGATTCCCTCTTTGGCGATATCATCCTCATAGGTAATATCCAGCACCTGCCTGCTCCTCATTCCCAGTTCATCAGCAGCCGCATCGGCCATCCCCATCACATCAAAGTTGGTATGCATGGCATAATAACAAATATCACTGCGAATCAGCGTATATACCCGGCGGCCGATAAAGTCTTCGGTAACAATCCGTTTCAATGGTTTAAAGATCAGGGGATGATGGGTCAAAAGCAAATCCGCCTGCCGGTGTACAGCTTCTTCAATCACGGAATCAGTAGCATCTACAGCAATATGCACCCGCTTTATTTCTTTGTCCCGCCTCCCGCACAAAAACCCGGCATTATCCCATTCTTCCGCAAAGGAAAGGGGGGACAGCTGCTCCAGTTTTTCTATCACTTCACTACATCGCATACTTTACCTCCTCTTCGGCATAAGCTGCGGCCTACCATATCTTTAGAATCTGTTCTATTTCCTCCGCTTTAGCCAGTAATTCCTGCATCCTGCTCTGTATCTTAATTTGCTTCCCGGAAGTGTTGCTTTCCACAGAAAGCACATCTGCCAGGATCTGCTGACAATTATCCAGTTCCTTCTCAAGGTACTGCTTCAAAACAGGATGCCGCCGTGCCAGCAAAAATCTGCCCCAGCGGTCTTCTCTATCCGGCCCTGTTTTCCAAACCTCGTCTGACAAGCCCTTGTCCTGTGTGTCTCCGCCGGGAACGGTTTTCATTAAAAAATAAAATTTTCCCTCTTCCAGGAGGATTTCTTCCTCCACAACAGTATATCCCGATTCTCTTAAAAACCGGCGAAATAGGGGTATTTCCGACTGAGGCTGCAAAATAAGTTCCTTCAGACTTGCGGTTTTGCACCTGTCAGCACTAAGGATCTCCGCCATCAATCGCCCCCCCATCCCAGCCAGGATCACAGTGTCGGCCTCATCCATCTGCAACTGCCCGATTCCGTCGGACAGTCTTGTTTCTATGTATCCGGACAAATTTTTGTCTTGGATATGCTTCCTGGCCCGTTCCAGGGGACCGGGATTGACATCCATAGCAATCACTTTTTCGGTAATTTTCTGCTCCACCAGATAAATGGAGACAAAGCCGTGATCACAACCCACATCACAGACCCTGTTCCCAAGTGATACCATATCTGCCACTGCCTGCAGACGTTTCGATAATACCACTTTTTTCATTAATCCAGGTAATCCTTCAGCTTGCGGCTGCGGCTGGGGTGTCTTAACTTCCGCAGGGCCTTGGCTTCAATCTGACGGATACGTTCTCTGGTTACGTTGAATTCCTTACCCACCTCTTCCAGGGTTCTGGCGCGGCCGTCATCCAGCCCAAAACGCAGCCGGAGCACTTTCTGTTCTCTTTCAGTAAGGGTCCCTAACACCTCTACCAGCTGTTCCTTCAACAAAGTGAAGGCTGCCGCATCAGCAGGTACCGGTACGTTATCATCCTGAATAAAGTCACCCAGATGAGAATCTTCCTCCTCACCGATGGGGGTTTCCAGGGAAACCGGCTCCTGAGAAATTTTTAGGATCTCCCGCACCCGTTCCACCGGCATATTCATCTCCCCGGCAATCTCCTCCGGGGTAGGTTCACGCCCTAACTCCTGCAGCAGCTGTCTGCTGACACGAATCAATTTATTGATTGTTTCCACCATATGCACGGGAATTCGAATGGTTCTGGCCTGATCCGCAATGGCTCTGGTAATGGCTTGTCTGATCCACCAGGTAGCATAAGTTGAAAATTTATATCCTTTTCGGTAATCAAACTTCTCCACGGCCTTAATCAGACCCAGATTTCCTTCCTGAATCAAATCCAAAAACAACATCCCGCGGCCTACATATCTTTTGGCAATACTGACCACCAAACGAAGGTTGGCTTCAGCCAGCCGCTTCTTTGCTTCTTCATCACCCATTTCCATCTTTTTGGCCAGTTCGATCTCTTCCTCGGCACTCAGCAGGGGCACTTTACCAATTTCTTTTAAGTACATTCTTACCGGATCCTCAATGCTGATACCATCGGGAACGGTTAAGTCGATGTTCTCCACATCCACCTCATCCTCTTCGGCAAGAATAATTTCCTCATCGTCTACTTCGTCGTCCTCTGTTATACGGAGTACATCTACACTGTTCTGCTCTAAGGTCTCCAGTATTTTGTCAAATTGCTCCTCTTCTAATGCCATATCAGCAAAATATTCATTGATTTCCTGATATTCTAAGACATTCTTTTTCTTTTTGGCATTGGCGAGAAGATTCTTTAATTTCTCGTCAAATTTTGCCTGTGTAACTTCATCCATTTTGGTTCCATCCTTCCTGGCCGCAGTTTTTCCGCTGCCATATATATAATTAAGCAAACTCTGGTATGACTTACATTAATTAGGTGAGTCATACTAGTATCTCCCTAGTCCAGAGAAATATGCGTTTTACTAAGTTCTTCCAATGCCTTCTTCCCGGCAATTACCTGACTGATTGCATTTACATCACTGCCCAGTTTAGCCGAAAAATATTCATAGCTGTTTTTTTTCACAGCATATAGAATATCATGAAAGGCCTTTTCCCGCTCGGCCCTGGTGGACAGCTCGGCAAGCTTGGTGTTGAACAGTGCCGCTACCTCCCGCTGCTCTTCTTCATCGGTAAAAAGGCTGATAATAGCCGCCGGGTTAAATTCACCTTTTTCCAATCCCGCAAATAATTTTTCTGCCACCTTCTGATAGAGTTCTTCGGTAAAGTCCGCCGGCGCAATCATATTACGTATTTTGCCATACAATGCCGGTTCTTCGGTAATCCATGTAATGAGAAGCTTTTGCGACTTCCGGACATTTTCTTCCGGGGTATTTCTGACGGCAATTCCCGACTTGGGCCGTTCTACCGGTTTGGCTAATCCAGTCTGGGCGGCATAAGTCAAGACCAGTTTGCGCAGATTTTCAAAACCGATATTATACTTATCTGCCACCGCTTCAATGTAGTTTTCCCGCTCCACTTCCTCCTGAAAAGTACATAATTTCCTGGCTATTTCCCGGTGAAATTTGGTTTTGGCCTCAGGGTCTTTGGTATTATATTCTTTTTCCAATATACGCAATTCATAAAAAAAACTGTTTTCGGCATTGGTGATCCGCTCTTCCAGGGCCGCACTGCCAAGGTTTTTAATAAATTCGTCAGGATCTTTATAAGGCTCCAGATTCAAAACCCTTCCGGACAGGCCGATTTCCTTCAGAATACCGATCGCCCGCAGAGCCGCATTTCCCCCTGCCTGGTCACTGTCATAAGCCAGAATCACTTCTTCCGTATAACGGCGGAGCAGATTAGCCTGTCCGGCCGTAAAGGCTGTTCCCAAAGAGGCTACCGCCTGGGTAAACCCGGCTTGATGGAGGGCAATGACATCCATATAGCCTTCACACAAAATCACATTATTTTTGCGCGAGGTTCTTGCAAAATTTAATCCATACAAATTCCGGCTTTTATCAAAAATCATGGTTTCCGGTGAGTTCAGGTACTTGGGCTTTCCATCCCCCATAACTCTGCCGCCGAAACCCACAACCCGATGGTTGATATCCTGAATGGGAAACATCACGCGATTCCAGAACTTGTCATGCATTCCATACTTTTCGTCAAAAGATGCCAGTCCTGCTTCCTGGATCAGACTGTCCTCATAACCCTTACTGCGTAAATATTTTACCAGATCATCACTGGTTACATTGGCAAATCCCAGACCGAATTTCTTAATGGTCTCTTCGCTCAGCTCTCTTCCGATGAGATACCGGTGTCCGATGCTTCCCCGTTCACTCCGCAGCTGAAAATAAAAGTATTTGGCCGCCTCCTTATTGACTTCCAGAAGCTTGGCTCTTTTACCTTCTTTTTTCTTTACTTCCTCGGAATACTCAATCTCCGGAAGATCTACACCGGCTTTTTCGGCCAGCAGCTTTACGGCCTCGGGAAAAGAATAATTTTCATATTCCATGACAAATGTAAATACGTTACCGCCGGCACCGCAGCCGAAGCAATAATACATCTGTTTAACCGGAGACACGGAAAAGGACGGTGATTTCTCGTTGTGAAAAGGGCACAGACCAAAATAGCTGCTGCCCTTTTTCTGTATCCTCACATAACCGGAAACCACGTCCACTATGTCGTTTTTCATTCGTACTTCTTCAACCAAATCATCAGGATAATACATGCTATTTCCTTCTTTTTGCGTTCTAACCGTGCCAGGACTTTGGCACAAACAATTCTTCATATTTGGCAATGGCAAAACGATCGGTCATCGCCCCTAAGTAATCACATACAATCTGCTCCGGAGGGTCCCCTGCCTCAATCAGCTTCCTGATATCGAAAGGAATTAACTCCAGATGCTTACTATAATAATCATACAAGGTCTCCATTAAGACTTCCGCCTTGCTTTCTTCACTTTTGGCGTCGGTATTCTGGTAGACACGTTCAAACATAAACTGCCGAAGATCTTTCATGGCCTGATCCACGGGTTCGGACAACATAATATCATTTTTACCATAGCTGGTGGATACCAGATCATGAATAAAAAAGTCCAGCCTGGCTCCGGTGGTATAACCGATCACTTCATTGATCTCCTTGGGCACATCGGCTTCAGTCAGCAGTCCGCCTCTGACTGCATCATCCATATCATGATGAATATAAGCAATCTTGTCGGAAAAACGAACGATCTTTCCTTCCAGGGTTTCCGGCATCCCCTTGGTCTGGTGATTTCTGATGCCGTCACGTACTTCATAGGTCAGATTCAATCCCTGACCGCCTTTTTCCAAAACATCTATGGTCCGGACACTTTGTTCACTGTGACAGAAGCCCAACGGACATACCCGGTTCAAGGCTCGTTCACCGGCATGCCCAAAAGGGGTATGCCCCAGATCATGGCCTAAGGCAATGGCCTCTACCAGGTCTTCATTTAACCGCAAGGCCTTGGCAATGGTTCGGGCATTTTGCGACACTTCCAGGGTATGAGTCAGCCGGGTTCGGTAATGGTCACCTTCGGGGGTCAGAAAAACCTGGGTTTTATCCTTTAAACGACGAAAGGATTTACTATGGAGGATACGATCCCGGTCCCGTTGATAGTCCGGCCGGATATCACACTTTTCATCTTCCCTGAGCCGGCCTTTGGTGTCTGCACTGTAAGCCGCATAAGGACTTAAGTATTCTTTTTCCCTTTGTTCCAGCTCCTGACGAATGTTCATCGGCACGTTTCCTTCCTTGATTTGCAACTGCTCTATTTTAATATTCTATGCTTCCATGTCAATTCCTTTTTATTTCAAAAAGAAAATTTTTGCCAAAATTTTGCTATATCCTAGCGGCATATCTCATATATAAACTCTGCATTTCTTTCCATCGCATCATATGCGGTCTTAAAAGGAGACATCTGATAAACGTGCCACATCCCTTTCTGAACATCTATTTTAACTGCAACATCACTCTTCAGCAGCTTTTTGTAAAGGGAAGTGGAATCACTTAACAGAATCTCATTGTCCCCTACCTGTATATAAGTCGGCGGAAATCCGGTGAAATCCCCGAACAGAGGCGATATCTGGGGATCTTTCAAATCTCCCTGGCCTACATAGTTGGCGATCATGGTACCGATGTATTCTTCACTTAAAACAGGGTCAAGCTCTGCACGGGTGATATGGCTTTTCCCCGCCGAGGTCAAATCAGTCCAGGGAGACATCAGAACGATCCCCCGGGGCAACAGGCGCCCCTCCTCTTTGAGCTTAAGCACCAGTGTCAGGGCCAGATTGCCGCCGGCTGAATCTCCGGCTACGATCACATCCCGGGCACCATACCCCAGCAGCATCAAATAATTCCAGGCTTTCATGGCATCCTCCGGAGCCGCCGGAAAGGGATGTTCCGGGGCCAGTCGGTAATCAAAACACAATACATCCATGGATGTGGATTCCGCCAGTTTCGTGGTCAGAGTCCGGGCATACAGGGTACTGCCGGTGGAATATCCGCCGCCGTGGCAATATAAAATAACTGTCTTTTTCATATGGGCCCGGGCTACACTGACCCACTCTGCGTGCATATCCTCAATCATAACCTCTCGTATACTGATGCTCTTGCTGTTTCCGAAAGCCGCTCCGATCTGATCCTGGGAACGGCGGTGCTTTTCAATATCGGCATTTTCCACCATCCCATGCACTTTCCGGATCAGAGACATCATGCTCTGATTAAGATTTTTATCGTCTAAAAATTTTTCGTGTCTTTTCTCCAAACCTGCCATTGTAAGCCCTCCTGCTATGTATCGGGTATGAACTATAATTGTATCATATAAATCAAATAAAATCGATACAAATCGGACAAGATATGTGTTATACTATCTATAACATATTCATGAAAAAATATCATTATTCAGGAGTTTATTTTGAAACGAAAAGATCCCGGAAACAATCTTTCTGACAAGAAAATATGGTATAAACTGGACTTGTCCGCCATTGTCTATCCGACTTTACAGCGCAAGGACTTTTCTTCGGTGTACCGCCTTTCGGTGGTTCTGAAGGAGCCCATCCAACCGGACATCCTGCAGCAGGCCATCGACATTGCCCTCCCCCGGTTTCCTACTTATAAAACTGCCATCCGTAAAGGCCTTTTCTGGCGGTATCTGGAACCCAACAACCGTCCCGGTCCTTTTGTTCAGGCGGATATCAACAATCCCTGTATGCCCATGCCCTTTAAAGCCAATAACCGCTATTTGCTGCGTTTTTATTATCACAACTGCCGGATTTCCCTGGAAGCACACCATTGCCTGGGAGACGGCGCCGGCGGTATGTGTGTACTGGTAACCGTAACCGCAGTTTATTTGCGCCTGCTGGGATATACTGTTTCCAACGGCGGCTTTGTCCATGATGTGGAGGGACAGCCTGATCCCGGTGAACTGGAAGATGCTTATATGAAGTATGCCAACGCACAGGTACGCCCGGCACGCCCCGGTGAAAAGACCTATCGTGTCCGCGGCACCAAAGAACCTTTTTATACTTTGAATATTATTGACGGCATTATGTCGGTAAAAGAAGTTATGGCTGTTGCCGGTAAATATCAGGCTACCATTACCGAATATCTAAATGCCGTATTGCTCTATGCCCTGCTGCAAAAGCAGCAAAATGAATGGCATTTGAAATTAAAACCGGTACGGATCGCCATGCCGGTCAATCTGCGCCGTTTTTTCCCGTCCAAAACACTGCGCAATTTTATCACCATGGTGTATCCCGGCATTGATCCCCGTCTGGGAGAATATACTTTTGATGAAATTATTACACAAGTCCATAATTACATGCGTTATTATATTAATGAAAAGTTTTTACGCGGGGATATCACCACCAATGCCGCCACTCAGCGGCATCCTGTCACCCGGATTATTCCGCTGTTCCTGAAGGATTTCGTGGTTCGTTCTTTTTATACCAAGGTACAGGATCGTAACTCTTCGGCCGGTCTTACCAATATGGGGGCCATGAAGCTCCCAACCGATATGGAACCTCTGGTTGATCGCTTTGATATTTATATGGGGCAGCCTTTTTCTTCCCGTACCAACTGTGCCATAATCAGTTTTGGCGATACTCTGACCATTAATTTTGCCAGCAGCATCATGGAAGCCGATGTGGAACGTTATTTCTTCCGGAAACTGATTCAGGATGGCATCCATGTAAAAATAGAAAGCAACAGAAAATAAGGAGAATGCTTATGTCATATTGTGTAAATTGCGGTGTGGAACTGGATAAATCCCTTGGCCAATGTCCTTTGTGTAATACAACGGTCATGAACCCCAATGAACTTCAAAGTCTTGATAAAATCTATACTTTTCCTCAGGAATCAGGACAGGTGGAGGTGGTTAAAAGACATGATCTGGGTCTTTTAATCTCGATTGTATTGGGCGGCACCTCAGTCAGTGCCCTTTTGCTTAATCTGTTCGTACTTACCGGCAACTGGTGGTCACTGCTGATTATCGGTGCATGCGTGGTTTTGTTCTTTTTGGTATTTCCGGCTTTTATCTATACGAAAACGCCTGTTTATATTTCCCTGCTGTTTGATGGGCTGTCCATCGCCCTTTATTTGTACTTTATTTCTTTTATCACTACCTCCAGAGCCTGGTTTTGGGGATTGGCTCTTCCCATTGTGGGATTGGTCACTGTTCTGGTCTTTATCTTTGTCTGGCTGCTCAGAACCTTCAAGGTGACAGTCCTGACCACAAGCTTTTATTGTTTTACGGAAATTGCCCTTCTTTGTATCGGCCTGGAATTACTGATTGACCGCTATCTGGGTATACCGCTCCATTTGTTCTGGTCAGCTGTGGTTCTTACCGTCTGCGCGGTGATTGATGCGGCACTGATTACCGTCCTGTCCCGCCGAAGGCTAAGGGATGCGGTCCGCAGACGGCTGCATTTCTGACCATGATATGTTGCATTGGCAAATTGTTGTTTCAAGAATTGTTATTTATGTAGAAAAAGCACCTGAGATTGTGTTCACACGATCCCAGGTGCTTAATAAATGTCATTCATATTCGATTGCCGGTATTCAATGTTCCCTCACCAGACATTGCTGTGTATTCTTTCGTCCAAAGAATACTCTTTCTGCTTGATCACATTTGTATTTTCCGTAGGCTTTCCAACCGCAATAAAGCAAGGCATCAGATAATCCTCCGGATAGTTCAGAACACTCCTGGACCATTTGCCCTCATCCCCCAAAGGGATACGCAATGTGGCGGCATATCCTTCCGCTGTTGCAGCCAGAAGCATATTTTCGATGCAGCACCAGATTGAGGCAAACCCATTGAGGTGGGACAGATTATCGGGGTGAAGAATATCCGTTTTCTGTTTAAATAACGGTATGATCATGCAGGAAGCCTCGGCCAGCATCTGATACTGCTTCGGAATCGCATCTTTATAAGCGGCCTGTTGGCAAGGGTCATTTAAATTCCAATCTCTTATTGCGGCATTTACATCTTCGTCGGAATATTTTAAAGGTATAATATCCAGCAGCCTTTTCGCTGCATTTTTATCCTTGATGATAATAAAATGCCAGTCTCTCATATGGTCGTTTGTTGGTGCCTTCATTCCGGCTGCAATGATTCTTTGAATGATCTCATCCTCAATAGATACATTTTGGAAATCCCTGATTGTTCTCCTTGCATTAACAACATCATAAAACTCCATAACTTACCTCCGTAAATTGATATTTGCTGCAATAAACTTCAGTCAATATAAACTTCTGATATTTGCAGTTTGAATAGTACAAAATGGACTTCCTCCGGATTGATGAATTCCTGGCTGATCAAAGGATAGAGTGCAATCATATCCTCTCGGATAACAGCGGAATTTTCTTCCGTGACGCTTCCCGTAATCCGAATCCATCGACGAGTGCTCAGGTTATAGCTGGCGATTTCGACCTGTGGGTTTTGCATCAGATCGGAGTAAACCTGCTTTCGTTTATCTGTGGCGATATATAGGAATTTATCATCTGTATAAATAAATCCCATCGGCCGCAGTTTCGGTATATCCTGAACAGAGGTGGCAAGGAAAAAATATCCGCACTCCCGAATAAAATGAAAATAATCCGCCGCCCCCGGCCTTGTGTTGATTTCCTGTTGCTGCAGCTCATTGTTCAGCAGAAAATCAATACTGCAATCCAGCAGACGGCTCAGTTTTATCAGCTTTTCCGTCTCCGGAAAAGCAACGTCCATTTCCCATCTTGAAACAGACTGTCGGGATACTTTCAGAATCTCGGCCAACTGCTCTTGCGTTATTTCTTTTTTTCTTCGCAGCGCTGCCAGTTTCTCTCCTGTTGTCATCGTCTCGTCCTCCATTGATCCTATTATAATATCACAGCACCGTAAACACCACTCATTTGAAAGTGCTGTATGTAAACTTTGAAGTGCGTCGTCTTCCGTTTACATTGCTTCCGGGCATTCGATTCCCAGCAGCCCCATG
The DNA here is from genome assembly GCA_031555615.1 of Lachnospiraceae bacterium. Taxonomy (GTDB): domain Bacteria; phylum Bacillota; class Clostridia; order Lachnospirales; family Lachnospiraceae; genus UBA935. Next base: position 24,513 of record JAVBUF010000016.1, on the reverse strand, counting down.
GTTTCCCTGATGATCTTCCGGGCCAGTCCTGTCAAGCCCAAACGCGCTGTCTTTACCCCAGCCGCTGCTGTTAAAATCGGACAATCCTGATAAAATTTGTTAAATGCAGCCGCCAGTTCGATGGCATAGCGGGCCAGGATAAAGGGTTCAAAACGCTCCGCTGCTTCCTTTATCTTCTCGGGATACCGGTCTATGACTTTGACCAGCTCATATTCCGCCTGAGTTGTTAATAGTCGGGCATCTATTGATTCCTTGCCTTCTGCCTGGGCTTTCCGAAGGATACTTCCTGCCCGGGCATAAGTATACTGCACATAGGGTCCTGAGGCCCCATCAAAATTCAGCACATTTTCCCAGGAAAAGCTTACATTTTTGATTCTCTGGTTATAAAGATCATGGAAAATAATTGCTCCCACACCAACCTTTTCGGCGGTTTGTTCTTTTTCCGGTAAAACCGGATTTTTTTGTTCAATGATTTCCATTGCACGCTTAATTGATTCTTTCAGGATGTCTTCGGCATAAATAATGTTTCCGGTGCGGGTAGATAGTTTCGCCCCTTCCAGGCTGACCAGTCCGTAAGGAACGTGGATCAGCTCCCGATGCCACTCATATCCCATCAATTCAATTACTTTAAATACCTGGGCAAAGTGCAGCTTTTGCTCCATTCCTGTAACATACAGACATTTATCAAAATGATATTCCTGCTGGCGATACAAGACCGCGGCCAAATCTCGGGAATGATAAATAGAACTGCCGTCTTTCTTGGTAATCAGACAGGGGGGCATCTCATATTGCTCCAGCGAAACGATATTGGTTCCTTCGCTCTCTTCCAACAGCCCCTTTTGCTTCAATTCCGCCACCACCGCAGGAACTTTATCCATATAAAAGCTTTCGCCGGTATAAAAATCAAAATCCACACCCAGCAACCGATAGACTCTTGCAAAGTCCACCATGCTGATTTCCTTAAACCATTCCCATAAGGCCAGGGCTTCCGGATTTCCTTTTTCCATTTCGGCAAACCAGGCTCTTGCTTCATCATTAAGTACCGGATCTTTTTCGGCTTCTGCATTGAACAAAACATAAATTCGCAGCAACTCTTCAATTCCTTTTTCTTCCACCAGCTCTCTGCTGCTCCATTTCCGGTATGCCACAATCAGCTTGCCGAACTGTGTCCCCCAATCTCCCAGGTGATTGATGCGGACTATCTGATATCCCAATTTAGCATATATTTTATATAAAGAATTGCCGATAATGGTAGTGCGCAGATGTCCCACATGAAAATTTTTAGCGATGTTGGGTGAGGAATAGTCCATACAGATTACTTTACCGGCACCTTTCGTTCCGGTACCATAGTCTTCCCTAATCGCCCCGGACAAAATCTCCTGCATATATTCTTTCCGGTTCAGGAAAAAATTAAGATAACCGTTTACCGCCTGGATCCTGGTAAATCCTGTTTCGTCTCCGTTTTTTTCTATTTGTTCCTTTAATTCCACGGCAATCTGTGCCGGGGCCTTGCGGAACTTTTTGGCCATCGTAAAGCAGGGCAGAGAGAAGTCTCCCATGTCAGCTACTGGCGGTATTTCCAGCAAATCGTAAATTTCTTCCGGAGCCATGTCGTTAATGTATTTGGCAATTTTTATACTGATTGTTTTCTTCATTTTCTTTCTCCTCTTATCATATAAAAAAACCGCGCAGATTGTATTTTTTTATACACATCTATCGCGGTTTCTACTTTATTTTAACAAAACCCGCATAGACACAAGACACACACTCCTGTGACTATGCAAAGTTTACATACTCACAAGAATCTGCATCTGAATCTGCGTCTTAAGCTGTTGATTGTTACTGTCATCATGTTCATTCCATCCTTTATGTTAAAACGAATCATATCATATTATTTTGCCTGTGTCTATTAATTTTATACCTAAAGTTCCATTTCCCTGAAGGTATCCGCTATCCCGGCCACAAAACCCCATTGCCGTTCCATATAACTTTTTAGTTTTGCGGTTCTTTGCCGATATTCCCCATAAATCATTTCCAAATCATTAAAATGATCGGCAATTGCACCGGCGGCACAATAGCCGCTTTCCATTCCTGCAGAAATGCCCTCTCCCATAGGATTAAGAAAACCGGCCACTTCACCGGCAAACAGGATCCGGTTTATGCCATAGTCAACCCGGCAGCCCGGCCGAATGTGGGGCATCAGCCACTTTTCCGCTTTTATCTGTTTATGAATCTGCAAGCTGTGATGTTCTTCCATATAACTGATGAACTGTTTATAATAAAAATCAATCCGGGCAGGGTCTTTAACCGATACTCCCAGCACCAGCAGATTATCCTTCACATTGAACCATGCATCATACTCCGACAGTTCCGGCTGCAGGTATGCGTAAAAATAATGGGAGTCCAAATCAATATTGCCTTCATTAAAGGTCTGGAAGGTGGTGATAAACTCCGGATGATGATGAGTCAGCTTCCGCTTTATGATACCGGTAACCCCCTCGCAGTCCAAAACATAGCGGGCCTGTTCGGTATAGGTTTCCTGTTCCCGCAAGGTTACTGTTACATAGTCCCCCCGGTCTTCACAGGAAAGAACTGTGGTTTCATCTCTCACCTGGGCACCGCTTTCTTTTGCTTTGTCTGCAAGCCAGTTATCAAAAGAACTGCGCCATACATTAAGTCCTTCCTGTTCAAAACGGTATTCTTTTCCTTTATCATCCATAAAAATCATTCCCCGATTTTCCGTTGGTTCACACATCGCTGACAAAGGTGTAGTTTCACCAAAATAGAGCTTCACCAAGTCCATTGTCTTTTTGATCAAAACACCGGAGCAGGACTTATACCTGGGCAGCTTCAGCTTTTCGATCAACAGTGTTTTATAGCCTCTTTCGGCAAGTGTTTTAGCGGCTGTGCTGCCGGTGGGTCCTGCACCGATAATGATTACATCAAACATACTTTTTTCCCTCTATCAAATCTCCAGAAGTTCTTCCATCCGGCATCCCAAAGCCCTTGCTATCCTAGCCACATTTAATGCCTGGGTTTTATTGATGTCCCGCTGACCCTGTTCAAAAAGCTGTATCTGCCGGACACTGACCCCTGATAATTCAGCCAGCTCACTTTGTGACAATCCGGCACGGGTACGGATGATTTTCAAATTAGTCTCTGCGTAAAACTGTTTCAGTTTTTCATCCATAATCCCTACAAGCTTACTGATATCGGCCTCATGCAGTGTCGAATACATGGATAAAATCTTCTCCACCTTGACTGCTTTATGAATTCTCTCAAAGGATTTACCGGAAATCCATTGATAATATGCCAATGCCCAGCCTGACCAATACTCCGGAGATTTGTCCAGATACATTTGCTCTTCTTTTTCCGGTATCGGAAGGTTACTTTTGGCCAGCACTTCCTTTACCAGCTCACAGCCATTCATTCCGGCAACATAGCGCGGATTCCCTTTGCCGAACTGTTCCGCCACACCAGTTACCAGGAACATCTCAAAATAATGATTTGGATTCAAATCACAGGTATTAACCGCATAGTCCATCATATTGCCTAAATTTTGCTGTGCCTGTTCAAGATAAGTACTATTGTAAGCGTACATCTCCATTTTTGATACCCTCTCGCATAATATCCAGCATAAACAAATCATGAATATCCGCTGCCTGTTTTTTACTGCTCCGATATTCTTTTCTGGCCTCTCTGTCCCTTGCTGCTTTCTTAATAAAATATTCTTCCCTATCTGCCGGAACAAAATCGACAAAATTAATCGCTTCAAATGCCCTTTGACTTTTAAGTACCACCTGTTCACCCAGCTTTCCAAGCCGCATTGCTTCTGACAGCTGCCTTAGGGAAATGGTATTTGCCACGAAATCCTGGGCAAAAGAAAAATAGGAGTCATCCGCACGGTAGCCGACAATAATATCATAGCCGGATATGTCCGGCAGAAAGTTTTTTTGCAGATACTTCTTAGCTTCCTCGGCAATGCTTCCTTTCTGCCAGTAAGTCCTGTTTTCCGCCAAAATTGCCAGCCAGTTCAGGATACTGTATTGTGGATTATTTAAATTCAAGACCGATAAATTATCCAAATGAAGCTCGTATCGATTGGCATACCCATTGGTATCCTTTGCACATGCCCACTCTTTGGCGAGTTCTTCATTTTCCGTACAATAGAACCCTCGCCCATAATCATTGCTAATGGCTCCCTTTCCATACTCCGGTTTCATGATAACGAATTCTGACCCATGAAATATTGTTTTATTCATGTGCTGCTCCACCTGTTATTTTAATAGAATTATAATTCTATTATATCGCTACAGCGATATAGAATCAAGTGTTTTCTTTTTTATTCCTCAATAAGATTCCCGAAAATGGCGGTAGTGTACAGATAAGCCCCCCGCCTGAACAGTCATAATTTTTACTGTTCCGAGGCGTATTTCCGCCAAACTCTTCCCAGTCACTATGGAGCAATAGCTGTGCATTATCCGCATCAGCAATCTTCACGGAGTAATCCTTTTGTACCTTATCACTAAAATTAAAAATCCCGATAAGCCTTTCCTTTTCACATCTGCGTTCCATTGCATAGAGGCATCTGGCCTCCTGATGACAATCCAACCACCGGAAGCCTTCTTTTTCATAATCCCATTCCGATAAAGCGGGATGCGCCAGATAGATGTTATTTAACTGTTTCATATACTGATAAAACGAGTCATGATTTGGATATTGAAGGATTTCCCAATCCTGCTGCCGTTTTTCATCCCATTCACGCAATTGACCGATTTCATTCCCCATGAAATTCAATTTCTTGCCGGGATGTACCATCATGTAAAGATACATTGCCCTGGCCTGAGGAAATTTCTGTTCATACTGGCCGTTCATCTTTTGTAAAATCGTGGCCTTTCCATGGACTACTTCATCATGCGAATATGGTAACAGATATTTTTCATTGGGAAAATACATCATTGAAAATGTAAGCTTATGATAATGCTCCGTCCTTTTCTCCGGAGGCATCTGGAAATATGCCAGTGTGTCATGCATCCAACCCATATCCCATTTATAATCAAATCCCAGGCCGCCTTCCGCAACAGGGGTTGTAACCCGGGGGTAATTCGTAGAATCTTCGGCGATTAAAATGCAGTTGGGATTATATTCTTTCAGACCTTTATTCATGACCTTGATAAAATCTACGGCATTGCCATTTTCACCCCGTCTTTCATCACCCTGCCAATAAATAATGCGGCTGATGGCGTCCATGCGTAATCCGTCAAAATGGTATTCTTTTAACCAGTAATTTGCCGCTGACTGAAGAAAGCTTCGGACTTCCCCCCGGGAATGCATAAAATTATAACTCCCCCATTCACTAATGCCCACGTCATTATGGGGATATTCATATAAGGAGCTGCCATCATATTGGGCCAGGGCATAATCATCAATGGCAAAATGGACGGGAACAAAATCAAGAATTACCCCGATATCATGTTGATGAAGCAGATCAATTAATTTTTTTAAGTCTGCCGCCGTTCCATAGCGGCTGGTGGGAGCAAAAAAGCTTGTGTTCTGATATCCCCAGCTCTCGTCGCAGGGATGTTCACAGATAGGCAGGAACTCTACATAATTATAACCACTGCCCTGCAAATATTCAATCAGAGGCTTCGCCAGTTCGTCATAGCGATACCAGTCATTTGCCGAATCAGTTTCTTTGCGCCATGAACCAAGATGCATTTCATAAATATTAAGGGGCTCCTCATGAACGGACATTTTTTGCTTTCTCCGTTTCATCCATTTCTCATCATGAAATGTGTAATCTGTTAAATTGTAAAAAATCGATTTATGTAGAGGCCGCAGTTCCATGCCAAAGCCATAGGGGTCACAATGATCCACATAGCTTCCGTCGCGCATGTATACGCGATACTCATAACAATCACCAACTACTATATCCGCCACTGTGACTTCATAAAAATTCCCATCATAAACGGCATTCATCGGCACTTCGACGTTATTTCCGTACCGGATGCTTACCCTTTGGGCATTGGGGGCAAAGGTACGAAAGATTGCACCACCCTCCGTCATGTGTCCGCCCAAATACTCATAGGCATTAAACTCTTTTCCTGTATAAAATCCATACATATCCATTTTCTTCACCACTATCCTTTCGTAATTGACTACCGTCAAGTAATGTACTATGATTACATTAACAAGGATTGGTGCTGATTTCCATCTGCATTTCCGGCAAACAGTCCATTAATAGACGAATCTTAAAAATCGACGAGGAATGCAACTATGGATAAACGGGAAATAAAAACAAAAAGAAGCATTATCAATGCCTTTCTACAGTTACGGCATCAAAAGCCCTTAGAACGGATCACCGTTAAAGAACTATCGGAACTTGCGGAAATAAGCAAGGCAACTTTTTACCTGCATTACAAAGACATTTATGATTTATCGGATACCCTTGAAAAAGAAACGGTTCAAAGTGTATTGACCAACATCCCTCACCCGGAATATTTTCTATCTGATCACAAGCAATTTATGGAAGAACTTCTGTTTTCCTTTCATGCCCAGCAAAATATCATTGATATTCTGTTTTCGGATTCCCGTTCCCATATCCTTCCTCAGAGTATCGAACAGGCGTTAAAAGAGTATATTTTTAAATTGGAACCACAAAAAAAGGACGATGCCCGGTTTAACATTCTGCTCACCCATCAGATTCTTGGAGGCTTCTATGCATATACCGAGCACCGGCAGCAGTTTAGTGATGATGAAATCATCGATGTTATTTCGGAAATCACTATCCGGGCCATTAAGGAGTAGCATTAGTAATCCTTCCGCTTATATATATAAGTTGTAAAAAAGTAAGATAAAATAAAGGAAATCAAAACTAATACCATATAAATTGTAAGAACAAGATAATATTCCGAATCGCTTAAGGGTCTGAAGTCATATGCCGCATTCAATAGCCACACAATTCCGAAAGTGCCTCCTATCGCTCCGGTCAGGCTGATAATAATTGCCATTTCACTTTTATCTGCACCCCAAATGTAAACCACCGGATAAAATATTGTTCCTGTTAATACTGCAACCCCACCGGCTACAAAAAAAATCGTCAGGGGATCACGGGCAATATAATCAAAATAAATATTTCCATGCCTTACAACGGTCAACCCTACCAATATCCCAGAAAGTATTATCCCCGCCAAAACCCATACAAAATGACTGATATAACGGCTTTTCACAATATCCTTTCGCTTTACGGGAGTTGCCAATTCATATTTATCCCATTTGCTTGCCGCTTCTTTTCTAAAGCCGGCTGTCACATTCAGGGCAAAGGCCGTCGCCGGCACCAAAACATAAACAGTAAGCAGTGAAGGATATCCCAAAAACCAGACGCCAATCCCAAACACAGTAAATATAGCCAGTAAAATTAAAGCACTGTCCATGGCTCCATAAAATTGATTTTTTAATAGACCTTTCATCCCTCTTCCCTCCTGATTAACAGCAGCATAATTTCATCAACAGATACCGCATCAATAACCATATCCTTGTACTTGCGCGCTGCTGCACCCTTATCGCCGGTTAAAACATCTATCTGAAAATCTTTTTTACGATAAGCCAGAATATCTGACCGTTCCAACCTGGAAAACTGCTCTGAAGTACACCGGATCACCCCATATCGATAAATCAAATCATCTTTCCTGGCAGATAGGATAATTTTCCCTTCATGGATAAAGGTTATATAATCCGCCACTTTTTCCAAGTCACTTGTAATATGGGACGAAAGCAAAATGGAATGGGTTTCATCCTGAATAAAATCCAGCAACACATCCAATACTTCTTCCCGCATCAGAGGGTCTAACCCACTGGTGGCTTCGTCTAAAATAAGCAGTTTGGGCTGATGGGCAAGTGCGGCAGCAATTGCCAGTTTCATTGTCATGCCTTTCGAAAATGTCTTAATCTTTTGTTTTTTATTTAATTTAAAGGTCATGAGCCACTGATCGTATAAGCTGTCATCCCAGTTGGCATAAATCCCTCTCATGACATTGGCCAGCCTTTCGGCATTCAAATATCCGGGAAAATTATCTCCGTCATAGACAATTCCGATTTCTTCACGAAGATCCGTATCCTCTTTACCCATTTCTTTCCCAAACACTCGGATTGTTCCGCTGTCTTTTGACAGGGTATTCAGAATACAGCCAATCGTAGTAGTTTTTCCGGCACCATTTTCGCCGACATACCCCATAATGGAACCATAAGGCAGGTCAAAGGATATCTGATCTAAGGTGAAATCCGATCGCTTGTATTTTTTTGATAAATTTTTAATTTCCAAAATATTGTCCATCTATTTCTCCTCCTGATAAAATATCGATAAAATTTCAATTAATTTTTCAATGGATATGCCGCTGGTCCTGCCAATCTCCGCCGCTGCTTCCAAATGTTCTTCCGCTCTCCGCTGCTGCTCTTCCTGATAGAAATCTTTATTCTGGGCTGAAATAAAACTGCCCCGGCCTACAGTGGTTTCAATGAACCCATCCCGCTGCAGATCTTCATAAGCCTTTTGGACTGTTATCACGCTGATGTGCAGCGACTTGGCTAAAGCACGCATAGAAGGTATTGGCTCACCGGTTTTCAGCTCGCCGCTCATGATCATTGCCTTTATCTGTATCGTAATCTGTTCATAGATTGGTTTACTGGTATTACTGCTGATGATTATTTCCATGACAAAACCTCTCGTGTTATATAGTGTACTTATTTAATAAGTACACTATATAACACGAGAGGTATCTTGTCAACAATGTATCAATTTTTAAGTAATCTCTTTCCCGGCTTCTCAATTTTGGTATAGAGATACAGAACCGTAAATGCAGTAAAAATCATTCCGCTAAAGTTCGTTATTTGCTGTGCATATATTTGGTACTCACCCAAAGATAAGGTTATGCTCTGTAAAAAGTTGATCACCTTGCCGGCAACAAAAGATACACCAAAGCCATAAATACCTGATATGACAGAAAGCAGTGCAAACTGTACGATCCGCTTCTTTTCCTCCAATAATTCCAGTTGAATCCCCAGCATACCGATACCGATAAATATCCACCCCAGGGATGAAAAAAGTGCCGCCGCTGCTGCCATCACATATGCATTTCCGGGTCTGGACAGCATCATCATGACATAATGGAATCCCATTGCCGTTAATGCCCATCTCATTACACTTGCCATACCGATACGGTCTGCCAGCCGCCCGGCTTTAGGGGTCAGATATACCCGCAGCATACTGGTAACGAAGGACAATATCATAATATAGGTATAGGGAAGCGACAGGTCTTTAATCTGGTAGCTGGAATTAAACGGTGATGCACCGAAAAAGGCCGACAGCCAAAGGCAGTTCAGGAGCAATGCTTTACGGAAGCTGGGGTTTTTCAGGGCCACTGCTGCTTCCTTGAACAGACTTATTTTCTCTTTACCGAAATCCGTCTGCCCGCTCCTTCTGACCAACTGACCATGAATTTCTTTTCCCTGACTGTTTACCGATGCCATCCGTGGTTCCTTCATCTTGGAAAAAGAAATCACATTGATCAGAACCAGGATCGCGATGGATACCCCAAGGATGATAAAAGCAATCTTCAAATCATAGTTTTTCACCGCGTCAATCAAAATTCCCATCACCAGCATAACCGTTACTACCACAAATACGGCGATGGAATCTTTTTTGGCAAAATATCGTCCCCGCAGCTTAGAAGGAATCAGACTGGCGATCCAGTCCACTGTGGCAGGCGTACCCACCTGTATGCAAACCTGAGCAAAACAGAAGGCGGTTACCATTAACCATTTTTTTTGCCCCGCCGCCAGGTTCATCAGGGGGATGAAAAAGATAAAGGCCAGCCAGAATTTTTGCAGAACCGTGAGACATACAAATAATTTATTTTTCTTTAACTGGGAAGCAAGCTTCATGGAAATAATCTGGGCAATGGCTGCCAGACTTCCCACCGAAGAAATGATCCCCATATTTCCGTCACTGATACCCAGTGCTTCCATCAGAGTCACCAGAAAAGTGCCGCCAGCCAATTGAACAATGGTCTGGGCCGCAGAATCTCCTACCGTATAGCAGATTCTGCTTTTTTTATAATCATGACGGGTTTCCGGCAGAGACATAAAGTAAAGCCTGCGCATTTTTCCCATCACATAGTTTGTCATCAATACCACATTGTTCATTATCGATTCCTATTCCGCTGTATGCATAAGTATTTTGTCTAATTACTACTGTACTGAATCGAACCGATAATGTACATGGATTATCCTCTAGGAATAATGTATTTTCTTATTGAATTTATAGTACCTCTAACAATTGTTCAATATCACTCTCCTGCGTTGCCCAACTGGTAGCAAGGCGAACTATGGTATGATCTTCATCCAGCGCTTCCCAAAAACTGAAAGAAACTGTTTGGGCTAACTGTGCCATCCTGATGTTCTCTAAAATAATGAACTGCTGATTGGTGGGGGATTTAAAGTAAAACCGGTATCCTTTCCCTGTCAAACCATTCTTCAGCTTTTCCGCCATATCAATGGCATGTCTGGAAATATGGAAATATAAATCATCCGTAAAAAGGGTATCAAATTGAAGGCCAAGCAATCTTCCTTTGGCCAGTAAAGCTCCCTGCTGTTTGATTATCGTGAAAAAATGGGGAATAAGATCAGCCTTGGTAATGACCACTGCTTCCCCAAACAGTGCGCCTACTTTGGTCCCGCCGATATAAAACACGTCGCAGTTTGCGGCGATTGTCTCTAATGTAACATCCGTGTGCTTAGCCATTAATCCATATCCCAGACGAGCACCGTCCAGGAAAAGCGGGATGTTATTTTTTTTACATACCGCACTAAGTTCCTCCAGTTCAGCCTTAGAGTACAGTGCGCCATATTCTGTTGGGTGTGAAATGTATACCATTCCGGGGCTAACCATATGAGTATTATTAGCATCTTTATTAAATGTTTCGATATATCTTTCAACTGTCCCGGCACTGAGTTTTCCCTGTTCCTGGGAAAGTGTTAATATCTTATGCCCGCCAGCCTCTATGGCTCCTGCTTCGTGGACACTGATATGTCCGGTTTCTGCTGCCAGCACGCCCTGGTAAGGACGCAGAAGAGCTTTTATTACAGTGGCATTGCTTTGTGTTCCACCTACTAAAAAATGGATTTCAGCATTGGGACAGTTACAGGCTTTGCGGATCTTTTCTTTTGCACTATCACAATAATGGTCACATCCATAGCCAGGGGTTTTTTCCATATTTGTTTGGGAAAGCCTTTGTAAAATCTGGGGATGGGCACCTTCCATATAATCACTTTCAAAGTATAACATCCGTATTCACTCCTTTATTAGCCATCTTTTTTTCTTTCTTGCTCTTCTTCGGCTGCGTCAGCTGGAAGCTGAAGTTAATCAGATTTGTAACTTCCGCCTCAGCCACCGAGTCATCCAGAAGAATACTGATCCAGCTGTTCTTGTTCATGTGGTATGCCGGAAAATATCCCTTTTTCTGACGTAATGAGCCAATGAGAACCGGTTCACATTTTACATTTATCACATCCACTTTCTTTGCACCGGTGAGACCCAGCTTATCTTCATTCACTTCCAGAATAACGGCATACCACTTATTATTTTCTTTATGCCGCAGTACGGCATTGTTATCCATCCACGGGTAATCCGGTTCTGTGTCATACTGCTGCTTTACATATTCAAATACTGCCTGTCTGTCCATATCTTATCCTTTCAGCGCTTTCACAGTAAACTCATCCTTCTTACCATTGAAGAACTTCTCATAGTCAAATTCCTGCGCTTTTATAAATCTATCCAATCCTTCCATATGTTCTCCTTCTTCATCTCTTTCATATGATTATCGTTCTGCTAATCAATTCATCGCTTCAGGTTTTTTATTTCACTCTCTAATAATATACCGCAACAAGTTCCATATCAACAATTTTTTGCTGATATGGAACTTGTTTGATGTGGACCCTATATTATACTCTGGTCATTCTTCCCGTTCTTCCTTCATAGGGATTGATTTTAATGGTTTCCAGTATTTTTCCTGTCAAAACATCCTGAATCGGATAACCAATCATATTTTTAACATCTATTTCTCTTTCCTGCCCCCCATTATTTACAATAATAATAGACGTTTCCTGCTCAAATGTTCTGGAAAAAATATAAAGCAGATCTTCACTGTGGGCCAAAACCGTCCGGTAATTACCTTTTCTCAAACTAACCGATGACTTGCGGATACTGATCCATTGTTTCAAGCTTTCTGTCAAATCCCCTGTCTCATTTCCGCTCCAGGGCATAGGGCTTCGATATTCCCATTCCTGTTCTTTGGGATTAAAAATCCCGGAAGAAATCGGTTTGCTGACCTTTGATATTTATCCCTACTCCAAAATCATTGAACCCAAGCCCACCGTTGTCCAGATCAATGTCCACGATATGGGCATTCAGGCGGGGAAAATGATGATGCGGAAACTGGAGAATCCCTCCCTGCTGGTACAAAGTTATACCACTCTGCCAATTATCCTGCAAGGGGAAACCACCAGGTCTTTGACTAAATAAAGCGTGACTCAAAAACACCTTACTGGAATCATAATATTGTCAGTAAGGTGTTTTTTGTTTCCTTCGAGTATTTCACCCGTTTCTTTACGATTTAAACCGCTTCCGCTTCTTTACAGCAATTCCGGCAATTGCCAAAAAAGCCACTATTCCTGCCCCACCGCCGAGGTAATACCAAATTAAAATATCATCTTTTTCCACATCTGATTCAGCTGCCGCCTTCACCACTTCTTCTTTTGTTTCCTGTTGAACATTCTCTGATTTCTTCTTCATAATCTCTTCATTAACAGATTCATCCTCTACAGCCGAAAATACCTTTTCTCCGTCAGCATACAGATCATTTCCGGAATAGGCAAATTCATTTGTTTCCCCCTCCGAATTAATAAAAAGCTGCCATGCATAGCAATCAGTATTCATCCGTTCCGGCGGGACGACCTCCAGGGTTGCGGCATCTGTACTGCTGACTTCCAATGCCAGCCACCTTAACTCCCAATTTTCTCCCTCAATGTCCATGCGGTCAACAGAAGCCATAATACAATCACCGACTTGCGGCTGCTTTCTTTGATGATAGGAATGGCGATATTTCAAACCGCTAATCCACATTTCTTCCGGCACTTCGGTACGGGGAAGCTGTTGATTCAAAACCGTATCATTCTGACACATAATCACATCCTGTACTTCTGTGAGATACCGGTCCCCGTTTATTTCTGTTATCACCCCAAGAACAAGCGCATCCTGCTCGCCATGCATAACACGCCATTCCATATCCGCCGCCGATACAGGCATTGATAATAACAATACGCCCAGTATCATACAAGCAATGCTTCCTTTTAACTTACGCTTCTTCTTGTTAATCAAATTCACCTGATACTCTTCTCCTATTTCAACAATCAATATGCTGCATTTTATCACCCGAAAGCTACCCAGTTAATGCGGAATATATTATCCAACAGATTGGCTATAACCATGGTGGCATAAAAGCTAAAGAGAGTGAAGAACCCATATTTGAAAAATCTCTTATTTGATATCTCCACCCTTAGTTTTCTGTACAGAAAAACAAAACATATAGCTGATATCAAAATAGAAAAAAGTGCCGGTAAATAGATCAGCCATGAACCGCCTCCTGTTATTTCCATTAGCACAAGTCCTGTTCCGTACTCATCTTCATTATGGATTCTTCCGGTAAATAACGGAACCAGAACCACAAATAAGCATGGAATCAAACGCATCATACTATTTGTTGCAGCAAAAGCCAAAGCCAAAATTTTGCTTTTTTCTCCTTTTGCTTTATAGAAAATAATCGTTCCGGCAATGGCTAATAAAAGTGTTGCCGGAACACCAAAATCAAGCACGCTATCCGGAGCCGAACTGTACTCTGCACGAAAATCAGCATCTCTGGGATACTTATAAATATCACCGACACGGTTAAATCCGGTACTGCATGCAACCCCGTTTAAAGAATTGGCCAATCCGTGCCCACACTCGTGAATAAATATGGAAATCAAAAACACTATTATGCACAACACAAACCAATTTGATATGCTTAAGCCTTTGCTGCTTTTAACCGAATTATCCATTTTCTACCGCTCCTGTTCTATCGTCTATATGATTATCCATCTATTTCCATTGTAGCATCTTTTAACTGACAGTACAAATTGGAATCTCCTTCTTCCTGATAGGTTTCAAAAACACCGGTCACAATAATTTCAGCATTTTCCACGGGATATTCATCCGGATATACATGGCTTCCATCCCCCCAGACAAATTCCAATCCCTGGGCACAGCAAGCTGCGGCATCCTCAATAATGCAATAATGATAGTACTGATCGGTGGGCTCATAGTATGTGGCATAATAAAGTCCGTTCATTTTTATGGTTTTTCCCACATAATCATCGGGATTAACCATCAACTGATATACTGTGGCATATACCATATCGCTGCCCATCCTGGTAAGGTCATAGTCAACGTTTGCATCTCCTTTCGCAGAGGCGATCAGCTGATCCAAACTGTCATTTACTGCCGTCACATTCCCTGCCTGTTTGTCGTTTTGCACACCCTGGTCTTCATTATTCAAGGTATTTTTTTCAGCCTCACTTACCTGTTTGTTCAGCACATTATCAACACTATTGCTGCTATTTGCGTGGCTTGCGCTACTATTACCGCATCCGGCCATCAACACAATTATGCTCACCAGCATGATTGTTCTTTTCATATTTCTCATTGCCTGTTACCTCCCTGCAATCTTCCCAATCAAATAATTTATAAAAAATATTACCATATCCACCGCCACGATAGTGGAACCAACCGGCGTGGAAAATAAAATCGATATCAGTATCCCCAGCAGCGCTCCGATCACTGAAAGAATGGCTGAATATATCACAACTCCCTTGAAGCTGTGAACAATTCCCATTGCTGACAGGGCTGGAAAAATAATCAATGCGGAGATCAATAAAGAACCCACCAGATTCATTGCCAATACAATAATAACCGCTGTCACAACCGCAATCATCAGATTATATATTTCGGCATTTTTTCCGGCAGCTTTGGTAAAGCTCTCATCAAAGGTTACGGCAAAAATCCGATTGTAAAAAAGGATATAAAAAGCCACAACACAAACGGACATAACGATGCACAGCCCTACCTCCCCACCGGTGAGGGTCAGGATGGAGGTGGAGCCGAATAAGGTGGAACAGACATCTCCCGATATGTTGGCTGATGTGGAAAACAGGTTTAAGACCAGATAACCGATGGCCAATGCTCCCACCGAAAGCATGGCAATTGCCGCATCACCCTTAAATTTCGTATTTTGCCCTGTTTTCAGCAAAAGAATAGCTGCCAGCACGGTAACCGGCATGATAAACAAGGTATCATTGGTCAGCTTGAAAATCGTTGCCACTGCCATTGCGCCGAATGCCACATGAGAAAGGCCGTCGCCGATAAAGGAAAACCGTTTTAATACCAGGGTTACCCCCAAAAGCGAGGAGCAAAGGGCAATCAGTACACTTACGATCAACGCATAGCGGACAAAGGGATATTGAATATAAAAGGTAAGCTTTTCGATAATATCGCCCATTATTTTATACCTCCCTGTATCTCAAATAATTGCCAATATGTACTTTGTAAATAGTCTTCTTTTAATCCAAAGAAAGCTTTATCCTGATGCATATGCAGGACATGAGTGGCGAAAGATATTGCCTGAATATCATGAGATACCATAATCACCGCCACTCCTTCTTCATTTAACTGCTTTGTCATCTGATAAAAATCGGCAGTGGCTTTGGGGTCCAGCCCTGTTACCGGTTCATCCAGCAGCAGGATCTTGCTGGTGGCGCATAACGCTCTCGCCAGAAGGGCCCGCTGCTGCTGACCTCCTGATAAATTGCGGTAGCATTTTTTCTTTAAATCCCATATTCCCATCTTTTTCATTTTTTCTTCTGCCAGGGCCTTTTCGTTCTTTCCGTAAAAAGGCCTATTGCCGCATTTGGATAAGGTCCCTGACAATACAACTTCCCAGACTGTCGCCGGAAAATCCTTTTGCACGTCGGTCTGCTGAGGCAGATAGCCAATTTCGTAGGGCTTCAGCCCATCACCGGTAATCATCTGTCCGCTGATGGCCTCCTGCAGACGCAATAGTGTTTTGATCAATGTACTTTTGCCGGTGCCGTTCTCACCCACAATGCAAAGATAATCCCCCTTGCTTATTTCAAAATTCAAATCAGATACAATTGCCCTTCCATCATAGCCAAGTGTTAACTGGTTACAAGTAATGTAAGCCATATATTCCGCCTTTCTTAATTTAATGCAGCCTTAAGTACTTCCAGATTATCCTGCATTGCTTTGATATAAGTAAAACCATTCTTAATATCCGTTCCGGTTACTGATTGTAAGGAGTTCATAACAAGAATCTTTTTGTCCTTATTGTCCGTATTTTGATTGATTGTTTCTGCAATCTTTTGGTCCGAACTTTCAATGACAAGGATGGAGCCCAGTTCCAGTTCATCTATTTTTTCAGAGAGAAATGTAATGGTCTCGAAGCTTGCTTCGGTTTCCGCGCTGCATCCGGCAAAAGCCGCATAATAATTGATATCATAATCATCTGTCAGATAGCGGAAAGGAAAACGGTCGCCAAACAGCACCGTATCAAAGCGGGCGGACTGCACCACCTGCCGGTACTGCTGATCCAGCTGGTCTAGCTGTTCCCCGTATGCCTTACTGTTTTCCAGGTAACGTTCCGCGTTTTCCGGTTCTGCAATCTGTATCGTCCCGGCAATCGCTTCTACAAAAATTTCCGCATTTTTTAATGACAGCCAGACATGTTCATCGTATTCTGCTTCGCCCTCGTGATGGTGTCCTTCTTCCCCCTCTTCTTCCTCTTCATGGTCATGTTCCGCCTGCATGCCGGGGACTATTTCTTCTTCCTTTACCGCACCTCCCAGGGTATCCAGCAGATTAATCACTTTCATATCTTCGTTAGCAGCTTCTTTTAAAGCATCTTCCACCCACGCCTCCGATTCTCCGCCCACATAAATAAAGATGTCTGCCAAACCGATCCGGGCAATATCTTCTGCGGTTGGCTGATAGCTATGCAGATCAACACCTCTGTCCAGAAGCAATGTCAATTCAAATTGTTCTGTATTTTCACCGATAATTTCCCGCGCCCAGTCATATTGCGGAACCGTGGTACAAACGATCTTTACTTTTTCTGCTCCTTTTTCCGCTCCTGTATCCGGTGCGGTCTCGCCGCAGCCGGTTAACATTCCCACGCAAAGAATAATCGCCGTTATGACTGCCAATAATTTATTTTTTTTCATTATAAAATAACCTCCACATCTAACAATAGTTTGTATCAAAACAAAGCCAACCCTTGTTGGCACTTCTGCTAAATATGAGATTTAATTCAATAATTCGACCTTCAGGGTAATCAGGGTATTCTTTACACAGCTATAATCACTTTCAACTGCTACCCATTTTGTGAGCACAAACAGAACTGCCATCAGCAATGACAGCATCGGAACAACCTTAATGGCTGATATGAAATGAATTGCGTCCTCTACCTGAAAACAGATAGAACAACCTTCACCGGAACATTTATGGTGTGCATTTTCGATAATGAAAAAATAAGATAAAAAGATGCCGAAAAGCATGAGCACTGCAAGGAATATTGCCGTAGTCTTTTTTCTATTCATATCTGCGCACACCTCCATTCCTGTCTGATCGGTAAATATTTTTTCATTGTAATATGCAAACAAAAACCTGTCAAGGATTTTAGAGCGCGCCTTCCGCAGATGTATACAAAACATTGTATGAAAAAGGGTTCTATGCTATAATCCGAATCAGTTACAGAATTTATTTCATAAAAAAGTGAGGGCCTCCCATGGTAATACGTGAATCCGCCGAAGATTATCTTGAAACCATTCTTGTCTTAAAAAAACGCCTTGGCAACGTCCGTTCCATCGATATTGCTCAGGAACTGTCCGTCACCAAGCCAAGTGTCAGTGTTGCCATGAAAAATCTGCGGGCCGATAACTATATCTCAGTGGATGAATTGGGTTTTATCACCCTCACCGAAAGCGGCATGGGAATCGCCGGTAAAATATACGAGCGGCACACCTTTCTGACCGAATGGCTGACATCCATCGGTGTCCCTCCGACTATTGCTGCCGAAGATGCCTGCAAGCTCGAACACGTCATCAGTTCCGAAAGTTTTTCAGCCATTAAAGCTCATCTATTCAGCGCACATGAAGACTGCTGATTTTTCTTTGTATGGTCTGAGCAGCAGATAAACAAACCCGATTATCAGGGCAAATGCCACCGCTGTCCAAATGCCGAATCCGCCTCCGGAAAGCAGGGTTCCGATCTGGTAAACGCAAAGAGATGCCACATAAGCAAGCAATGTTTGATATCCAATCGCAAACCAGAACCAGCGGGCATTATTCATTTCCCGTCTGATGGCTCCCATGGCTGCAAAACAGGGAGCGCATAAAAGATTAAAGATCAGGAAGGAATATGCAGCAATGGCCGTCATACTGCCAGCCAGCTGTCCCCAGATTTCCGTTCCATCCTCTGCCACTTCGGCAAAACCATAGAGAATACCAAAGGTCCCAACCACATTTTCCTTGGCGATCAGACCAGATACGGCGGCAACTGCCATTTTCCAGTCACCCCAGCCAAGAGGAATAAAGATTGCGGCAATCACCGAACCCATAGTGGCTAAAATGCTGCTGTCCAGCTGCTCTGCTTCTAACAGTCCAAAAGAACCTTCGGCCCACCCGAAGCTCATCAAAAACCATAATACCACCGTTGAAAGCAGAATAATTGTTCCGGCCTTTTTGATAAAGGACCAGCCCCGTTCCCACATGCTTCTGAGCACATTTCCTACTGTCGGCATGTGATAAGCCGGCAGCTCCATAACAAAGGGTGCCGGATCACCGGCAAACATCCTGGTCTTCTTTAAAATAATACCGGAACAGATAATAGCCGCTATACCGACAAAATATGCACTTGGAGCAACCCATGCCGCACCGCCGAACATGGCCCCGGCAATCAGGGCGATAATGGGTAATTTGGCACCACAGGGAATGAATGTGGTGGTCATAATGGTCATCTTACGGTCCCGGTCATTTTCAATGGTCCGGGAGGCCATCACGCCGGGTACGCCGCAGCCCGTACCAATCAACATAGGAATAAAGGATTTTCCCGATAAACCGAATTTACGGAAAATACGATCCATAATAAACGCCACCCTGGCCATATATCCGCAGGATTCCAGAAACGCCAGAAAAATGAAAAGTACCAGCATCTGAGGAACGAACCCCAGCACCGCACCCACACCGGCCATGATCCCATCAACAATCAGCCCTGTCAGCCAGTCCGCACAGCCGATGGCCTCAAAGAGAGATTGAGCTCCCGGCAGGATCCATTCTCCAAACAGAATATCATTGGTCCAATCGGTGAGAACTGCCCCCACTGTTGATACGGAAACATAATAGACCAGAAACATCACCAGGGCAAATATCGGCAGGGCCAGCCAGCGGTTGGTAACGATATGATCGATCTTATCGGAGGCAGTCAGCTTATTTCTTTTTTTGGTTTTGGTAACACATTCGCCAATAATGGATGAAATATAAACATACCTTTCATTCGTAATTATGCTTTCGGTATCATCGTCAAAAACCTCTTCCATGGTTTTGATTTCTACAGTTACATCCGGCACCGTTTTCATCTGCTCCCGGATTTTGTCGTCCTTTTCCAACAGCTTGATGGCAAAGAATCTTTTTTGTTCCCAGGGAACCGAATCCCCCAGCTTATTCTCCACCACGGTAATAATGTTCTCGGCTTCACCGGAAAACTTGTGCGCAGGAATGGTTATCTTTTTACTCTGTGCCAACGCCACTGCCTTTTCCGCCGCTTTGGTGATTCCGGTTCCTTTTAATGCTGAGATTTCAACCACTTCACAACCAAGCTTTTTGCTGAGTGCACTGATGTGTATCCGGTCACCGGTCTTTTCCAGTACATCCATCATATTGACCGCCATAATTACCGGAATGCCCAGTTCCATGATCTGAGTGGACAGATACAGATTTCTTTCGATATTGGTTCCGTCAACGATATTGATAATGGCATCGGGCCGCTCCCCCATCAGATAATTCCGGGCAACTACCTCTTCTAATGTATAGGGCGACAGAGAATAGATGCCGGGTAAGTCCATGATAATGACATCCTTATGTCCCTTTAATTTACCTTCTTTTTTTTCTACCGTTACCCCCGGCCAGTTGCCGACGAACTGATTGGAGCCGGTTAAAGCATTGAACAGTGTGGTTTTTCCACTGTTGGGATTGCCCGCAAGGGCGATTTTAACTGACATAACTTCTCTCCTTCAATCTATGTATGATTTTCTCTTGTTAGTTTCAACTAACTGCATTGCAAAAATTATTCCACTATTATCATTTCCGCATCTGCTTTGCGGAGGGACAATTCATAGCCTCGCACTGACACTTCCACAGGATCACCTAAAGGTGCTACTTTTCTGACAAAAACATCCACCCCTTTGGTGATTCCCATATCCATGATTCTTCTTTTGACCGGACCTTCACCCACCAGCTTCTGCACCTTAACGGTATCACCGCAGGCTACTTCCTTTAATGTCTTCATTACATTTTCCTCTTCTTTCCTCATAAATATTTTATTTAAACAATGATCTTGTTGGCCATTTCTTTTCCGATGGCAACTCTGGAATCCTTGATATTTACAATCAGATTCCCGCCGATATCCGATATCACCGTAACGGCTCCGCCGGCAACAAATCCGAGATTCTCCAGAAATCTTCTGGTTTCCTCTTTTCCTCCAACTTTTTTGATTGTATTGGCCTCACCGGCACTTAACATTGTCAGCGGCATGATCGTACCTCTCTTTCTTATTGAGAATGGTTTTCATTTTCTACGGTTAGTATATTCTAACTCTGTGGCAATGTCAATACTTTTTCTTTATAAATTTATAGAGGGTGAATTGATCATAACCAATTCACCCTCTATAACAGTTTCTATATCATCAGTTTGTATATATTTTCTACATCTTTCTGGTTCAATCTTACGAATCCACCCAGGGTTCCGGTATTTACATCACCATAACAGGCGGTATGGGCCAGCTTTTTAATATCTTCTTCCTTAGCTCCAAGTTCCTGGAAGTTTCCGGGCATGCCGATGGACTGTAAGAACCGGCGTAATGCTTCGATTCCGGCCAGGGCAGTTCTTTTGGGCTGTTCAAAATCCATCTGGCAGCCCCAGATACGAACAGCTGCCTGGGCAAACCGCATCACATCATGCTCCAGATTATAGGTGAATACTGCCGGCATGACAACAGCAAGTCCGGCTCCATGAGCACAGTCATACAGGGCGGATAATTCATGTTCGATCTCATGGCTGGTCCAATCCTGAGTCCGGCCTACGCCGCAGGAGTTATTATGAGCCATCATTCCGGCCCACATGATATTGGCCCTGGCCTGATAATCCTCAGGATCTTTGATAGCTTTGGGACCTTCGTTGATCATCGTCAGCATTAACGCCTCGATCATCCGGTCGGTTACTTCTACGTCCCTGGTATTGGTGAGGTACCGCTCATACAGATGGGCCATAATATCGGTAATCCCGCAGGCTGTCTGATAAGCCGGAAGGGTCTGGGTCAGGGCCGGATTCATCACTGTAAACTTGGGCCGCAAAGCCTCTCCGCTGGTTGCCCGCTTGAACATGCCCTCTTCTTTCGTAATAACCGAATCGGCGGAGCCTTCGCTGCCGGCTGCCGAGATAGTTAAAACCGTGCCGAGAGGTAAAGCTTCCGTCACCTTTTTTCCTTCGTAATAGTCCCAGAAATCCCCCTCATACAATACACCTGCGGCAATAGCCTTAGCTGAATCAATGGTACTGCCGCCGCCCACAGCCAAAATAAAATCAATGTTTTCTTTCCGGCAAAGATCTATGCCTTCATAAACCAGACCGCTTCGGGGATTAGGCTTCACCCCGCCCAGTTCCACGAAGATCAGTTGTTCCGCTTCCAGTGACTTTTTCACCCGGTCCAGCAGTCCGGACTGAATCACCGAACCGCCGCCATAGTGGATCAGCACTTTGCTGCCGCCGAATCGTTTCACATATTTACCGGTTTCGTTTTCTGTTTCTTTGCCAAATGCAAAATATGTTGGTGCATAAAATGTAAAATTTTCCATATTGAAAACCTTCTTTCTGCTATTTGCTTATAGTATAGAACACTCAGGCTATTAATTCAAGAAGACCTGTGGTAAAATATCACAAGAATATTTATTTGAATTTTAAAATAAAGTAGGTGTATTATGCTTGAACGTATGAAAAAATTATTTGCTCCCATCGATATGACAGAAGGGAGTCCCGGTAAAAAAATTGTGGCCTTTACCATTCCCATGCTGATCGGAAATGTTGCCCAACAACTTTATAACACCGTTGACAGCGTTATTGTCGGACAGTTTGTTGGAGACAATGCATTGGCCGCCGTAGGCAGTGCCGGACCGATTTTTAATCTATTGCTGGTACTCTTCGTGGGCATCTCGGTAGGGGCCGGGATTATTGTTTCCCAATATTTTGGTGCCAGGCAGCGGGAGGAACTGTCCCGGGCCATTGGCTGCTGTATCACCACGACCTTCATTGCGTCTTTGTTTGTAATGATTGTCACGCCCCTTATAACAAAGCCGCTGCTGCGGCTGCTGCATACTCCCGACAGCATTATCGATTGGTGCAACTCTTATCTGATTATTTTGTTTGTGGGGGTTATCGGCTGCGCTTACTATAATATTCTGGGAGGCATATTAAGAGGGCTGGGAGATTCCTTTTCCGCACTTTTTTATCTGCTGATTGCAACGGTAATCAATATTGTACTGGATTATATATTTGTCGTTTACTTGCATATGGGTGTCTCCGGGGTGGCTTTGGCAACGGTAATTGCGCAGTTTGTTTCAGCCGTATTGTCTTACCTGAAGCTTCGCAAGATGGCCGATATTTTTGATATGGATAAAAAATATCTGATTCCCTCCAAGGATAATCTGATGCATCTGATCCGGTTGGGATTGCCTTCCGGATTCACTCAGGCCGTTTTCTCCATGTCCATGATCATTGTGCAGTCATTGACCAACAGCTTTGGCGAAATGTTTATCGCCGCCAACGTGATCGTGATGAGAGTGGATGGTTTTGCAATTATGCCGGCGTTCTCTTTTGGGATGGCGATGACTACTTACGCCGGACAAAATATCGGGGCCAGAAAAATGGACCGGGTTGTCCAGGGATCAAAACAGGGGACGCTGATCGGTGCGGCCACTTCAGCGGTGATTACCATCCTTATTTTGTTGTTTGGAAAGTATTTGATGGGGATATTTACACAGACCCCGGCCTTAGTGGATTTAAGCTTCCGAATGATGAAAATCCTGGCAGTCGGGTATATTGCAATGGTGATTACCCAGTGTTTGTCAGGGGTGATGAGAGGAGCCGGAGATACCATGACACCAATGTGGATCTCCATCATAACAACATTTTGCATCAGGATACCGTTAGCCTATGGTATTGCTTATTTTACAAAGAGTACTCTGAATCCCAATGGGGATAGCTCCTGTATTTTTATTTCGTTGTTGGTTGCGTGGATATTGGGGGCCTGTATTACCATGTTATTTTACCGGTTTGGAAATTGGAAAAAGAAAGGGCTGGCAGTGTAGTGCCTTTATTGGACTTCTTTGCTATTTTATGTTAAAATGTTAGAATCTCCATAATCGATACTATTGTGATAAAAAAGAAAATCGGGTGTATTATGAAAAGAATAAGTATATCTACTAAAATTATATTGTCCGCCAGCTTTTGCTTTTGTTTTTTTGCAGTATTAAGTGCAGTTGCCACCTATCAAATGTATCAGGCCCAATTCTATAAATATTGCAACGAAACCAGTCAGGGCTGTAATTCCATTGCCCAGCATCTGATTGATGATGATATTATCGAAACTTATATTAAATCCGGCAAGCCCGACCAGCAGTACGAAAAGCTGGTGGATGAGCTGAACGCACTGACTAACAGTATGAATGTTAAATACCTGTACATTATTGCGGAAACAGATAATCCAGATTCCTATATGTATGTATATGATTCGGAGCTGGCTCTGGATGGTGATTATCACAATATATTAGGGACTGAAGAAAGCAAAACCGTATTTCCCCTGGCTGAAACAGTATTTCAAACCGGAAAACCATTTGAAAAAGCCCAGCACTATCACGATGATCAATTTGGTGAGCTGTATTACTTTTACACGCCGCTTTTCAACGCCGGCGGAGAAGTCGTGGCACTGGTGGGTACGGATATTGATGTTACGCCATTGAGAAAAAGTTTAAATATATATGGTGCCATCATTACTCTGGCAATTATTTTAGGCTCGGTCCTTTT
>JAVBUF010000103.1:0-21355 GCA_031555615.1 Lachnospiraceae bacterium | reverse complement strand
AACAAAAAATCCTTGTGCTTCCCGTTAAAATACCTTTTCCCTAAATGCATACTTTTCTTTTTTGTCATAGACAGATTCCTCCTTAGATTGCCTGCATGTGTTTATGCAGAACATGATAGATTTGAATGATAGTTACAAAAGTAGAAAGGAACGGATGTCCTCTCTGATTACTTCTAGAATACAGTTTGTTTTAGGAAAATGCAACAGTTATTTTATTTTTAATGATAGTAACCAAGTGGACAACAGTCTAAAGGAGGCGGCCAAGCCACCTCCTCTTTATGTTTTACTTCTAACGCTGTACTCTTCCTGATCCGTCACCACCGGCCAGCTTCTGTACTTCTTCTACCGAAACCTGATTAAAGTCACCTTCAATAGAATGTTTCAAACAGCTTGCTGCTACCGCGAATTCGATGGTCTCCTGCATACCGTAATCCTGCAGACAGGCATAGATCAAACCAGCACCAAAGGAGTCACCGCCGCCAACGCGGTCAACAATATGCATCAGATACTCTTTACTGAAATAATAATCACTGCCATCATAGAGCATTGCTGCCCAACGGTTATCATTGGCAGAAATGGAGCTTCTTAAGGTAATTGCCACCTTGGCGAAACCGAAACGGTCGGCCAGCTGTTTGGCCACATCCTTGTATCCATCATGATTGACCTGTCCGCTGGTAACATCGGTATTGGCTGCTTTGATACCGAATACATCACCGGCATCTTCTTCATTGGCAATACATACATCCACGTACTGGCAAAGCTCGGCCATAACCTGTCCGGCTTTTTCTTTGGACCACAGTTTATTTCTGTAGTTCAGGTCACAACTGATAGTAATATTTTTTTCTTTGGCTTTCTTACATGCTTCCAGACAAATAGCTGCCACTTCATCATTCAAAGCCGGGGTGATTCCGGTAAAATGGAACCAGTCAACACCTTCAAAAATGGCATCCCAGTCAAAATCAGCCTTTGTTGCGGTAGCAATGGAAGCTCCGGCACGGTCATAAATAACCTTAGAAGGCCGCTGGCTGGCACCCTTTTCCAAAAAATAAATGCCCACACGGTCACCGCCGCGGGTGATCAGGGAAGTATCCACCCCATATCTTCTAAGGGAATTAACGGCTGCCTGACCGATATCATGCTTGGGCAGCTTGGTTACGAACTTGGCATCCAGGCCATAGTTAGCCAGAGAAACCGCAACATTTGCTTCACCGCCGCCAAAGGTGGCGCCATAGTTTTCAGCCTGAACAAAACGATAGTAGCCTTCCGGGGCCAATCTTAACATAATTTCACCAAAAGTAATTACTCTTTTACTCATTTTCTTTTTCCTCTCTATTTTTGTACTAAGTGCACGGCAAAGCTGCCGATTTCATTTTCAAAATAAATTGCTGCCAGTTTTCCTTTGGCATTGTATTTGGCGCTTTCCTTATTAAAGGTAAAGCCCTGTCTTTCCAGATGGTAAACCGCCCGTTCGATATAGTTGGTTCCCACTGCAATATGTCCGTTAGCGCCCAGATAAGGTGCCTTCATAATCTCAAATCCGCTGCCCACAAAGATGGAACTGTTTCCGTCCTTCTTTTCAAAGCCGAACAAACTCTGGAATGCATCTGCAACCGAATGTGCTTCTCCTTCATCAGCCGCATTGATACCGATATGTCTCAGTTCAAATCCCAGCATGCTGTTAACCGCTTCTCTGGTCAACGCAGTGATCTGATCAAACTCACCGGCTTCCACCAGCTCCGGTTTCACCATCCAGCTGCCGCCGCAGGCAATGATCTTGCCGAAATCCAGATACTCTTTTAAATTTTTAGCACTGATCCCGCCGGTAGGCATGAATTTCATATTGGTGTAAGGCGCTGCCATAGCTTTGATCATGGCAATACCGCCGGCCGCCTCAGCGGGGAAGAACTTCACCACTTCCAGCCCTAATTCAATTGCCTGTTCCACATCACTGGGGTTGGCACATCCCGGAACCACCGGAATGTTCTTATCCACACAATATTTAACCACCTTCGGATTCAAGCCTGGGCTGACAATAAACTTCGCTCCGGCATTCACCGCCTGATCCACCTGCGCCGGCGTCAGCACCGTTCCGGCTCCCACCAGCATTTCCGGAAAATTATCCGCCATCTCTTTGATAGCTGCTTCTGCTGCTGCTGTCCGGAAAGTCACCTCCGCACAAGCCAGTCCGCCGTCGCATAATGCCTTCGCTAAAGGTTTTGCATCCTTCGCATCATTTATCGCAATAACCGGCACAATCCCAATCTTGGATATTTGTTCTAATACCTGATTCATCTCATTCTCCTTTCAAAGTGTAAATCATTCAGAGAGAACGCTCAGACAAACTTGTTTGTCTTGTTCTCCAAGACGAGACTTAGTTACTCTTAGGCGCAGTATTATCGCGCCTTAGTGTAACTTCTCGTCTTTTTATTGAGGCTGTTTTCCGATATAAGCCAGAATACCGCCGTCTACGTAAAGAATATGTCCGTTTACAAAATCAGAAGCTTCCGAAGCAAGGAACACTGCCGGTCCCATCAAATCCTCTGCCTCACCCCAGCGTGCTGCCGGTGTCTTGGCAATGATAAACTGGTCAAAAGGATGTCTGGATCCATCTTCCTGTACTTCTCTCAGGGGAGCAGTCTGGGGAGTAGCAATATAGCCGGGGCCGATACCGTTACACTGAATATTGAACTCACCGTATTCGGATGCAATGTTCTTGGTCAGCATCTTCAATCCACCCTTGGCGGCTGCATATGCTGAAACCGTTTCACGTCCCAATTCACTCATCATGGAACAGATATTAATAATCTTTCCGTTGCCTTTTTTGATCATAGAAGGAATTACTGCTTTAGCAACAATAAAGGGAGCATTCAGGTCAATATCGATTACCTGTCTGAAATCTGCCGCACTCATTTCACACATAGGGATTCTTTTGATAATACCGGCATTGTTTACCAGAATATCAATCACACCAACTTCTTTTTCGATCTGTGCTACCATAGCCTGAACACCCGGTTCATCGGTTACGTCACAAACATAACCATGGGCTTCAATACCGATTTCCTTGTAAGCTTCCACACCTTTGTCCACCTTATCCTGAGCAAGGTCATTAAAACAAATGGTTGCTCCTGCCTCTGCATAAGCTCTGGCAATTGCAAAGCCAATACCGTAAGATGCTCCGGTTACCAATGCTACTTTTCCTTTAAGTGAAAAACTGTTCATAATACTCATCTTCTTTTCCTCCAAAAATTTTTTAGTTTATTTAGTCTTCCTAGCGTAAGTCCTTGTTTGCGATACCGTCCATATCGGTAAATTCCTGATTCTCACCAACCATTCCCCAGATAAAGGTATAAGCTCTGGAACCGCTGCCGGAGTGAATGGACCAGCTTGGTGAAATCACAGCTTCTTCATTGTGCATGACAATATGTCTGGTTTCGGTAGGTTCTCCCATATAATGCATTACAAAAGCATCTTCGGGCATTTCAAAATACAGATATACTTCCATTCTTCTGTCATGAGTATGACTTGGCATGGTATTCCATACACTTCCCGGCTTTAATGCGGTCATTCCCATTACCAGCTGACAGCTTTCCACCTGTCCGGGCAGGATATACTTATTGATTACCCTGTGGTTGGATTCTTCCAGGCATCCCAGTTCCACTTTATTCTCATCCTTAATGATGATCACACCTTCTTCCGGTGTTCCTTCCAGTTTGATCAAAACAGTGGGATAAGCCTTATGTGCCGGAGCACTGTTCAGGTAAAATTTAGCCGGCTCAGCAGGATCTTCACTGGCAAAGCTGATGTCCTTTGCCCCCAGACCGATATACATACCATCTTTATATCCCAGGGAATAAACTCTTCCGTCAACGGTTACACTTCCCTTTCCGCCGATATTGATGATTCCCATTTCTCTTCTCTGTAAAAAGTATTCGGCACGAAGCTCATCTCCGGCAGTTAATACCAGAGGGGTGGTGGGAACTGCTGCACCGGTGATAATGCGGTCAATATGGCTGTATACCAGCTTGATCTCGCCCGGCACGAACAGGTTCTGAATCAAAAATTCCTCCCTTAAACGTTCGGTTGTGTAGTGTTTCACATCTTTTGGTGATGCGGCTGTTCTAAGTTCCATTAGTTATGCTCCTTTCGTTTATCTGTAAATACTGCTTTTTTCATCTAGTACCATTGTAGCATACAATTTTTTCAATTTCTTGGTGTTTACTGATTAAAATATGGCAAATTTTGAACCTATGTGGTATACTGATGCCAGAACACAAACAACAATCTTATGAAAGGATCGATACTATGAAGGAACTCACCTCCTGCAAACTGGCCGTGGAAAACTGTATGCATCAGAAATACTTTGCTATCGCCCACTTATATAAGGAAGAAAAAATTATGAATATGCACATTCATGATTGTTATGAGATTTATTATTCCATATCCGGCGGCAAGCAGTTTCTGATCGACAATAAATTTTATGATATCCATCCCGGTGATGTCTTTATTATCAATCAATATGAGAGTCATTATCTGACCCAAATTGATTCCGAAGTTCATGAGCGGATCGTCCTTTCAGTGCATCCGGAGTTCATCAAAAGGTTATCTACCCCCAAAACCGATTTAAGCTATTGCATTACCCAGCACGGAGAACATTTCAGCCACCGGCTGTCATTGACCAAGGAACAGCAGAGCCGTTTTCTGTATTACATTAATAAAATCATCAGCTCCAACGGCTATGGCCATGATCTTGCCGAACAATCCGCTTTCATTGACTTGATGCTGCTGCTTAATACCGCTTATTATACCATGTCCAAAAAGGAAGTACCAGAGCTGGTGGCTTCCCGGCCCAATAAACAGGTAGATGAAATACTGACCTATATCAATACCAACATTCATGAAATGATTTCCATTGAAGCTCTCGCCAACCATTTCTTTTTGAGCAGTTCTTATGTCTGCCGGGTGTTTAAATCGGCAACCGGTATGACCATCAATAAATATATTACCGCCAGACGGATCAGCATTGCCAAGGCCCTCCTGACCGAAGGATTAAGCGTAAATGATGTCTGCGAGCAATGCGGTTATAACGATTACAGTAATTTTGTTAAAACTTTTACCAAATCAGTAGGAATCTCACCAAAAAAATATGCCCAGGCAGCGCTTTCCTGATCCGCGTGCCGACACTTCAATTTCGCTGGCTTTGTCCAAGAATATCACCAATTCCTATTGACCCTTTCCTGAAAATGGTATATCATTAGAAATTGAGAAAATATTTTAAATAAAGGAGAGGAAATATATGGCAGAACTTACTAAAAACCCCAATGTTATCAAATGGGTATAAGAAATGCAAGCACTTACCAAACCGGACAAGGTTGTTTGGATCGACGGCAGTGAAGAGCAGATGGATGCCCTTCGCAAAGAATCACTGGCTAACGGTGAAATCCTTGAACTGAACCAGGAAAAACTTCCCGGTTGCTACTATCATCAGACAGCTGTTAACGACGTTGCTCGTGTGGAAGATAGAACCTTTATTTGCTGCAAAAACAAAGAGGATGCAGGCCCCACCAATAACTGGAGCGATCCTCAGGAAATGTATGACAAATTAACACCGATGTTTGACGGTGTTATGAAAGGCAGAACCATGTATGTTATCCCTTATTCCATGGGACCCATCGGTTCTCCCCTTGCTAAAGTCGGCGTAGAATTAACCGACTCCATCTATGTTGTATTGAACATGGATATCATGACCCGTGTAGGTGTAGATGCATTTAAGAACCTTGGCGATGTTTCCAACGACTTCGTTCGCGGACTTCATTCCAAAGCTGATATCGATGCTGAAAAACGTTACATCGTACACTTCCCTGAAGACAATACTATCTGGTCCATCAACTCCGGATACGGCGGAAACGTTCTGCTGGGCAAGAAGTGCTTCGCTCTGAGAATCGCTTCCTACCAGGGCAAGAACGAACAATGGATGGCTGAGCATATGCTGATCCTGGGAATTGAAAAACCCAACGGTGAAGTAAAATACGTTACCGCTGCTTTCCCTTCCGCATGTGGCAAGACCAACCTGGCAATGCTGATCCCCCCCGAAGGATACACCAGCAAAGGCTACAAAGTATGGACTGTAGGTGATGATATTGCCTGGTTAAAGAAAGGTGAAGACGGAAGACTTTACGCTATTAACCCTGAAAATGGTTTCTTCGGCGTTGCTCCCGGTACCAATGCCAAATCCAACTTCAACGCATTGGAAAGCACCAAGAAAAACACCATCTTTACTAACGTTGCTTTAAACAATGATGATATGACCGTTTGGTGGGAAGGTTTGGACAAGAATCCCCCTGAAAACGCAACCGAGTGGAAAGGTGCTAAAGTAAACGGCAAAGAGTTCAAAGAAGCTGGCAATAACCTGGCTCATCCCAACTCCCGTTTTACCGCTCCGGCTCGTAACTGTCCTTGTATCTCCAAGGAATTTGACAATCCCGCCGGCGTACCGATTTCCGCTATGATCTTTGGTGGACGTCGTGCCAAAACCGCTCCCCTTGTATATCAGGCATTTGATTGGGAGCACGGTGTATTCGTAGGTTCCATCATGGCAAGTGAAACTACTGCTGCAGCCGCAGGTGCTGTTGGTGTGGTTCGTCGTGACCCCATGGCTATGCTTCCTTTCTGCGGATACAATATGGGTGATTACTGGCAGCACTGGATCGACATGGGCAAAGAACTTGGCGACAAAGCTCCCAAGATCTTCAACGTTAACTGGTTCAGAACCAACGAAGAAGGCAAGTTTATCTGGCCTGGATTCGGTGATAACATGCGTGTTCTTGACTGGATCATCGAACGTGCTGATGATAACGCTGATGCTGTTGAAACTGCTATCGGTTATGAGCCTAAAGCAGAAGACCTTAACATCGATGGTCTGGAAGAAGACGGTATTACCCTTGATGTAGTAAAAGGCTTACTGAGTGTTGATAATGACCTCTGGAAAGAAGATGTTGCCGGAATCAAAGAATTCTATGCAAAATTCGGTGACAGACTGCCTCAGGCTATGAAGGATCAGCTTGCTGCTCTGGAAGGCAGATTGGGTTAAAACCAGGTAAATTTACTAATATGTAATTATGGGACTACTGTTTACAGTAGTCCCTGATTTTTATCTTTTCTGTTTACATTTTCTGTGGATTCTTTTAAAATCAGATTGGTTTTATATCTTCCCTCTGGATCCTTGATTTTAAAAGGGACACAGAGCGGCAACTCCTGTGTCCCTTTCAGTTAACCTTTTTAGCAATTTATTTGTGATTTGCAACAACATCTCTGTCTCTGGCAACAACAGCAGTTGCACCGGCAGTGACAGGTAATACATTTGTTATGCACTGTTACCTTATTGGTCACCAGGATAAGCCAATTGTTTTCAATAGTTGCAAAGGAACCGGTCTGCTTCCAACAATTACGCTTTTTTTGCAACCTGAAAGATAACCTCCACACTGGTTCCGGCTTCAAGGGTAGGAAGCTCTACTGTTAATTTTCCGCTTTGATCATCATAGGTGTAAGTAGCTTCCGCATCATCCACCAGAACACTATTTTCCACCAGTATGACCCATTCCGGATCCAGGATATCCGATAAAGCAGGTGTTTCCAGATTAGATTCGGCATTATTGGTTACTACGATGGTGTAGGTCAGGTAACCGTTTGCCCATAATTCTTTATCAGCTGTTTTCGTTGCGGTAAAGCCACTGATCAGATTAGTGGATATCTCTGGTGTTACGATGGTTGTGAGTACATTATCATACGTACCATCTATCGACGCCAGGTTTTTTAAAATATCAAAAGCCATTGTTCTTCTCCTCTACATTTAAATGTTCTTACAGATTATTATATTCATTTCATTCCTGTTTGTTACAAAAACTGACAATTTTCGCAGATAAGATTGGTCAAGCAAAAACAGCGCCGATTCTCTGGTTTTCAGAAAATAAGCGCTGATCATCTTTTTGATTATTTCTTTTAGTATATAATACGGTTTCTTCCTTCGTTCTTTCCGATGTATAATTTCTTATCTGCTTCGTTGATTCCGTTTTCAACTCCCTTACGGAAATTAATCTCCTCCAGGCCAAATGTTAAGGTCAGCTTTATCTTCTGGCCGTTATACTCGACCTCACTTTTTCTCACCTGAGACATCATCATATCCAATAAAACATAAGCGTCATCACCGTTACAATCATAAAATACGAACAAAAACTCTTCTCCGCCCCAACGGCAAACCCTTCCCCGCTCTTCCATAAACCGGCTGAACATATCAGCCAGATGCTTTAACACAATATCACCGCAATCATGACCGTAGGTATCATTAATCTTCTTAAAGAAGTCAATATCCCCTAATGCTATAGTGAGATTGGAACCATTTCCTTCCTGATACTGCTGCTCCTGATTGGCCAGATACTCCTTCATACTTCGGCGGTTATAAAGTCCGGTCAAGGGATCCACTGATGCCAGATGATGCATCTTTTGATTATACTGCATCAATTTCTTTTCCATTTCCATGGAATCCTTGCTGAAAAAGGCTAATGCCGCAACCATCGTAATAAACATATAAACGGTATTGACAACTTGCATGGATATGTTGGCATGTTCCGTCATTACCCACTGGGCGCCAATATATTTCGTGTAAAAATACAATCCCAAACGCACCACGCACAATCCCACGGCAATCAGAAACTTACGATTCATGGACGCATAGCTGGTAGTAAAATTCAGCACCAGCAGCGTGAAAATGAAATGCTGGATTCCGCAATCCCATCCCAATTCCATAACAAAACCGATAATACAAGCCAATGTCAGCACTTGTGCAAACCCAATGGCAAACTTAGTTTGTTCCATATAGGTAAGATAAAAAGAAAATAAATAGGCCAAAACACATAAGATGCAAAGCCAAATGAACCGGGCATTTCCGGTGGCGCCAAAAACCACTGCCATACTGATAAAATAAAGACCCATCAATAAGGAATTAATTCTGAGAACGACTGCTGCTTTCTTGGTTTCATTCTCATTTTTTACATCCTGAAAAATCAACTCCCCTGCTTTCGTTAGAATTCCCATAATACCCCTCCAGCTTCCACTATATGAGTATTATACCATCCATTCCCATCTGTGGCAAGAAATGGTCTCATTAGATTATCAAAGATTATCAAAATCTATCGATAATTTCCTTTAAAATCCGATTCACTGTGACCGGATCAGCCTTACCCTTCATGGCTTTCATCGTCTGGCCTACCAAAAAACCGATGGCTTTTTCTTTGCCATTCTGATAATCTGCTACCGACTGGGGATTTGCAGCAATAACTTCCCTGATCACCTCACTTAAAGCCTCTTCATCACCAACGGTTTTCAGTCCATTTTCTTCCACATATTGTTCCGGATCGGTATTTTTATCAAACATCACCGCAAACACTTCTTTGGCCACCGAACTGTTGATGGTATTTTCATCGGTAAGCTTGATCAGTTTAGCCAAATTTTCCGGTAAAAAGCAGATGTCCTCAGATTCCATACTGTTTTCCCTTAGCAGGCGTAGGGTTTCTCCCATCAGCCAGTTGGATACCTTCTTGGGCTGTTTACAGATGGCTGTGGTTGCTTCAAAAATATCTGCCATACGCTTAGAACCGGTTATGATTTCAATATCATAATCAGGAATATCATATTCCTTCCTGTACCGTTCCATCTTTTCGGTGCGGAATTCCGGCTGCTCTGCTTTGATCTCTTCCAGCCAGTTATCACTTACTACCACCGGTACCAGATCGGGGTCCGGAAAATAACGGTAATCCTGGGCATCCTCTTTGCTGCGCATGGGATAAGATTCGCCTTTACTGTCATCCCAGCGACGGGTTTCCTGAACTACCTTTGCTCCGGCTGTCAACAGACCGATCTGCCTTTCCCGCTCATCTTCAATCGCCCTGGCGATGGCACGGAAGGAATTCAGGTTCTTCATTTCGGTCCGGGTTCCCAGTTCTGCTGTTCCCGCTTCCCGCACAGAGAGATTTACATCCGCCCTCATGGAGCCTTCCTGCAGCTTGCAATCGGATGCTCCCAGATACTGAATGATCAAGCGCAGCTTCTCCAGGTACGCAATGACTTCATCCGCACTTTGCATATCCGGTTCCGAAACGATTTCAATCAGTGGTACACCTGAACGATTGAAATCTACCAGTGAGCATCCTTCCCGCTCATCATGAATCAATTTCCCGGCATCTTCCTCCATATGGATTTCATGAATCCCCACAACTTTCTTACCGGTCTCGGTTTCAATTTCAACTCTTCCATTTCTGCAAATAGGCAGGTATAGTTGGGAAATCTGATAATTTTGAGGATTATCGGGATAAAAATAATTTTTTCTGTCAAACTTGCTGTACCTGGTTATATCACAGCCTGTTGCTAATCCTACTGCTATGGCATATTTCAGAACTTGTTTATTCAACACCGGAAGAGAACCCGGCATTCCGGTACAAACCGGGCAGGTATGAGTATTGGGTGCGCCACCGAAAGCAGTGGAACAGCCACAGAAAATTTTGGTCTTGGTGGCAAGCTCCACATGCACTTCCAGACCGATAGCCGTTTCGTATTGTTTCCTCATTATTTCTCCCTCCCCTGTTCATAAGTGTAAGCAGCCCGGAGCAAGGTTTTTTCCTGATAACAATCTCCGATCAACTGCAGGCCGACAGGCAATCCTTTACTGTCCACGCCGCAGGGGACACTGATGGCCGGAAGGCCCGCCAGATTGACCGCAATGGTATAAATATCCCCAAGATACATCTTCAGCGGATCCGCCAGACTTTCTCCCAAACGCGGTGCAGTGGTGGGAGCCACCGGCCCCAGAATAATATCATACCGGGAAAATGCTTCATCAAAAGCTTTCTTAATTAGGGCTTTCACTTTTAAAGCTTTGAGGTAATAGGCATCATAGTAACCGGAACTGAGAACAAAGGAGCCTAGCATGATTCTTCTTTTTACCTCCGGACCAAAGCCCTCGGAACGGGATTTTTTGTACATGTTGTGGAGGCCGCTGTATTCCTCTGTACGGTAACCATACTTGATGCCGTCAAACCGTTCCAGATTGGAACTGGCCTCGGCAGCGGCGATGGTATAGTAAGCAGGGATGGCGTATTCTACCAAACTCAGGTCAAATTCTTCTACAACAGCTCCCTGACCGGCTAATTCTCCGGCTGCTTTCAGTACCGCCTCTTTGACCTCCGGATCCAGGCCTTCCCCAAAATAATCCCGGGGAACCCCGATCTTCAATCCTTTGACATCGTTCACTAAGGCACTGGTAAAATCTGTGTCTTTGCGAGATATGGAGGTAGCGTCTTTTTCATCATACTCAGCAATAACTTCCATGATAGCGGCACAGTCGGCCACATTCTTGCTGATGGGACCGATCTGATCCAAAGAAGAACCATAGGCAATCAATCCGTAACGAGAAACCGTCCCATAGGTGGGCTTCATCCCTACCACTCCGCAATGGGAAGCCGGCTGACGGATGGAGCCTCCGGTATCGGACCCTAGTGCAAAGAAACATTCTTCAGCGGCAACCGCGGCGGCGGATCCACCGGAGGAGCCTCCCGGTACATGGGCTTCATTCCAGGGATTTCTGGTTTCGCCATAAGCCGATGTTTCGGTGGTGGAGCCCATGGCAAACTCATCCATATTGGCTTTACCGATAATCAGAGTTCCGGCCTCTTCCAGCTTTAACACTGCCTCGGCGGTATAGGGGGGAACAAAATTGTACAGCATTTTTGAAGCACAGGTGGTAGGCATCCCCGGCATACACATATTGTCCTTAACGGCAACGGGTACACCGGCCAGTGGACCGGTGAGCTCGCCACTGTCAATCCGGGCCTGTATCACCGCCGCTTTTTTTCTTACTTCGTCCTGATCCACGGTAATAAAGCAATGATAATGGGGTTCCTTTTTTTCAATATTGGCCAATACCGCCTCGGCGGCTTCTATTACCAGGATTTCTTTTGTTTTTATTTTTGCTGCCAGCTCTAAGGCACTTAACTTTAAAATATCCATCCTGCTCCTCCTAATCCAATGTGTGGGGGGCTATAAACATACCGTCTTTTTCTCCCGGTGCATTCTTTAAGATTTTAACCCGCATATCACTGTTAGTTACAACATCTTCCCGAAAAACATTCTGTAGGTCAAATACATGGGACATGGGTTCCACCCCGGAGGTATCCAGTTCATCCAGCTTATCAATATAATCAAGCATCCTGCCCATGTCCTTCCGGGCCTGCTTTCTTTCTTCGCCGGAAATCTCCAGCTTCGCCAGAATTCCCACATATTCGATTGTTTCATCACTTATTACATTCGCCATTTTCTGTCTCCTTTCCATATTGGTGCTCCGGAGATTTTGTATACAAAAAAGCCCCGGAACACAGTTTCCTGTATTCCGGGACGGATAATCAAAACTATACCCGCGGTACCACCCGCATTGACAAGCCGACATCTCTATCAAGATGCTATACCGCCTTGCCCACTCTTACACTTAACGCGTGCTTCACGTATTTCCCTAATGCGCTTCTCTTCCATAAACCGTATTATTTACAAAAGCTTCCCGCAGTTCAGAAA
This sequence comes from Lachnospiraceae bacterium, assembly GCA_031555615.1. Classification (GTDB taxonomy): domain Bacteria; phylum Bacillota; class Clostridia; order Lachnospirales; family Lachnospiraceae; genus UBA935. Next base: position 8,743 of record JAVBUF010000103.1, on the reverse strand, counting down.
ATCTGCTCCGGAGTGTTCCCTGTATTACTTCCCGCGAACAGCGCTCTCAGTCGGTGACGCCGTATTCCTGTCATTTTTCATAATCAGAGTCTCTTTCTATGCATTTAACTGAAAATTTATTTTTTTATACTAACACAACTTATAGCGCAGTGCAATACTTTTTTAAATTTTTTATTATTAAATTTTACTTTTCCAGTCTTTCCTTTTTTTCACTTTTTATGCACAAACCATATATCAGCATCCCTAAGCAAAGCACTTCCAGTCCCAGAAAGAAAAAATAAATTGTTCCGGATGATGTCATTATGTTATTGGGATTGGAATACATCTCCTGATCCTTAGAGAAATACGCGGTAACATTTTGACCTATTTTATTCTTGTAGGCATCGTATTCAAATTCCGATACGCTCATCTGGTAAGATTCACCATTATAATTGACCTCTACATAGACCTTGTTAATCGTGGCTCCATTTGATTTTACAACAATTTTATCCACATCTGCAACGTTTACCGACACCTCTATGTAATCAATATCAGGCCGGGCCTTTTGGGTATTAATGTTAAAATAAATACACGCAACTAGCATAACGATGCTTAAAGGCAGGAAGATCATGATATATTGCTTTTTCGTAAATTTCCCCAGTAATTGGTTAATAGTTTCCATCGCATTTTCTCCTAATTTTTTCTCATTTTGATTTTATATTATCATAAAACCTCTTCTTTTTTTCAAAACGGAAAATTTAGCTGCTTAAAAGGAAAAATTGTTTACAAATAGAATTACCTTAACACAAAACATCTTTTCATCAGGGATCATCTGACAAGTACCACCATACTTATCCACGATTTCCTGTACATTATCCAATCCGATTCCATGCCCGTCCGCATTATTCTTTCTGGTCAGGTACCGATTTCCGGCTTTGTTTACTTTACCATCAAAGGAATTCTTTATTTCCAGATACAAAACACCCCTGTCCAAGGTCATCACCACTTTCAACCTTTTGTCCGTACATACTTCCATCGCTTCAATTGCATTGTTCAAAAGATTGCTTAACAATATATTCAAATCAAAGGCAGAACAAAATGCGGTTTGGGGAATATTCATTTTTACATCAATATCAGCTCCTATCTTTTGCGCTTTTTCCAATAAATAGTTTAATATTGCATCTACCTGTTCATTTCCGGTTTCGACTATTTCTTCCGCCACAACGATTGATTTCTTCATGGTTTCCAGATAGGATATCCTTTCACTTTCCTGTCCATTTTTTTCGAACTCTCCTAACAGGTAAAGATGATTATTTATATCATGGCGCAATGCGCGCATCTTTTTTCTGGATTGTTGGAGAATCTCAAACTGATTTTCATACATTAAAATCTTTTCTTCCAATATTTGCTTTTCCCACTTTTCATTATTAGCTTCAAAAATCTTGTCATAAAGGAAAAATGTAAAGAAATTCATCGCCAGTACAGTAAGCATTCCCACCATTGCCATTACTTCATTTTGTTTCATTTCTTCGAAAATCGTAAACGTCAAAATGATACTGCCTACCGGCATCCACAGCATTAGTAAATAATTGCTTTGGGACAATCGCGCCCTTTTCCCTCGTACAAAGAACTTTCTTATAATAATCTCCACTATAAAAAACGTAATTATAGCTAAAACATATATACGCACTTCCCCCATATAACCACACCAGATATTATGTAATAACAGCCACAATAAATCTTCAATCACCATCAAAATAGCTAATGCGGAAAGGGCGGCAATCATTCTTTTCCATACACTTCCCTGATATAATATCAGAGAGATTAGCAGGATTCCCAAAACACTGGTAGTTATATTAATAGTAGGATTATCAAAATAAAGATAGCAAATACTATTCACCGACCAGTAACTCAGATATATTATATATTCTAATTTTTTATTTTTTCCGCTTTTCTGGACAAATAAATTCAGGAATCTTATTACAATATAAATACTTAATGTATTCAGAAATAAGAAAAAAATGTTTTCAAAAATTATCATTAAGTTTACTCCATTGCTTTTCTATTTAGTATTTTATTTATTATTTCCTTTTTATAGGCTCTACTAATAGGACAGCATTCTCCGTTTGTAAGCCGGATTTCCTCAGTTCCATATTCAAAGACATAATCTGTATTAATAATAAAGGATTTGTGAATGGTCCAGAATTTTTCAGAATCTAATTGCCCGGAGGCATCTGCCATCTTACCATAAAATTCGATTTCTTTATAAGGAGTAATCAGATGGATTTTCTTTCCTTCACATTTTACGCAGATAATTTGATCCTGGATTACCTGATAGGTTCCTTTCCCCTTACGATATTCAAAAAACAGCTTTTTCCCTGAAAACAGTTTTCGATATGTTTCCATGGTTTCATATATCTTTTGATAATCGATTGGTTTGACCAGAAAATCCATGGGCCTGATTTTGAAAAGCTGGAAGGCATAATCTTTTTGGTATGAAATAAAAACAATCTTGGTAATTTCGTTCTGCATTTCTTCCCGCAGGGCAGTTCCTATCATTATCCCATCTGTATCTCCCAGTTCGATATCCAGAAATAACAGATGAAACAGGTATTCACCGCTGGATAATGCCTGAATCAGTTCCTTTCCATTGATGAATACTTCTATATCCATTTCCAGATGCTGGGATTGAGAGTACTCCAGCAGATATTTTTCGATTTCTGCGCAGACTGCTATGTTATCATCACATATTCCTATTTTGTACATTTTGAAATTCCTCTTGTGAAATCATTTAGGTATATCATAGCACATACCTATCATTATTATCTATAGGTAAAAGCATTGCAAAACCAGTTATGCCTGTCAACCCCGGAAATGCTCCATGATAAAAAGCCCCCCGGGAATACACGGTGGGCCTGGCACATTACTGCAAATTTCTTTTAACTCGCCTTCTAAATCATTTTACCATATTTCTTTAAACCAACAGGATACATTCTTTTCATTGCGCTATATCCCCTTGGCAGTCATTTCGATTTGCACACTTCCAAACCTCATTCTATATCTTTTAGAAGTGCCTCTATATCGGCCAAAAGCTTATCCTGTTCTTCCTTGCTTAATTTTCCGATTTTTTCTGTATATGTAGCCATCCGCGTTACATAATTGTTTGTCAGGACATGACACAGCACTTCATCCGCCGAAGCGTCCAATGCATTCAATATCTTGACAAATTTATCCAAGCGGGGCTGCCTTACACCCCGTTCAATTTTACTGATAAAATTTGTACTTAAATTGGTTATTTCCGCCAAATCATCCTGACGTAATTCTTTTGCTTCTCGCTTTTCCCTAATTTTTCCGCCAATAGTCCTGTCAAAATCCACTGCCACATACCTCCACTATTTTATCTTTATCAATAGTATAGAAGCGTTCTTTTTAACTTTACAGGTACTAGCAGTCCCAGTCGTGTCGTTTTTTGATTTATTCACAAAAAAGATTCTTCTTTTCTTATTGCAAAAAACAATAAAAAAAGAGAATCTTTTTAATTTTAATTATACATTATTGCTCTACATGGATCCAAACATCCGTGTTATCAGAGAATCATTCTCCATCTTCTTTCTTTGAATTCCCATCTGATAATCTGCAAGAAGCTTATTTTTCTTCTCCTCCGAAACTGCTTTCGGTATATCCAAATCCTCTATCCGGCTTTGCGCTCCGGTCAACTCCAGAGATGCTCCCTTATTATAATTATAGGCATGTTCCATCGCATTAGTAGTCGCACCTGTGCTGCTTCTGGCGGCGCTGATCTTCTCCATGGCTGCATCAATTACTCCGATATCAAAGGATCCTGTCACATTATAGCCATCAATACCCAGATTCTCCAACGTTGCATTTTGCATCTGAATTTTCATCCCCGATCCGTCGGGATTAGATGCTATATGCATATCTGCCATGCTGCCATCCAACAGCTTTTTCTCATTATATTGGGTGCCCACCGCCGTCTGCTCAATGCCTTTCAGCACCTGATCAATTTCCTTCTGAATCATCTGCTTCTCAGAATCACCGTATAACCCATTAGAGGCTTTCAAACTCAATTCCCTGATTCTTTGCAGAGAATCCTGAATAGATGAAAGGGCCCCGTCCTGAATATTCGCAACACCGATCCCGTCTTTAATATTACTTGCACCAACATCCAGACCGCTGCTTTCCTTTTGTATTTTATTGGCTATTGCAAGGCCTGACGCATCATCTGCCGCTGAATTTATCCGCTTGCCGCTGGCTATTTTACCATAATCCTGTACACCTGAATTGATTGCTGATACTCCCATATTCGCTCCTCTCCAATAAATGAATACATCGTTTTAGACGAACTATTTACACTTACAGTATACTATAAATTGGAAGGAAATTCAATGACTATAGCGGCCATCTATTTCTTGTATCCGCATTTTGGACATACACCGTTTTCATTTAGCTCAATGCCGCATAACGGGCAGCGTTCTTTTTCTTTTTGAGCTTGGTATTCCTGGGTAGCGCCATTTACTCCGCTTGTGAAAGTTATTTTAACAATATTTAGTTTATCCTTCAGTAAATCGTAAACGATTTTAATCATACCTTCAACGGTCATTGTTTCTTTGGTAACAACCAGACGGCATTCCGGATATGCTGTCGCAAGTTCCGTTTTGAAAGCAGGACCTTTTTGCTTATTGCTTGGTGCTCCGTCTTTAATGCCTTGTGCTTCATAAACACCGAGAATAGCAGGCAGCAACGGGTCGTCTTCCCTTAAAACCAGCGCATGGTCAAAGTTTTGTAAAACCTCCCAAGCTGTTTTCTTAATTTCATTACAGGGGAATACCATATTAACGCCTGCGTTGATGGTATCTTCAACCTCAATTGTTAAGATTCCCGTATGTCCGTGCAAATACTGTGCTTCTCCTTTGAACCCATAGAACCTGTGGGCATATTGTAAATCTAATGTAGTGAAACTTTTCATGGCTCTTCTCCTTATATAATATTTTTACGGGATTTAATCGTGCTCCCGCATGTGCACGAATTTACTTTCAGGTTTTTCATTATGATTCTCAGTCTTATCATTTATGTATTGCATTCCGGACAGATACCCTTAAAAATAATATCATGGCCAGTAAACTCAAACCCTTGAGTATCTCTGATGTTTTTTTCCAAATCTGCGATAAAATCCATTTCCACATCAAATAACCGGCCGCACTTTATGCATCTTGCGTGATAATGCCGGTGGCATAAATGATCATAGCGGTCAGCTCCGCCCGGTACCTCCACTTTACGAATTTCACCGATATCCGACAGCAGATTCAGATTTCGATATACCGTTCCTCGACTGATATCGGGGTATTTCTTCACAATCATATTGTAGACTTCTTCAGCGGTGGCATGACACCGTAACTCTTTTACCGTTTCAAGAACCAGAGTGCGCTGAACAGTGTTACGCTTATTCATAATAAACCGTCCTTACCGATAAATTTATCTTAATAGGATTGTATCTCAATAAGAACTCATTGTCAATAAATATTTTGAAATTTTATAAAGAATCATCCTACTATCTATTTCCACCTGATAGATTCAGGTTAACCCCATTCATATAATCAGATCCCCGGGAAGTTAAAAAACGGATTCCTTCGGCCACTTCCTCCACCAATGCATTCCGCTTTACCGGGTTGGCCTGGGCATTCATGACAACGAAACGTTCATCCATTTGTTGGAGAAATGGTGTTTCCATCATGCCCGGTGATATACCGTTCACATTAATCCCCTTGTCCGCATATTCCAGGGCAATCCCCTTCATCAATCCTAATGCTGCATATTTTACAATAACATACTCAGTCATAAATCTGGGCGGCATACCCAAGGTGCACTCACTCAACATAACCACTACCTTTCCAAACCTTTCCGATGCCATAAGCGGAAGAAAATGGGCACAGGTTTCGGCCAGTGCATTTACTTGAATTTCCAGATCTGTTTTGACTTTCTCCCAATTAAATTTTTTCAATTTCCGGTATTCCGGTTTAGACGCAGGCAGCCAGATGATACATTGTGGAACACCTGCTGCCTGTACTGTCATTAACATCCTTTTAACCTCTTCTGCCTTCCCCAGATCGGCCTGTATACAATGCAATTTGACATATTGCAGTTCTTTTTCCAACTGCTGAAGAATTTCTCTGCCGGACCGGTAATGGGCAGTCACCAAAACCGTCTTTTTTTCCGGCTGTTCTGCCAATTCCCGATCCAATAGTCTTAAAAATGCAATTCCTACCGTGGATGACGCTCCGGCAATAAAATAGCGGTCTATGTTCCTCATATTATCCCATTGCTCCTATTCTCATATTCCCCTTGGCCACCTTTTCCTGATTCTGATTTTCAATAATTACCTTGACATAAATAATTGAAAACCGCTCATCGGTTTCTGCTATCGTTCCTGATATCTTTAAAGTATCTCCCACATAAACAGGTTTTAGAAATTTTGTTTCCACACTGTGAATCAGGCTGTTTTCACCGGGCAGATACATTCCCGCAAGAGTTGATAAAAAAGAGGCCGTCAGCATACCATAAGCAACCGTTCCCTGATAGCCCTTATCCCTTGCAAATTCCTCATTCATATGAAGAGGATTATAATCTCCCGTAATAACACTGAACTGCTCCAGCATCTGCCCCGTCACGGTTACGCAAAAACTTTCCGTGTGGCCGGCTTTTAGTTCTTCCAATACATAATGATTCATTTGATTCTCCGTTCCACTAATCTTATTCTTTTTTCCATGATAGTATTACCGGTCATATACTGACTATTCCTGAAAACGGAGCAACATTTATTAACTGTAAAGAAAAACGCAGGTTAAAAAATAGAGCATAGCAAAACGGCGGTATCAATGATGATACCACCGTTTTACGATACGTGCGGAAGATGGGACTTGAACCCACACGAGCGCATTGCCCACAAGATCCTTAGTCTTGCTCGTCTGCCAGTTCCGACACTTCCGCTTACTGTATGACATATGCCACGAATAGCATAATACCATTTTGATGAATAAAAGTCAATAGATTATTCATCATTTTTATCGTTCCCGTTGAGTAGAAAACTAAATTCCACATTATGATGAATTTAGTCTTACACCCTATCTGGAAATGCTGTAATATCATAAATACCTCATACCCGCAGTAGAAAGAGGTATTTATGTCTAACTCCGTACAAGGCAATCAGAAGCACCTGCTTCTTGATAACCGTATTTCTATTGAAAAAGGATTGGATTCTTCTACTCCTCTCCGACGTATCGCAATGCAGTTAGAAAAAGACCCTACTACCATTGCTAAAGAGATTAAGAAACACCGCACCCTACAGCCTCATAATTCTTTCAACGAACCCTCAAATAAATGTGCTATCTTTAGGGAATGTTCCAAGAAAGACATCTGTGGTATTTTTGCTCCTGTCTGCAGACGGCTATGCAAGCTCTGTGGTCATTGTAATTCCCATTGCTCTGATTTTATCCCTAAAAGCTATCACTGTCCCAAACTCGACAAAGCTCCCTTTGTCTGCAATGGCTGTGATAAGAAGATTGGTTGCCGACTGGATAAAGCTTACTACAGAGCATCTACTTCTCAAAAGCAGTATAAGACGATGCTCATTGAGGCAAGAACAGGGATCAATATCTCCGCTGAGGATCTCACAAGGTTAGATGAATTTATTACTCCTTTAATACTTCAGGGGCACTCCCCTTATATGATCCTCCAGAATCATCCGGAAATTCACCTCTCTGAAAAAACTCTTTACAATTACATTGATATGGGTGCACTGTCCATCAAAAACATAGACCTGCCCAAAAAGGTTGTATACAAAGTCCGCTCTGACCATAGTTCAGAAGCTAATAATTCAGCAATCTATGAAGGACGTACTTATAAGGATTTTCTGGAACTGATGAAACTGTATCCTGATCTGCCAATTACTGAAATGGATACAGTTGTTGGTTGTGAAGGCAGTCACAAAGTCCTTTTAACACTTCATTTTTCCAGCTGCACCTTTATGGCCGCTTTCCTGTTGGATAACAAAGAAGCGGCATCTGTGGAAGCAGTTTTTGATACCATGGACCGGACACTGGGGACAGAGCTTTTCTCACAGATATTTCCAGCCATACTCACAGACAGAGGCGGTGAGTTCCAGCACCCTGGCAAACTGGAGTGTGGGGTATCAAACATTGTCCGTACAAGTATCTATTTTTGTGATCCTATGTGTTCATGGCAAAAACCTCATTGTGAGAAAAATCATGTATATATCCGCAAAATCTGTCCCAAAGGAACTTCCTTTGACGACATGACCCAGGAAGACATAACACTTATGATGAGTCATATCAACTGTACTCCGAGACAAAGCCTTGGTGGATTATCTCCCCTGGCACTTGCCAGACTGATGTTGCCAAAGCAACTGCTGGATCATCTTGCCTTTCATGAGATTCCAACAGATGAGATTATACTGACACCTGAATTACTTAAAAAATAACCCGAATAATAATAAAATCTGCGGATATGAGCCACTACATAGTTTACCCCTAGGCATGTGGAATTCAGTCTTGCAGAACACAATTCCAGTTGTCAGCGACAGCATACTCTTTTTCAGATATTTATTTATTATTCGGGTTAAATTCTACTTTAAAGGATTTAAACACATTCGTCAAACCTCAAAAAACGGAATTTAGTCATCCGTATGGAATTTACTTTTACATGTGGAATTTACCTTTTCACTCAACCA
>JAVBUF010000047.1:0-50152 GCA_031555615.1 Lachnospiraceae bacterium | reverse complement strand
TTGTGGTGATTCAACTGTAAAACATATTTACAAAAACTGCTACTATTTTTTGGAATTTGAAAGAAAAACTTATAAATTAGAGAAAAGGTAGCGAAAAACACGTACCTACGCTAGCCATCGCGCCAGCGATTTGGTACAATTCTTACAAGAAACATCAGTTTCTGCGTTCTTCCGTTTGGAAATAAACCATAACTGCTCTGAAAAGCAGTTATCGGAAAGGTATGGACTGAAACATGAATATAACTCCCATCTATGAATATATTGCCAATCAACTAAATACAGCGGTCTCACTTTATGCCAAAGAATCTGGTCTGTTTAAACAGTTTCGGCAAGACGATAACTCGATAGATTTTTTTACTCCTCAGCCATTGCTTCTTCATTATTTATTAGAAAAGGCTGTGGCGGACTATCCAATATTTTCTTTTATTAATGAGCATATTTGCTATATTCATTTTGTAATTTCTGATGGAACTGTCATCATTGGTCCTTTTCACATGCTCTTTTCAGAAAACAATGCTCATGCCCGTCATATCCTGACGCTTGAGGAAATAGCTGCCCAAAGCTTGCCTTCGATTCCCAGTGTCTATCCGCCTCATGCCCTGCGCTATGCACTTCTGCTGTTTAACTGTTATCAATCACAAAATCTGACGGAATCAGAGTGTTATCAGAAAAATTTCCAGACAGAATATATCCGTGTAAAAGCAAATACTCAAACTACGGCAGATATTTTTTCCAATCGGGAAAACCAGAAAATGCACAATCCATATACACAGGAGCTGCGATTACTGAAAAGTATTGAAGATGGGGATATTGAAATGTTACAGAAAATTTGGTCGGAGCCTGTCCCCGGCAACCTTGGCACAACCGCCAGGGACCCGGTCCGAAACGGAAAAAATATGGCGATCTATAATGTAACCGCCTGCGGTCGGGCGGCGATACGCGGCGGGCTTTCTGCCGAATACGTGTTTTCTCTCACGGATTCTTACACTCAGCAAATTGAAGAATTGAAGAATATGTTAGTTTTACAATCTCTGGTAGAGGATGCCGAAATGAACTTTGCCCAGATGGTCGCTGAATTGAAAAGGAATCGCAGTAAGACAATGATAACGGAACACCCTCTAATTCATCGCTGTAAGGACTATGTCTTCCAACACCTCCACAGTCCCCTTACCGTCCAGGAAATTGCCGAGGCCCTTCGGGTACATCCGAATTATTTGAGTTCTCTCTTTCATTCCCAGGAAGGAGAATCCCTCTATCAATATATCCTGCTGAAAAAAATTGACTTAACCAAGAATCTGCTGACTTACTCCGATTACTCCTATCTGGACATTGCAAACTATCTTGGATTCACTTCTCAAAGTCACCTGGGAACCCGTTTCAAGGCCATAACGGGAATGACTTTAAAGAAATATCGGGACACATATAAAAAAGAAGAATTTTTTAATTAAAATAAAGAGAAAATCAAACAAATTCATTTATGGAGGGAAAGCGCATGGGGCAGAAATACGAGCACATTTTCACACCAGTCAAGGTGGGTAATCTGGAACTGAAAAACAGAGTTATGATTGCACCGATGGAAGGAACAGAGATGATCGACTGGCTTATCAGCTGCAAGGCCAAGACCAGTCAGGTACATGATTATTATATCGAAAGAGCCAAAGATGGCGCTGGACTGATTATTCCGGGTATGATTCCAGTGCGTTCCATGATTCGCGGAAAATGGCTTCACAAGAGTCCGAAAGTATTTGGGGAAGTGGCACCGTTAATTGAAGAAATACATCAGTATAGAACCAAGGTGTTCTTCCAGCTGGGACTTTTCTGCGGAAGGAATTTCACGATGCCAACAGCCACTGCCAAATTGGCGGATAACAAAGTACTTGGATTTTTGGCCAAACCGATTATCGACTTGGATAAAAATCTGGTAGCCTGTGATGAAGGCCAGCCCAATGTATTTTTCCCGGAATATAAGTGCCGGGCAGTTCGAACCGAAGAGATTGAAGAATTCGTGGAAGCTTATGCCCAAAGCGCATTGCTTTGCAAGAATGCGGGAGTGGATGGGGTGGAAGTTCATGCTGTTCACGAGGGTTATATGATGGATCAGTTTACACTTCCGTATTGTAATCATCGTACCGATAAGTATGGCGGCAGTTTCGAAAACCGATACCGATTTGCTGTGGAGGTAATTCAGAGAATTAAAGACTTGTGCGGAAAGGACTTCCCCGTTTCACTTCGTTACAGTGTTACCAGCAAGACTATTGACTTCAACGTAGGAGCAGTTCCGGGAGAAACCTTTACGGAAGCTGGCCGGACCATGGCAGAATCAGAACGGGCAATCCGCTATTTACAGGATGCCGGTGTAGATATGTTCAACTGTGATAACGGAACATATGATGCATGGTTTTGGGCCCATCCGCCTGTTTATATGCCTCTTAACTGTAACCTTTCCGATGTTGCGCATATCAGGAAATTTACCGATGCACCGATTTATTGTGCCGGAAGAATGCAGTTGAAAGAGGCCGAAGATGCCATTATGTCAGGTGCCATTGATGGGGTAGCTATCGGCAGACAGTTCCTGGTGGATGAGCAATTTCTCACCAAAGCCAAAGAGGGACGAGAAGATGATATTCGTCCCTGTATTTCCTGCCATAGCGGATGCCTTCCCATAGCCACCTATAAAGGGGTTGGTGTTGAAATGGATATGAAAGGTCATTCCGATCCCCGGATGTGTGCTTTAAACTGCCGGACTTTTGCGGAAAAGAAGTATTCGCCAGTTCCCGCCAACAGTCCCAAGAAGTTCGCAGTTATCGGCGGAGGAATTGCCGGAATGGAATTTGCGATTCAGGCATCCAAACGCGGTCATCAGGTGGATTTATATGAGAAGACCGATGAGCTGGGTGGGGCCTTTATTGCGGCGGCGGCTTTATCCTTTAAAGAGAAAGACCGGGATCTTTTGGATTGGTATAAACGGGAACTGTTCAACTCTTCCGTTGATATTCATATGAATACCGAAATCAATACCTTGGAAACCATGGATGCCGATGAAATAATCGTAGCCACCGGTGCCACCGCAAGAACATTGGAGGTTCCCGGAGGAGATCATTTTATCAGCGCAATAGATTATTTGCGGGGCCGAAAACAGGTCGGACAGAAAGTCGCCATTATCGGCGGCGGACTGACTGGTTGTGAAATCGCTTATGAACTTGCCTTACAGGGAAAAGAGCCATTTATTGTTGAGATGGTTGATGACCTTGTTAAAGTCAAGGGCGTCTGTATGGCCAACTCTTCCATGCTTAAAGATTTAATGCGATACCATAAAGTGCCGGTGTATCTGGAAGCAAAGACAAAAGAACTGAAAAACGGATGCATTGTTCTTGAGATTAAGGATGGAATAAAAGAAATTCCCGTGGACGATGTAATTACTTCAATCGGATATCAGACTTTTGTTCCGGTTCCGGCAGATGCTCAAAATGTTCATGTTTTAGGTGATGCAGCTCATGTGGGTAATCTGAAGACGGCGATATGGGATGCCAATGATTTGATCCTTGCACTCAGTTAATAAATTAATAAGAACAAGACACCGGACATGTTCAATGTTCAGTGTCTTGTTCTTAAAAAATTTCCAGCAAATCATCAAATTTAATTAATCTATATGTCACCTGGGCATGCTTTCCTGCTTCTCCCAATCCAGCACTATGGAATCCACCTCGGGAAGCCGCCTCGATTCCCGCCTCCGCATCTTCAACAACAAGACAATGCTCCGGCTTTTCACCAATAAACGATGCCGCCTTTAAAAACACTTCCGGGTCCGGTTTGGAATGAACAATATTGGTTCCATCACTAATTGCATCAAAAAAACCTGCCAGTCCAATCTGCTCCAAAATCGTTCTTGTATTCTTGCTGGAAGAACCAATTGCCATCTTTATGCCTCTGGCGCGCAGCGCCCCAAGGGTACTCTTCACCGAATCCGGTAAATCTTTCTTGGTCATCTGCTTTAACAGTTCCCGGTAAGCCTCATTTTTTTCTTCTGTAAAAGCTTCCTTTTCTTTCTGTGAGTATTCTTCAGCGCTCCGCTCCAGAATAATATCCAGACTTTCCATTCGGCTGACACCCCGGAGGCGATGATTGATTTCTTCATCAAAGTAGATTCCCAACCGGTCCGCCAGCTTTTTCCATGCCTGATAATGATAGTGGTCGGTGAAACAGATTACCCCGTCCAGGTCAAATATAATTGCTTGATACATATTTTTCACTACCTTTCCCTTCTTCAATTACAATATTGGCACTGCCCTCCAGGAAACGACAGCAACAGCCGTTCTGATCCACCGACACCTCCGCCAGCGCCCCCCGATATACCAGCCGGAAGGAATATCCCTGCCAAGCCTTGGGAAGCAGGGGACGCAGGTAGAGACCGTCCGCTTTGAACCGCAGGCCCGCCAGACCGTATACCAGAGCCATATAACTCCCTCCCATATTGGCGGTGTGAATGCCGTCCTTGGTGTTACCATGGCTGTCATGTAAATCCAGTCCGATGGTATCGGCCAGATAAGAACCGGCTTTTTCAACATCTCCCAGCATTGCCGCCACAATACTGAACATACAGCGGGAAAGGGAGGAATCATGGGTAGTGATTTCCTCATAATAAGAAAAGGAACGGGCCATGATGTTGTCCGGAGTCATATCGCAGACAAAATAGGCCATCACTGTATCCGCCTGCTTGCAGACCTGATGTCGGTAGAGCGTAAGGGGATGGTAATGCAGCAGCAATGGATGGTTTTTCGCCGGTGTGGCGGCCAAATCCCAGCGCGGCTTTTTTAAAAAGCTGTCGTCCTGGGCATGTATCCCCAGCTCTTCATCATAGGGCAGGCGCATGGCCTCCGCCGCTTCCGTAAAACATGCCAGCTCCGCTGCATCAGTACCCAGACGGTGCATCTGTTCCGGACCGATCATACCGGCCGCACGAACGGCAAACCGCAGGTTCTTCCTGGCCAGAGCATTGGTATAATAGTTATTGTCCACCATGCAGGTATATTCATCCGGCCCGGTTACGCTGTGGATTCTGAATTCTCCGCCGGAAAAGTGACCTGTATCCAGCCACAGCCGGGCGATTTCCAAGACCATTTCCGCCCCCATCTCCGCCAGAAAATCATCGTCGCCGGTAGCCAGCCAATACTGTTCCACCGCATTGGCAACCGCACCGTTGATATGATATGCTGCTGTGCCGGATACAAAATATCCGCTGCATTCCTCCCCATTGATGGTACGCCATGGATAAAGTGCCCCTCTGGCGTGTCCCAGTGCCCGGGCATTCTCCCTGGCCTGGTCAAGGGTTCGATAGCGGAAGCCGATGAGATTCCTGCACAGCTCGGGCATGGTCAGCAGGAAAACCGGCTGGAGATACATCTCCGTATCCCAGAAATAATGGCCCTCATAGCCTTCGCCGGATAATCCCTTTGCCGCCACATTGGCATAGATATCCCGCCCGGCACTTTGCAGTAAGGCAAATTGATTGTAACGTATGGCTTCGCTGATGCCGCTGCTTTCTTTCACCGTCACAGCCGATTGACGCCAAAACCGCTTCAGATAATCCGCCTGACGGTCATATAAGATATCAATACCATCTGTCATAACCCGCTCAAGCTCTTCTGCCGCGCAACCGGCAAAACTTTTACCGTGGCGTAGGCTGTCACATACTGCAATGATTTTCACGATGCGTAGAGTGGTCCCCTTCGGCACTTCCGATTCAAAAGTATGTACTGCACCGGTGGCTGTGGTTTCACACCTGCTTCGGCCGGCCGGATATACCTGATGTCCTGCTGCCGTACATACCCCCAGTCCGGAGCGGGAGGTCTGAGAAGTAATGCTGGAAATAGCATTACCGCAGCAATTAAGCTGTGTGACCTCATTTACTGACAGGTTTTGCACACTGTGGGAAGCAAGGCGTGGGTCATCCGGATCACTGTAGTTGCGGACATCACCCTCATGGCGGGAGATCAGGCGCAGACTTGCGGCCTTTTTCCGGGGCGTGACCTGATAGTCTATCGTCAAAATAGAAGGATGGACAAAGCTGGCCATGCGTCTGATTTCAATTTCAAACTCACCGCCGGTTGAGGTATGCCAAACCACATGGCGGTTACAGGTACCGGTATCAAAATCCAGCTCCCATCTGCTGTCGGTGATTTTCCCGTCAAACATGGAAAAGCGTTGGCCATCGGCAAACAACTCCATCCCCTGCACATCAGCCAGGTTAACGATGGTCTGCTTCTTATCCACCAGTCCGTACAGTGGCTCAGCCTGTTTCATGTCTACAATATCATAAAATCCATTGGCATACAGTCCGCGTACAGAAGGTACCCCTTCCGGATATCCTTCCTCAAAAGCTGCCCGCAGCCCCACATAGCCGTTGGCCACACTGAAAAGAGATTCGGCACACAGCAATGCCTGGGGCTCTAAAGGTATAGGTGATTGAATATGGCTCAAAGTATCATCCTCCTGTTGTTTTGCCGGGTATCGTAATCAGCACCCGGCCGTACTTGGCGAAACGAGTTTTTTGGCGATGCCCATACGCTGCGGTACCATCCACGATAGAACGTGCGCAGGTGATGTAATCATCAAGGTAGTCCTTGCCGATGGGCTTTTTATGGTGCCCGGGCCAGATTTCATCAAAGCTGCCGGACAGATTCCGCAGCCGTTCCACTGATGCCAGGTAGATCTCGGGCCCGGCGGCCATGTCAAGATGCAGTAAAATACCCCAGTCGCAGACAGTATCGCCGCTGAAAAGGCGGCGGTTTTGACGGTCCAGGACGCACAGGGAACCCAGGGTATGCCCCGGCGTACTAATGACCTCCAGCTGCTGACCCCCAAGGTCAAAAATATGCCCGTCACTAATATACTCGTATTCACCTTGGGCAGTAGTATCCCGGAGAATCACCTCCCGCTCCCGCTTCAGCAAAAACCGCACCGCACCAGGTATGGCATCATCCAGCATTCCCTTAAGATAAGAGGGTGTGGTCTGCAGAGTAAGCAGCTCTCTGTCATCCTCTGCCAGATATATTTTTTCAAAATAACGGTTGCCTCCGATATGGTCCAGGTGCGCGTGGGTACATAATACTTCTATGGGCTTATCCGTCAGGCTGCGGACTGCTTCAGCAAAGCCCGGCAGAGCCAGGCAGGTATCAATCAGCAGGGCCTTGTTTTGACCAACGATCAGATAGGCACTGGCTTCACTGGTGAGCAGGTGCTGTTCGATCAGCCAGGCATCAGCGCCGATTGGTTTGGTGATATGTTTTACTTTTTTCACCTTATTATCCTCCTTCATTCAATAAGCGGTTTATTTCCTCCACCGTCAAACGGCAGGGCAGAGGCTGGGCTTCATCATAGCGCAGGGTCCGGACACCAAAGGCCAGACGTGCTGCCGGTGCAAGCAGCGGATTACCCACCAGCTTTGCTTCTTTGCCACGCCCATGAGCCACATCGTCACCTGGATACCGGGCATTACCGGTAAGCAACATCTCATCACCGTATATCGCAGGATGTGCTACATAAAAATATTGACCGGAGGGGAGCTGCCGAAAAAAGCCTGCCATATTTTCCCCCATTCGGGCAAATCCCGGGGGGAGGCGGTAATAGTACATATGATCTAACAAGCCCTTGCGCTTTGCCAAGTCGGCCATTGCCTCATCCAGATATGCTATATGTGCCTCGGCAAACATATGGGAATCGATATAGCCCACGTCAAAGCCCAGGCGGGTCAGTTTATCCAGCTGTGCTGACAGCTCAGCAATCGCAGTCTCTGCCTTGGGACGGGTGGTGTCAAACAAAATCGGATCTGCCAGGAAATTGCCGTCATCATCCACAAGGCCGCGGCACTGTCCGGCAGACAGAACCGGCTTCCATTTCACCTTATCCCACTCCGCATTAAGAGTGCTGTGCAGGCCAAAACACACTTTTTTACTGCCGGCAAACATCTGCGCCGCTTCCTCAATAAAGGCGCCGGGAGCCATCAGTGAAATATTTTTGATAAAACCTGCCCTGATTGCTCTGGCAATGGCCAGATTCGCCGCGCGGGATGAGCCTGCGTCATCGGCACGGGTTATGACACGGATAGTTTTCATGATCCCTCCGTTCTCAGCCTTTAAAGGAACTGCCCAAAAGTTTTTCCGCTTCTGCTCTGGTGATTTCACCTGAATTGGCGGCGGCCATAATCTGCACGCTTTTGTCTCGTAATTTATATTTTGCAAAAACCGGCAGGGACAGCAGTCCTCCCACCACCGGCGACAGGATGAACAAAATCCAGATAGCATCCAGTGCGGACTGCGGCTGAATAACTCCTTCACCTTCCATAAACCCGAATCCCGCCAGGATAAACATGGCAATGGCGGCCGGCAGGGCATTCATAAACTTAAACACAAAGGTCTGGATAGCGTAAGCGGTACCTTGCAGACGCTTGCCGGTCTTGTATTCGCCGTATTCCACAAAGTCACCGGTAAACTGAAGCTGCAAAACCATCTGAAAGCCGAAGAAAAAGCCCCGCGCCAGCATCAGGATATTGAACAGTGCCAGGTTCTGATAACCGGCAAAATAGATAATGACATTCATAATATTATGTCCGATAATCCCAAACATCAGCAAATGGAATTTGTCAAAACGTTTGGTCAGCTGCGGCATCAGGGCCGCTATCACAAGCGCCGGCAGCACCATAAAAAGAGTCAGGCCGGTTACCATCCCCATATCACCCAGGCAATGGATGGCAAAGTAAGCAATGACGGTATTGGTCATGCTGGTAACGCTGAGCAGCAGGATTCCCACAAAACCGATCCCCAGATATTTGTTCTGTTTGACATATTGAACCATTGCACCGATGGTGACCTTCTCCGTATCCTTATTAATGTAGCGTTCTTTGGCAAAACGGCTCATAAAGAACATCAGCACCGCCGTCAGTACCGCCACGCCCACAGCCGTATAAAAAGCACCGATCAGCGGATAGACCTGAGGCACCACAATCGACACAATAATGATGGTCAGGGTGGAAAGCACGGTGTTACGCGACATAATGTTGATCCGCTCATGAACCTGGTCGGTCACCGCCGAGGTCATGGCGAAAATCGGCACATCACACATGGTGTAAGCCACATCATAAAGCAGATAAGCCACAAAAGCCCAAAGGAACTTCATCCCCATTGACAAACTGCTGGGAATGGCGAAGAGCAGCAGAACCACCAGCGGCAGCATAATATTGGCAGCACGCAGCCAGGGCAGGAATTTTCCGCTGCCAAGGGAAGATTTATCAACAATTGCGCCAAAAATAGGATCATTAATAGCATCCCAGATCCGGGCTACCAAAAACAATATCCCTACAAGTGTCGCCGTAATGCCGATGTTAGTTAAAAAAAGCTGAAAGAATGAACCCATAAAAGTGTTGACAATGGCCTGCCCCGCCATAAATAATGCAAAGCCCCACCGTTCAATACCGCTTGTGCGAAATGTTTGCTTTTCCATATCGTAATACCTCCTGGTTTATGAATGCCGCTTGAAAAATTCAAGGATCGGCACAATACTTTGGGGTTCCAGATAATGTGGTCCTGCCCCTGCATGGGGTGCATCTTCCAGCAAGTCCAGAACAAGATTGTCGGGGGTCGCATTTCCTGCTTTGGACATCAGGTCATAGAACCTGCTGACATGACGATAATCGATGGCCGGATCTGCCGTTCCGGTTTGCAGATAAAAGGGCGGGATGTTGTTTTGGATGTAATTTTCTGCACTGGCCAACTTCATTTCCGGGAGGGATTTTGCCGGACTGCTGCCGAGAACCTGACGAAACATGTACAGTACCATAATCCGCTGAAAAAATGAAAGGTTCCATTGGCGGCGTCCTTCCCACATCCAGGTAAAGCTAAGCAATGGGCACAGTGCCGCAATGGCCCGCACGGCGTAGGGTGCCTTTTCATTGTGCCCCTTCAGTCCTGCCACCGTTACCAGATTGCCGCCTGCCGAGGTTCCATAGAGGTACAATCGGTCAGCGTTCAGGTTCCATTCGGCCGCATGAGCCTTGATGTGAAGAATGGCCGCTATCAGGTCCTCCAGCTCATCTGCATATCTGGCCTTCGGGGCAAGCCGGTAGTTGACTGAAATCATGGCAAAACCCTCCTGTAAGGCAAAGAAGCCGGGATACATGTGCCAATCCCGTTTATCCATGTGAGAAAAACCGCCGCCGTGAACAATAATCACAACAGGAAGGGGCTCACCGGACTCTTTTTCAGGGTAATACAAGTCGTACCGCTGCAAGGGATCTTCACCATAGGCGATATCAAGTTGCTTTCTTTTAATCCAATCAATTTTGGGTACGGGAATCTTGGGCCCCATATCAATCCATTCAGGGATAAATTTGGTGTTACGAATAGGTGGTGCCATGTTGTTTCCTCCTCGCATCTGCATTATTGTTATCTATCCACGATTAATACTATGATGTCAGTATACTCAAAATAAATGGGCATGTATTCTAAAATTTTAATATCAATTACAAAATTTTAAGCTGCGCAAATTTTCAGCGCAGCCTACAAAAAGTCAGTATTTTTTTGTGCATTATTACCAATAAGAGTATGACCGGTACGCATTTCTCCGGGAGTAATACCAAGACACTTCCCAAAAACAGTGATGTAATAACCCTGGCTTGAAAAACCATACATGGCGGCAATTTCGGCAATTGAATGGGTGGTATTGCGCACGAACCAGACAGATTCTTCCACTTTCCGGCGGTTGATGTAGTCAGTCAGGGTCTCACCTGTCTCCTGCCGGAATTTTTTGCTGAGGTAAGCAGGATGTAATCCAACATGGCCGGCAACATCCCGCAGGGTAATCTTTTCTGCCAGACGCCCATGAATGTAACCGATAGCATCAATAATGTGCGGCGGATACTCCCGCCGGAGTTTCGTATCTACCAGGGCAATGAATTGCAGCAACGCATCCTGTTCATAGGCCAGCACTGCCCCGGTGCTGCCCAGCCCTTCAAGGTGACGGATTGCGGCATCACTCAGGGCAAAAGCTTCATCCGCCCCGACTCCTGCCCGGATGGCCGCCCGGGCCAGAAATGCGCAGGAGCAGATGACCGAATTTTTGGCTGAACGCAGGGGATCATTTGCCAGCACTGCTTTCGTGCCGTGGCGATTGATTTCGCCAAGCATCTCAATAGCCAGCGGTCTGTTCCCCTGAACCACCGCATCCACAAGCCGTTCCTCCAGGCTATAGGGGGTGTGATGAAACATGGCATTTCTGTCGTAATATAGGCTTTGATAGTATTGCTGCGGTTTTTCTTCCATCGTTTCCTTATGATCCTTTCCAGCCGCCCAATCTCCCGGAACAGCATTTACAATTCTAAAGAGTTTCCTTCTTATCAATAATTCGATTTAGATAATCATCTCTCTTAATAGTCTTCATATAATACCTCCACTTAAAACTTAAGTGTATTATTCCCCAACTTTTAAATATACAATATCATCTTTTTTACATAATCTCAAATTATTCAGGAATTTATGCGGTATTGTATATCTGGTACTGCCATGCTATTATTATAAGCAAAAACCCAGTTAAGAGAGGAAATAAAATGGATCATACTATTTTCAAAAAACTAAAAGTTAAGCCAGGCATGACGGCAGCATTCTTTTTTGCTCCGCCAGAATATCCCGCTTATGAAGAATTTTACGAAATGAAGGATGGAAAGGGCGATTTTGTACATTTGTTTGCCAGCAGCAAAGTCGAGTTCCAAGAGCGTTTCGAAAAAGCTTCGGATGCTGCTGTTGAAAGCGGCTTGTTATGGGTATCCTATCCAAAATCATCTGGAAAACTAAAATATGATCTTAACCGTGACAGCCTTTGGGATTTGGTCATTCCCTATGGATGGCATCCGGTTGCTCAGGTGTCATTGGACGATATCTGGTCGGCAATCCGATTAAAAAGAAACGAACCAGACATGGTTTACGAACGACCAAACAGTAAAAAACAGAGCCGATCAATCTAAAGGCATCCAAATGCTGAGAACATTTGAAGCTGCAGGGGGCTGCCGGATAAACGATGCTTAACTTTATTGTCGTTAAAATCCTGCTTAGGTGTATATATCACATTCTTCGAACCAAAAAAAGAACATATCTATCTGCTAAACCCGCTGTTTAAGCCAAATAAATACATTCTCCATCCAAATGAGCGTGCGGGGGTTCGAACCCCGGACAACTTGATTAAAAGTCAAGTGCTCTACCGACTGAGCTACACGCCCTCATTATTATGATTTACCTTTTACACATAAAATTTATCCCCAAAACATACATTTTAAAAGGAAACTGGGCTAGCTGGATTTGAACCAGCGAATGCAGGAGTCAAAGTCCTGTGCCTTACCGCTTGGCGATAGCCCATTATTGCACCAAGCATGTCCGTATGGACAACTACGGTTAAGGTGAATAGAGGGATTCGAACCCTCGGCCTCCAGAGCCACAATCTGGCGCGCTAACCAACTGCGCTATACCCACCATAAAAAAGTGAATTTTCACTTGTGAAGAACAGTTCATCCATTCTTCAACGTGCTCGAAGGGATTCGAACCCCCGACCCACGGCTTAGAAGGCCGTTGCTCTATCCAACTGAGCTACGAACACAGCTTAAAATATAAGTGAACTTATATTTTAAGCGGGTGATGGGAATCGAACCCACGTATCTAGCTTGGAAGGCTAGTGTTCTACCATTGAACTACACCCGCATATGTTGTTTCACATACCCGACTGCTAATCGGGGTGACAGGATTCGAACCTGCGACCTCCTGGTCCCAAACCAGGCGCTCTAGCCAAGCTGAGCCACACCCCGTCTTTTCATCCTGTCGGTACATTTACACAACGCAAAAGTTATTATATAATAACGTAGCCTTTCTGTCAACAAATTTTACCAAATTGGTTATAAATAATTAATTGTAAAATGAGCTTCCTGCTTTTCATCGATTTCCATAATAATATAAGAAGGTTTCCTGCCGTCCTGCCGGGGATAGGTCAGGCTCCCGGGATTGACAGCGATAATTTTTTTACCGATATCCACTACAGGTTTATGGGTATGTCCATACATAACGATATCCACCCCTTTGGCGACCGCTTCCTGTTTAATAGCATTATTTTCTACCGAAACAAAATAATTATGCCCATGGGTCAGCCAGACCTTATAGGGTCCCACCATAAATTCTCTTTCTCTGGGTAAATCGGAAAAATAATCATTGTTACCCAACACCATTTCAACCGGGCATGCTGCTTTTTCCGTGATCGTATATTCGCTACCCTCAACATCACCGCAATGAATGACCATATCGATGGGAGATACCTTATCCACCACCTTTATGTAATTGTCATTCCGCCGGTGCGTATCGCTTACTATCAGTATCTTCATTTTTTCTTCCTTTATAAATAACTTTCCAATTCTTTTTTCATAGCTCGCAGCGCCTGCCCCCGATGACTGATTTGATTCTTGGCCTCTTCTGACAACTCTGCCGACGTTTGGCCATATTCCGGCAAAAAGAAAATAGGATCATATCCAAAACCATTTGCGCCCTTTTCCTCGTATCCGATAAAACCTTCCATAATTCCCTGGGTAGTCAGGACTTTTCCGTCCGGCAGCACTGCCGCAATAGCACAGACAAACCGGCCGGTCCTTTTTTCCTCCGGTACCCCCGCCAGACGGTCAATCAGGTTTTGATTTTTAATGCGATACGAAGTATCTTCTCCCATATATCTTGCCGAATAGATTCCCGGCTCTTTATTCAGATAATCAATCTCCAGTCCCGAATCATCCGCCAGCACGATGGCCTCTTCCTGCGCTGCTTCCGCTACTGCTTTAGCCTTAATAACTGCATTTTCCATAAAAGTCGTACCATCTTCGACAATATCCAGTTCTATTCCGGCATCTTTCATGGATACCACTTCGGTATTGAATTCCTTTAATATATTTTTTATTTCCCGTAATTTATCTTCATTTCCGGTTGCAAAAATAATCTTCATCCTGTAACATGCCTTTCCGCTTCCTGCCAGTTAAGCTTTGCATAATTTTTACTCTTCGTATACCTTCATAACGGCATTATAGATGCCCGTCGCTATTTTATCCAGATAATCCTCTTTCTTCAGCAAAATGGCCTCCTGAGCATTGGTCAGATAGCCAACCTTGATGGCCGCTGCCGGAACAGTTGCCTGCATAACCACATAATCCTCACCATCCGCCGCCTGCAGGCCGATTGCCTTTCCTTTTATGTAAGATACTACTTCTTTCTCCAGAAGATTGGCCAATTCAATACTGCCAAATCCCGGGATGAAGAAATTAGCATTATAAACAGCCGTGGTTCCATATATATTACTGTCATTATCGGCATTGGCTTCAATCCGAATAAGCATATCTGCCTTCGTGGTATTGGCTATTTTTACCCGCTGCTCTTCTGTTGGATTCGTATCCTCCATCCTGGTATAGTATACCTTGATATCTGTTGTATCCAGCTTTGCCTTCAATTTTTCGGCAATTGTCAGCGTAATATCCTTTTCCTTCAATCCGCCTTCCTCAACCCCTGGCGCCTTTCCGCCGAATGACGGGTCGACTACAATGATCTTATCATACATCTCCTTGGGAGAAACCAGTTCAATATAAAGACGGCTGTCTTCTAAAATACTGCGGCACTCATAAATGTCTTTCAATCCAAACTTTAAGATCACTCCGGTTTCAAATTTTTCATAAGTTCCCCCGGTAATATTTTGCCGGTTTCCGGAAATAACACTTTCTTCATAAAATCTTTCAGGAACCGCAGATAACGCAATCCACATTTCACCATCCATATAATGGTTCTCGATGGCGATCTCTTCTGCTTTTACTCCCTGAGGCAGAGGAATACACAAATAATTGGTATCCGAACCGCCGATTTCAAAAGTCAATGTGCCATCGGCTATTTGTGTTTCTTCTATATTAATAATATCTTCACTTGTAATATAATCAATATCCGCATCCTGATACAGTTGTATTTCTTCTTTGGCACTCTCTTCGCTGGCAAGCGCCTCCGTTTGGACAGCATAGAAAATCACGCCCAAAGCGGCTGCCGAAAAAAGAATACTATATATTGCTGTTTTCTTCATTAAATTTTGCTGCATTATTTTTTTACTCCACCTGACGTTTCATTTTCGGAGGTTTGGGACCGGGAAATTGATAAAAATATGTCTTCATCATTCCATTATAGATCTTTCTATTCTTTTCGGCCTTGATTTTCATGTCCCGCTCCGCCTGTTCATATGCCGTAATGACATATAATGACCATGAATCCAACATCTGAAAACGCTGTCCGAGGGCACTATATATGGGCGGCAGATCAGCCTTTTCTTCAAGCCGCTCGCCATAGGGCGGATTGGTTATAATAAATCCATATTTCTTGGCATGACTTAATTGGTCAACACTTCTTCTCTGGAAATGGATCAACTTTTCCACCCCGGCCAGAGCTGCGTTTTCCCGGGAAATGGCCACCATATTCTCATCCGCATCATAACCCTGAATATCACAGGAAACAGTCATATCAACCATTTCCGACGCTTCATCCGACGTATCGTACCATTGCTTTCTGCCAACCAGATGCGGCCAGTTTTCAGCAGTAAAAGAACGATTCATACCGGGTGCTATTCCGGCCGCCATCATTGCCGCCTCAATGGGAAACGTTCCGCTTCCGCAAAAGGGATCTATCAATATCCGATCCTGCTTCCACGGTGTCAGCATGATCAAAGCCGCCGCAAGATTCTCTGCAATGGGAGCCTTGGCCGTAAGCTTCCGATATCCGCGTTTATGTAAGGATTCCCCTGTGGTATCCAGTGCTACCGTCACTTCATCTTTCATCAGAAATACCCGAACCGGAAAAGATTCTCCATCTTCTTTAAACCACTCTGTGCGGTAATGGGTTTTCATCCGCTCCACCATGGCCTTTTTCATAATGGACTGAATATCTGACGGGCTGAACAGCTTACTTTTAATACTGGCCGCCTTGGCCACCCAAAACTTGCCGTCCGCCGGAATAAATTCTTCCCATGGCAGCTCTTTCGTTGCCTGAAAAAGTTCTTCAAAAGTTTCAGCATGGAAACATCCTATTTTAATCAATATACGCTCTGCCGTCCGTAAAAATATATTTGCCCGGCAGACAGCTTCTTCATCACCGAAAAAAGTGATTCTTCCATCCTCCACACAGGTAACATCATATCCCAAATCAATAATTTCCCTTTTTAAAACCGCTTCCAGCCCAAAATGGCACGGCGCGATCAGCTCATATCTTTTCATCGGTTTTTATCCTTCTTTCAGTACAATCCACTATTATGTATTATATCTTACATACTATTACCAGCACAAGCTAAATTTAACAAACCATTCATACGCAAAAGGACACCCTTACGGATGCCCTTTCTCCTACATCTCTTAGAACTCGCTATTGTTGTTGTTCTTGCTTTTACTACTTTCGTTTTTGCAGTTTGAGCTGTTGCTGTTGCTGCTCTTCTGGCTGTTCTGAGACTTGCTTTCCTGATTCTTGTTTTCACTGTTCTGATTATAATCGTTTTTAGACATTTTGTATTCCTCCTAAATGATTTTAGTTACATTTGTAGTATTTCATATTTATTTGATTTTATTCAAATTATTTCGAAAAACATTTAAACTATTTTTACTATTAATTTTGCACATATTCCAGACTTCAAAATGCTAGTACTTTGGTACTTTGGTATATTGCTTTTTCTTAATTTACATACTATAATAAATCTTGTAAATAGAGATACCCCTTCATCATCTCTATTTACAGACCCTTATATTAATTATTTATACTCCCCTCGTGAAGCCTATCAGCCCCTCTGATAGGCTTCACACCTTTTTAACTATTTAACATATAAATGGATTTAATAAAAAAAGACTGCCGTCCTGTTGTACAGCAATCTTTTGATTTATATTTTTTTTACTGATTTTCCACAAAACAATTTTCCTTCTACTATAATGTGTTCAATCAATGTCGTCTTAGGTTTTTCAACTAATTTAATCAGTTCTTCCGCCGCACGTTTGCCAAGTTCACGGGCATCCTGATCCAGCGTTGTTAAGGGTGGTTCTATATGCTTACCTATTACAATACCATCGTATCCTGCAATAGACACATCATCCGGTATCTTAAGACCACGGCTGGTAATCGCCTTAATACCGCCAAATGCAGCGAAATCATCAGGAAATAATATACATGTGGGAGGCGTCGGCAAATCAAGAAGATATTTCGTCTGACGTTCGGTTTCCTCCGTATCACGGTATGCCGCTTCTCTGACATACTCATCAGGTATACTGATCCCCAGCTCTTCGACTGTTCTGTAAAAACTGGAAAGCCGGCTTTTGGTTACAGCCGAATCCGCACCGTGTATATAGGCAATCTTTCGATGTCCCTGACTATATACATAAGTCAGCAGCTCTTTTATTCCCTTGGCATTGTTTGACATAATCGCCGTTGTATTATTAAACAAATAGTCAATGGTCACCACCGGTACATTGCTTTCTACCAATTCGACTATTTCCGGATCAGCAAAATCGACACAGGCAATAATGACTCCATCCAACCCTCTATACTTGGTATGTTCGAGATAAGATATCCTATTTTCTCTTTCCTTATAACAATTCAAAAAGGTCAAATCATATCCTTTAGATTCCACCGCCACTTTAATACTGTCCAAAACATGTGCAAAATGATCATGCATCAAACCGCTATTGGCTTCGTCCACAAACAGAACCCCAATATTATAACTACGATTGGTCTTTAAAGTTCTAGCCGAGGAATTGGGGTAATACCCCAACTCCTTGGCTGTCTTTCTGATATATATTCTGGTGTCTTCGCCAATGTCCTTATGGCCGTTCAGTGCTTTACTGACCGTTGCAATGGATACGCCACAAGTCGCCGCGATATCCTTCATTGATATCATTTTTTCATCTACTCCCTTTTTGCCACGTCTGACTATTTAATATATTATCCTTTTACAGCTCCCAATGCAACACCCTGCACTATATTTTTGGATAAAATCAGATAAACTATAATTACCGGAAATATCGCAAAGAAAACCAACATATAAACTTTTGCTATATCGAATTTCATAAAGTCGGCACCACGTAATTGGGCAATCAATATCGGCAAAGTTTTCAGCTGCATCTTGTTAATTATCAAACTGGGCATAAAATAGTTATTCCAGGTACCTGTAAAAGTGAAAATTGCCTGTACAGAAAACGCCGGTTTCAAAATAGGCATTACTACCCTATTAAAGGTTCTGAATTCATTGGAGCCGTCAATTCTGGCTGCCTCTACGATTTCTAACGGCAAAGCGCTGTCCATATACTGCTTCATAAAGAAGAAGGTAACCGGAGCCGCAATGGTGGGAATGATCAGCGGCCAGAAAGTATCCATCAGTTGGAAGCTGCGCATTAATCTTACAAAACCCAACGCTGAAACCTGCGCAGGCACCATCATGATCATCAGAATAAAGGTAAATGCTGCCTTTTTAATCTTGAAGTCATAACAATGAATGGCATAAGCAGTCATAGCCGAAAAATAAGGACAAATAATCGCACAGGCACCGGCAATGAGCAGACTGTTACGAATACCGGAAATAACCGGCAGATTGGCGTCACTCATCACGTTTTTAAAATTATTAAAAAATGATTTGCCTGGCAGAAACGAAAATCCGCTTTGAATGGCTGCATGATTTCTTGTTGAATTAATAAAAAGTATGTAAAAGGAGAACAAACATAATATAGTGATAAATATCAGCACAATGTAGCAGATTATTCTCTGGATAAATAAAGAACTTGTGTTTTCCTGTGTTTTTTTCATTATGCTCTCCCTCCTATTTCTTTTCCTGTTTAGTGAATGTAAAATATACAACCAGACTTAAGATTGCCGTAAAGATAAACAATATTACCGACAATGCACCGGACATTCCGTAATTCTTACTATACAGATGTCTGTTCAGGTACATGATCAAAGTCATCGAAGTTTCATTCGGCATACCATGTCCGTTGGTCAAAATCTGCGGTACATCAAACATCTGCACACCACCGATTAATGATGTAATGATTACATAGATCAAAATCGGACTTAACAGCGGTATCGTTATGTAACGGAATACCTGCAGACCTTTGGCACCATCCACCTCTGCTGCTTCAAATAACGAAGGGTCGATACCCATCATCCCCGCCATCAAAATGATCGTCGTATTTCCAAACCACATGAGGAAGTTCATAAATGCAACCAATCCTCTTGTGCCCCATATTGATGCCAGGAACCGGAATGGTTCTTTGAGTATTCCGGCGTCAACCAGCGCATGATTAACCGGACCGTTATCAGAAAATATGGAAAAGAACAACATGGCAAATGCCGAGGCCATAATCAGGTTGGGCAGATAAATAACTGTCTTAAAAAATCTTTGTCCTTTCAATTTTAATCTGGAGTTGGTAAACCATACTGCCAGCAATAAGGACACAAAAATCTGCGGTAAAAATCCAACCACCCATAAAACCAGAGTGTTAGCAGCATATTTCAAAAATTCGCCGCTTTCGAATAATTTTTCATAATTGGCTATTCCTACCGGTGTCGGGCCTATCTGTGTCAATCCCGACATAAAATTCTCAAAAAAACTGTTATAAAAAGTTGATACCAATGGAATCAACGAAAATATCAAATAAACAGTAAAAAAAGGAATCAGGAAAATGTATCCCCATTTTGAATAACTAACACTTTTCGCTTTCTTTTTTTCCATTTTTGCCATCCTTTCCAATACATATCATATCACATTACATTATCTGTAACAAACATCTTCCCAAATGTTTTGACATATTTTTTTACATAATTAGGGTGAAGCCCGAAAGCTTCACCCCAAATGCTTTCACTAATAAATTAGTATTTCAATTCAGGATATTTAACAACTGCTGCTTTGTAGAAGTTATCCAAAGCTTCTTCTTTCGTTACAGTTCCGTTGAAGTAGTCAGCCATAGCTGTCTGGAAACCTTCGTTCAGACCCTGATCGTAAGGAGAAATATTGCTCATATCGATAGATTTAACACCTACAACGAATTTTTCAAGTACATTCTGTCCGCCTAAGAAAGCAGATGTGGTTCCTTCTGCTGCCATAGCTTCCATAGCAGGCTGATTGTTAACGAAGTCATTGTCTGCCTTTACGATTTCAGTCATAATGCCTTCATCGCAGGTCAGTTTTAACATAATATCTTTTACAGTAGCTGCATTATCAGTTCCGGTAGCTGCACAAATCCATGTACCACCCCAGAAGAAGCTCTGAGGACCTTCGGTAGCTGCCCAGTCACCCCAGGTTCCGTTACCAACTTCGGCTGCGCCTTCGCTGTCATCCAATGTCCATCCTGCCAAACAGAAATCGATAAACCATGCAGGACCAAAGTATCCGAATACATCACCCTTGGAGTTAGCGCCTGCTGCAGATTCTGCGCTCCACAGGTTAGCTTTGTTGTTGTAGTTTTTGTCAGTAAAGTCTTTAGTCTGATCTACCCATGCCCAAAGGTTGTCATCAACTACGATAGTGCCGTCCTGAACCCAGGGGCCAGCTACGTTATTGGAGAACACACGGTAGGTATCATCAAAACCGGAAACCATCTTGTAACCTGCTGCTGCAACTTTGTCTGCTGCTGCGTTAAATTTAGACCAGTCAGAAAGTTCTTTCTGAATATCAGCCGGTTCGTCAGTTCCGAATACAGTCTTGGCAATGTCACGTCTGTAAAGGAACAGACCGGGACATCCCTGCCATGTAGAACCCTTCTGTGCGCCGGAAGCGTCGGTTACGATATCCTTGGTGTACTGATACTGATTAGCCAGGTTGGCATCGGTAAGGCCAAGTTCTTTAACGTCCATAGTATATTCAGAGTTAACATACTTTAATGCGTAGTCAGCTTCGATCAGGAACAAGTCGATTTTGTCATCTGCTGCTGCATTAGCCTGACCTAACAGTGTCTCATCCAGCTTGTTCTGGTATGCATTGTCATCACTGGGGGTAATGGTCCAAACTACTTTAATGTCACCAATTGCGCCTGTGCCATCGCCGTTATCAACATATCCGGGATAGTGATCCTGTACACGTCTCTGGAATTCGTCGTTCCAGCAGTAAACGTTAAGTACGGAACCTTCCTCTGCTGCAGGTGCTGCTTCTTCCGCGGGTGCTGCTTCCTCTGCTGCAGGTGCAGGTGCTGCTTCTTCTGCTGCAGGTGCGGTGTTGCTGGATGTGGTATCATCTTTAGCGCCACAACCGGTTAATACTGTTGCAAGCATTGCTGTTGCAAGTACTACACTTAAAATCTTTCTCTTCATCTTCTTTCCTCCCTATGAGTTTGAAATATTGTGTTTCCGAAAGCGATTAGCTTAATCGTTTTCGTACTTTTAGTATATTGCACATTTTATAATAAGTCAATAGGTTTTTTATTTTTTTTGTGTATTTTTTATACTTTATTATTCTTTTTCCCATTTTGCACGTGCACGCTATCCTTTTTTGTAACTGATTTTTTAATTTTCGCTTAATCGTTTCCACCCTTCTTCTATATTAATATATAAAACAATCGTAAAGCGAAAAATACGGCAAACATTTTTTATAACAATTTACTCTTTTTCCCTTGATTTTCCTTTTCCTTTTAGGTATAATCACCTTGTAAGGCTATGTTCTTATTTTTTTACCTTTTTACTTAAAGGTTTACGTACACTATTATCCTAAGGAGGATTCATTATGAAATTCGGTTATTTTGACGATCTTAACCAGGAATACGTCATCACCACCCCCAAAACTCCGCTTCCCTGGATTAACTATTTGGGATGCAACGATTTTTTCAGTTTGATTTCCAATACCTGCGGCGGCTATTCTTTCTATAAAGATGCCAAGCTGCTGCGTCTGACCCGTTACCGCTATAACGATGTACCCGGTGACGTAAATGGTAAGTACATATATATAAAGGATGGCGATACCCTTTGGAATCCCGGCTGGCAGCCTTCCAAAACCGAGCTGGATGCTTACGAATGCCGTCATGGAATCGGTTACAGCCGTTTTACTTCTGCCAAGAAAGAGATAAAAGCTGACCTTTTAACCTTTGTTCCCATGGGTGACACCTGTGAAATCAGCCAATTGAAGTTAACCAACGGCTCTCCCGAAACCAAAACCATATCTGTTTTTTCTTATGTAGAATGGTGTTTATGGAATGCCGATGATGATATGAAGAATTTCCAGAGAAATTTAAGTATTGGTGAAGTGGAAGTTGCCTCCTCTGCCATTTTCCATAAAACTGAATATCGTGAACGCCGCGATCATTATGCGGTTTACTCTGTAAATGCCCCCGTTGATGGTTTTGATACCAGCCGCGATGCCTTTTTAGGCGCTTACCGCGGTGCTGACCGGCCGGAAGCCGTTGAAAACGGTGCCTGCACCAACTCCATGGCCAGCGGATGGTCTCCCATCGCTTCCCATCAGCTGAATATTACCCTGGAACCGGGAGAAACCAAATCTTTCGTATTTGTCCTGGGTTATATCCAGAATCCCGAAGAGGAAAAATGGGAATCTTACGGTATCATTAATAAAAAGCCTGCTTTCGAGATGCTGGCCAAATACAACTCTGATGCCGGCGTTGAAAAAGCTTTTGCCGAACTGAATGCTTACTGGAAAACTTTATTAGCCAAATACTCTGTAAAATCCGCCAACGACAAAGTTGACCGGATGGTAAACACATGGAATCAGTATCAGTGTATGGTAACCTTCAACATGTCCCGTTCCGCATCTTATTATGAATCCGGAATCGGCCGCGGTATGGGCTTCCGTGATTCCTGTCAGGATTTGCTGGGATTTGTACATCTTATTCCCGATCGGGCCAGAGAACGTATTATCGATATCGCTTCCACTCAATTCCCGGACGGCAGCGCTTATCATCAATATCAGCCCCTTACCAAAAAAGGAAATTCCGATATCGGCAGCGGCTTTAACGATGATCCGCTGTGGCTGATTGCCGGAACCAGTGCTTATGTACGGGAAACCGGTGATACCAGCATTTTAACCGAAATGGTTCCTTTTGATAATGATGAATCGGTGGCAGCACCTTTGATGGATCACTTAAAACGTTCCTTTGATTATATCGTCAACCACAAGGGACCTCACGCCCTGCCTTTAATCGGCCGTGCTGACTGGAATGACTGCCTGAACCTGAACTGTTTCTCAGAGCATCCGGGAGAATCCTTCCAAACCTTCGGACCCAGCGAAGGTCCCGTTGCCGAGTCCGTATTTATTGCCGGTATGTTCGTAAAATACGGCGAAGAATATGCTCTTCTCTGCGAGCTGCAAAACGATCACGACGAAGCTGCCAGAGCCCGTAAGGAAGTGGAAATAATGAATGCCGCCATTCTGAAGGATGGTTGGGATGGCGATTGGTTTATCCGCGCTTACGATGCTTACAGCAACAAAATCGGTTCCAAAGAATGTGAAGAAGGACAGATTTATATCGAACCTCAGGGGTTCTGTGTTCTGGCCGGTGTAGGTGTTGAAGAAGGCCTTGCTGAAAAAGCATTGGATTCTGTAAAAGAAAAGCTGGATACCGATTACGGTATTATGATCCTGCAGCCCGCTTATACCAGATACCATCTGGAACTGGGTGAAGTATCTTCTTATCCCCCGGGATATAAAGAAAATGCCGGTATCTTCTGCCATAACAACCCTTGGGTTTCCATTGCCGAAACAGTTATCGGCCGGGGTGACCGGGCTTTTGAAATTTATCAGAAAACCTGTCCTGCTTATACGGAAGAAATCAGCGAAGTACACCGTACCGAACCTTATGTTTATGCACAGATGATTGCCGGAAGAGATGCCAAATTCCACGGCGAAGCTAAAAACAGCTGGCTTACCGGTACCGCTGCCTGGACATTTGTAAATATTTCACAATATATTTTGGGTGTATACCCTACCCATACCGGATTAAGTATCAATCCTTGTGTACCCAAAGGCTTTGGCGATTTCCAGATTACCAGAAAATTCCGTGAAGGTACCTATAATATTAAGGTATTGAACCCCAATAATGTGGAAAAAGGTATCTGTCAAATTAGCGTAGACGGTGAAAATATTGACGGAAATGTAGTTCCCTATATAAAAGGGAAAGAAAATTACGACGTTGTCGTAATCATGGGCTAGTTATATCACACATCTTCCTTATAAAAGGATGAACCGGAAACAAGTTTTCCGGTTCATCCTGAAGAACGCCAGGCGTTCTTACAAGCAAAAGCTCCCCCTGTTATGCCATTAGCAGGGGGAGTTTTCTTAATTTTTTATCTTCCTTAATTTACACGCAGTGTATGGATGACCTCTTCAAAGCAGACACCGTCGGTTTTGGAAATATTCATCTCAATGGATTTTAAAATACATTTTTTAACAAAATTGGAAGCCTTCTTAACCGACCGTTCAAAGTTAACACCATTAACCGCATCAGCCGCTATAATAGCAGCAAACACATCCCCGGTTCCAAAGCGGTCCGTACCAACCCGATGGGTTCGTAATATTCGTGGCTGCTTTCCTTTTTCATAAACATAGTTGGCAATAAAATCTCCCTGTACAATACCGGTTATCACTATCTTCTCCGGCCCCATGGCACACAACTTCTCAGCCATAGCTAAAAGTTCCTTCTTTTTCCAACCTTTTTCCTTATATGACACATCCGTCAGCTTGCAGCATTCGGTAATATTTGGTGTCACAATGTCGGCTATAGATACTAATCGGCGCATCCCCATACACATTTCCTCAGTGTAAGTTGCATAAAGCTCCCCATGATCTCCCATGATGGGATCCACTATAACCTTCGTCCGTTTGGTACGAAAGCCGGTAATAAATCCTTCCACCATGGCGATCTGATCTAAAGAACCCAAAAACCCGGACATTATCCCTTCAAATTTCAGCTTTAATTTTTTCCAATTCTCCATATATTCCGGCAATTGTTCGGTATAATCAAAAAAAGTATAGCTGGGAAACCCCGTATGATTGGATAATATCGAAGTTGGTATCGGGCAGCATTGAACTCTCATATGTGAAATGATTGGCAGGGAAACTGTCAGCGCACATCGGCCAAACCCAGTCAAGTCATTGATTGCAGCAATCTTTCTCTGTGTGTTGTGGGACATCGTTTACTCCATTCTGATTAATTGGCTTATTCTTTTTTTTACGATTTCCATAAAATTATAGCACAAATCAAATTCGGGGTAAACGTCTTTCAAAATAGTTTTATTGAACGATTCCGGATGAAAGATAATCTGCCATCTCTTCTGCCTGCCGCTCCGACTTGTCGAAAGCTTTAATGTCTTTCACATAATCCCTGGCCAGTCGGGCTGCCACTTCCTCCGTCAGCAAATCCAGGTGCTGTTCCAGCATAGCCTGCAGCTCCTGCTTGTTGTAATTGGGATTCATGGCTGCCAGGGCTTCGGCAATCTTACTGGCATTGACATGCCACTGCTTATTCAAATCATTAGCTTTATCCATCTGATTATCCCGTAATGCCGTAATCAATTCCCCGCCGATCTGCAAATGCTCTGTAAGTAAGTTTCCGATTTCATTGGCTGCTTCCTGAGAAAAATATGGTGCGAATATATCCGCGATGGCTTGCGGATTCTCCATCAGCTTGGTGGTCACCACGCCCTGGTCGGTCAGATGTTCGGCAATACTGATCAGCAGCATGCGGGTCCAGTATACATGCTGTGCCCAGGCTCTGCGCATATCATCATGAAGAGGATTGCTCTCCGGCTGTCCATAGCTGTCTGTTTGCGGGGGAATATAACCCATTGCGGAATTATAATCCTGCGGATCATAATATCCGTTTTGATCATAGTACATATTTTGGTATTCTGACATGGGCATTTCATTCATCGATTGATTCGGCATGTTGGAAATCGGCATTCCGTTCATTAATTGATTAGGCATGCCTGACATGGGCATTCCGTTCATCGGCTGATTTGGCATGTTGGACATGGGCATTCCGCTCATCGGCTGATTTGGCATGTTGGACATCGGCATTCCATTCATTGATTGATTTGGCATGTTGGACATCGGCATTCCGTTCATCGGCTGATTTGGCATGTTGGACATCGGCATTCCGCTCATTGGCTGACCCGGCATGTCAGACATCGGCATCTGTGCACCAACCTGCTCCATGCCTGCTTTTCCGGGACAAACTACAATCCGGGAACCAACCTGCAAGTTCTGCGGATTAATTCCCGGATTGTTGTCCATAATTTCCTCTACGGTAGTGTCATACATTTGGGCAAGCCAAAAAATGGTATCTCCCGGTCTGATAATATGATATACTTTTTGATAACAATACATATAAGTGTTTCCTGTTCTTTTTATTGTACTTTATGCAGGAAAACTTAAATTGTGTTATTACAAATCATATACGAGGTATGTGCGTGAAAATAAATCTTTCATACACAAATACCGGAAAGGACACGGTTAATATTATGAATCAGGGACAGGAACAATTTTTCAGCTTTATCCTGGAGCGTACGCAGGAAGGGAAGGAGGATGCCGTCAAAGCACTGTTATCCGAAAGCTTTGCCCAGCAGGCTGCCGGTACCTTCAGTATGGATTATCTCAAAAGCTTTGAGGAAACCATCACCACTTTATTAAAGCCGGAGGCAGTGGAAGAGGTTGTTGCCATCATGCGTCAGTTCGGTTCGCAGCATACCAGTTAATCACTGATTTTCTTTTACCAGTTTTTCCAGCATGGCCACATAATCAAGAAAACTTTGCCTTCCCGCTTCACTTAACTGATAGGTAGTGCATGGCTTTTTTCCGATAAACCCCTTGCTGGTAATCACGTAACCCAGCTCTTCCAGCTTGGTTATCTGGCCGCTGATGTTCCCGTCAGTGGCCTTTGTTATTTGTTTTATATCTTTAAAGGTCTTTTTTCCTGCCAGCAGGGAGGAAATAATGGCCAGTCTGAGTTTGGTCTGAAAGGCTTCCGGGATATCATGTAATTCCATGTATTTTCTTTCTCCCTTCCAGTTTTAGGAAAACCCCTAATAATAATACCGAACCATACTCGATCAAAAAAACAAATATTGTGAGAAAATTTATTATTTCATCTTCTGCACGCCAAATAATAAAACTCTCTACCGCAAAATAAATGACTATTGTACAAATTCCCAACCATTTAATGTTTCTTTTATCCGCAATAAGACCGATTACAAAAATTCCAAGAATATAACTGATTGCCTTATAGTCAATTTCTGTTAAGCGAATCCTTGCTATCAATTTATTCATTATAGAATATAATTCCTGATAATTATCTGCATAGCGATTTGCATCTATTATAATTGTCATATTCATGCTGGAAAAGCATTGGGTAAGCCCAATGAAAAAAGGTATTAGAATAGTAATAATCCCCCAAAACAATAAAATGGACATCGAAATATTATTCTGTTTCTGTCTGATTATCTTATAACAAAAGTAAAAGGGTATAATCAGCAGAATACAATGCAGCATATCTTTCGCCAAGACACTTAAAGGCACTATGCTATCAACATTGTCCGCTGTAACAACGACAATCCAGCGCATCGCCACAATGTAGAATATATCTGTCAATATATAAATAATCCCCGCCCATATAAAATAATTAGAGATCTCACACATATCACATTTCGTTCTTTCCATAACCGCCTTAATAATACTCAGATCTTCTTCGGCCTTCCTGCTTGTTTCTTTGAACTCTTCTCTTTCCATCACGATCTCCTTTCACGCCTCCATCTCCATTCACTTTATATTATAAAGTACTTTATATAATTGTCAATAACCTTTCTTCACATTATCTTCCATTTTTTTTCACAGAACTTTCACAAAAAATTTTTATCATTGAGAAAAGAATTGGGCTATTGCCAACCGCTCAAGCGTAAAAATGAAAAAAGGAGGTTACATATGATTGAAGTTAAGAATCTGGTGAAACGTTACGGTTCCCATACAGCTGTGGATCACTTAAGTTTTACCATTGAAAAAGGAAAAGTCTATGGTTTTCTCGGCCCCAACGGTGCCGGTAAATCCACTACCATGAACATTATGACCGGCTATCTGAGTGCTACGGAAGGAGAGGTTATTATTAATGACTGCAATATTTTGTCAGAACCGGAAAAAGCCAAGTCCCATATCGGCTATCTCCCGGAACAACCTCCGCTCTATACCGATATGACGGTCTTAGAATACCTGCGATTTGTTTGTGCCCTGAAGCAGGTGGATAAAGCTGTATATCAGGAACAGTTAAATACTATTTTAGATATGGTCAAATTAGAGGATGTTAAAAACCGCCTGATCCGCAATCTTTCCAAGGGTTATAAACAGCGGGTGGGACTGGCACAGGCTCTGATCGGTTTCCCTGAGATTATTATTCTGGATGAGCCCACCGTGGGCCTGGACCCCCAGCAGATTATTGAAATTCGTGAATTAATCCGCAGCCTCGCCAAAGAACATACGGTTTTGCTCAGCTCGCATATCCTTTCCGAAGTACAGGAAGTTTGTGATCACATCATGATTATCTATAAAGGCCGCCTGGTTGCAAGCGACACGCCCGAAAATCTGGAAAAAGGGCTGCAATCAGAGCAAGCGATCTCCCTGTTGGCAAAAGGCACACCGAATACCGTGGAAAGTATCCTGAAAACCATTCCCGCCATTACTTCCATGACTTGCGAAGATGCCCAAGACGGATGTACCTGTGCCCGGCTTTCCGCAGCTGTCTCGCCGGAAGGTGACAGCCGGGATATTCGGGAAGAATTATTCTGGTCCTTTGCCAAACATAAACTTCCGCTTTTAATGCTGAACAGCAGCCGTAATTCACTGGAAGATGTTTTTCTGGAGCTTACCAGCGATTCTGTTGATCAAAATGTTGACCAGAAAGAGGAGGATAAAACTGATGCAGGCGATTTATAAAAGAGAGTTACTGTCCCTTTTCCATTCCATGATCGGATATATTTTTATTGCGTTTCTTCTGGCCGTTACCGGTATTTACTTTATGGCCTTCAATCTCACATACGGCTACCCCACCTTTTCCTATGTATTGGAAAGCCTGGTATTTTTGCTATTAATAGCGGTTCCGGTTCTAACCATGAGAAGCTTTGCGGAAGACCGGAAAAATAAAACCGACCAACTGCTTTTAACAGCCCCGGTGAGTGTCCCGCAAATTGTATTAGGGAAATATTTTGCCCTGATTACAATTTATCTGATACCGCATCTGATTTTCTGCCTTTTTCCATTGCTGATTAAAATGCAGGGAACCGCTTACCTGCTGAAGGACTACAGTGCGCTGTTGGTTTTCTTTTTACTGGGATGTGTTTTCATTGCTATCGGCCTTTTCCTTTCTGCATTGACCGAGAGTTCGATTATTGCCGCAATTACCACCTTCGGCGTATTGCTGCTGCTAAATTTGCTGAATGGTATCGTCCAGTTCATCTCTGCCACTGCTTCTGTGAATCTGGTTGGCTTTTTATTACTGGCCTCGTTAGTGGTTTTTGCGATTTATCATATAACTAAAAATAAATTTCTGGGAGCTGTTATCGAATTGTTTTTACTTGCAGGCAGTATTGTTACTTATATAATAAAACCCCAGTGGTGGGAAAGTCTGCTTTCTAAGTTCTTTTCCAAATTTTATCTGATGGTTCCATTGAGTAACATAGTCGAAAATGACCTTTTTGATATCAGCGGCCTTGTTTTGTATCTTTCATTGATTGGAATTTTCCTGTTTTTAACCATTCAGTCCATACAAAAAAGACGCTGGAGTTAGGAGGATAGCAGCATGAATAAAATCAAAGAATCTTTTATGAGTATGACCTCAAAGCAGGGGACTTACAGTATCGGTATCACCGGCATTGTAATTGCCATTATCCTGATCATCAATCTGATTGCCGGGCAATTGCCTGAATCAATCCGTCAGTTCGATATCAGCACCAACAAAATCTATGAAATTACTGACACAAGTGTCAATATTCTGACCGCCCTGGACAAAGATATTACTTTCACAGTTCTTGCCGATAAAGAAACAACTGATGTCCGTATCAAAAACTTTATCAGCAGGTACGCCGGTCTATCCGGTCATCTGTCAGTGGAATGGATCGATCCCATCCTGCATCCTTCCGCCCTGACCACATATAATTCTGAACGCGACACGATTGTGGTATCCTGTCCGGAAACCGGCAAATCTACGAATGTTCTATTTGAAGAAATACTTCTTTACGATGAAATGTCCTATTATATGTATGGCACCTATACGGTTACGGGTTTTGATGCCGAAGGAAAATTGACCAGTGCGGTTAATTATGTCATCAATGATACTTCCAAAGTTATTTACAACACTACCGGACACGGCGAAGCTTCTTTATCTGCTTCCGTAACCAGCCTTCTGGATAAATCCGGACTTACCGGCAGCGACCTCAATCTGATGATGGAAACTTCCCTTCCCGAAGATTGCGATATGTTGTTCTTAAATGCTCCGGCCAAGGATATTACTGCCGATGAACTGACCCTGATCCAGGATTATCTGACTGCCGGCGGAAAAGTATTTTATATCCAAAGTGACCAGGCTGAGGAAACACCCAATCTGGATACTCTTTTGACTTCCTACGGTATGGCACCGGTGGATGGTTATGTGGCCGATTTGGAACGTTGTTATCAGGGAAATTATTATTATCTGTTTCCGGTTCTTTCTGCCGGCAATAACCTTTCCAATGGACTGGTTTCGGATATGGTTCTGATGATCAATGCCAAGGGGCTTACTGAAACCGAACCGGCCAGGGATACCATCTCCGTCTCCCCCTTTATGACCACTTCCGACAATGCTTTTGCCGTTACCGAGGATGGGGAAAAAGCGGGTACCTACTGGCTGGGGGCAGTGGCTACTGAGGGCGAAGGGCAGCTGACGGTTATCACTTCACCTTATTTGATAGAAGAAGGCATCACCTCCCAGTTCTCAAACCTGGAAAATTTAAATCTGTTTATGAATGCCGTAACCGGAAACTTTGAAGATATCAATAACATTTCTATCGAGCCCAAAAGCCTGACTATGGAAAACAACACCATGACCCATGCAGGACTTATCGGGCTGGTATTTATGGCAGGTGTTCCCGTGCTGTTTGTACTGTTTGGCTTAACAAAATGGTTAAAGAGGAGAAAGGCATAATGAAAAAGAAGAAAACACTTTTGATTTTATTGGGAATATTTCTGATTCTGCTGACCGCTTTTCTGTTTCTGAGCAATTGGAACAAAAAGCAGCAAACAAAGGCCGTCGAAGCTGCCATCCAACCACAGATACAGGTAACCGATATCGGCAGCTTAGCCGCCCTCTCCTATGAAAGCGACACCGGCTCCATGGCTTTTGAAAACATCGGCGGTATCTGGTACTACTCCAACCATAAGGAAATACCCA
The DNA here is from genome assembly GCA_031555615.1 of Lachnospiraceae bacterium. GTDB lineage: Bacteria > Bacillota > Clostridia > Lachnospirales > Lachnospiraceae > UBA935. Next base: position 18,681 of record JAVBUF010000047.1, on the reverse strand, counting down.
TCTCCCAAAGTAAGATTCAGGATATTGCCGACAGTTATTGTAGCATTACCGCCACCCGTTTGATCGATCAGCCGGATGCTCCTGCCGATTACGGATTGGCACCTCCCAATGATACCATTAACCTGACTGATTCTGAGGGGAATTCCTGTACCGTAAAGCTGGGAAATGCTGCTGACAGTGAGCGTTACCTGATGTTGAACGATCAGGAGAACGCTATTTATACCGTCAGCGATTCCTTGGGTTCCGTCTTAATATATTCACTGGATAATATGGTAAAAAAAGATTCTCCTCCTTCCATCGGAAGTGCCAATCTGCTGGAAGTTTCTATTCTTTCCGAAGGCGGCATGAAATCCTATTCCAGTGAAAATGAGGACTCTGCCGAGGCCATCGCAGCTATCGCCGGCGGATACGGTGCATTATCATTAACCGAATGTGCCTCCTACCACCTTACCGATACGGAACGGGAGGAATTCGGTCTGAATGAAAGCAGCCGAACCACGATTACCCTTACCTACCGGGACAGTAATGAAGACACGCAAACTTATACCCTCTATATCGGCGGTTTTGACTCCGCCCAAGAACAACGCTATGTTCAGGCAGACGGCTCACAAATCGTTTATCTGGTGTCTGCGGACATTATCGCTAATCTTTTGGGAAGCAACTTGACCCAGTAAGTAATTCCACTATGTAATCAAGGGGCTATCATTTCTGATATGCCCCTTACAATATTTCTAGCTAAAATGTATTTTCTTAATGGGAAGCCAAAGCTTAAAACCTGCCAAGCTTTTTTCATCTGTCAATTTTCCTTCAAACCATTCCTTATGCCATATATGCTCTTCGTAAAAAGGTCGCTCTTCCAATTCGAATGCATATCCTCCCATTTCCTTCAAACATTCGGCCATTATTCCGTAGGCCGATTGCATGGATGATCCAATATCAAGACTTCCATCATCATTTAATTCATTTAATGCAACATCGCCGACAAGAAACAATCCCTTAGGCGCCTCACACACTTCTGCTCCTAAAAATGTCCTGCTGCCAACCTCATGGTCAAATAAAAACATTTGCATCATATATTCAACAGATACAACGTCCTCATTTTTTTGATGTTCTTCTCCCTCAGGGTGATGTCCTTTTGGCGCGCATCCGATATATCTACGTGCGGCATAATCATTAATATTTTTAAGAGCCCAGTCTTTCAGTAAACTTATTGCTGATTCCTCTTTTGAAGCACCACTTTCATGCTTAAAAGAAACTACCCATTCTTTGTCATGTTCTTCAATGCGGACAAGCGGTTTTGTTCCCATACCGAAATTACCTCCATTTATGTTAATTTGAAATGAGATACGCGGATAATTTGTAAATATGCCAAGTTTGCGAACACTTTTAGGTGATATGCCATGAAAAGACCGAAATGCTCGAGCAAAGGCTTCCGGAGACTCATAACCATATTTCAATGACAGATCAATTACCTTTATATCACTACGGAGCAATTCGTTAGCCGCCAGCGCCATCCTTCTGCACCGAATATACTCTGTTATAGAAATATCCGTCGTAAACGTAAACATCCGTTGAAAGCGTGAAAGTGAGCAACAAGCAATACGAGCAACATCATTGATGATTATTTTCTCCTCAATATGCGTCTCTATATAGTCAATCGCTTCATTCATTTTGTCCAACCACTCCATAACCCCTCACCTCATTGAAATTATAAACCTATCTAAATCATAAAACCTAGCACTAAAAGTCAATGTCTGCAAGGTTTTATGAACAGTATCCAAAAAAGCACCCGCTATGGGTGCTCTTTCTTTTTTGTAAACCCGCATAAAATGGGGGCTTCCGTAGACGTGCGTGAGAAGATTCGAACTCCCGACCTTTTGGTCCGTAGCCAAACGCTCTATCCAGCTGAGCTACACGCACATATCCATTGCATCAACTGCAACGAAGTTTATGATACAATAATCCAGAACATTTGTCAAGTATTTGCCCGCTTTTATTTATAATACGAAAATTTTATAATAGCGCAGATATTTTGTTACTGTTCAGATGCTAACTTGAACTAAATAAACTGATGGTATAGACTAATCTCAGTCAGAACCATGGTTTTCTTTATCTCAATATCTGTGATACTTTAGGTCTATATTAGTGGCGTTCGTATCCTAATCCTGGTTTAAACGGCTGCATCTTCGCAAGATTTTTTAAAGCAAGAAGATGGTGCTCCTGTGATAATCCTTCCTTTATTGAGGCAGAACCATCTTCACTAAATACATATAATATCGGTGCCGCCTGGTTTTTAAAATACTCATTAGCCGTTTCTCCCACCATGCCGATACCGTCTGGCAGTACCTTGGCTTTGGTACGTAAAAACTCTTGAACTTCTTCATAATCAATCTTTGTAATACGGTCGTTTACAGGTAGTTCAGAATCAGCAGCAGATATGTCCTGTTGGTTTGGAAAAACAAAAACATCAGCTGACTTTCCACTTCTAACTGCTGCTGTGTCGTTTGGGATGTAAGGATTGTTGTTGATACTATTAATCATTGATAAGTTCCTTTCCGATTATATTTATGCTGCACGATTTAGATAAAGAGTCTGCTTAAACTACTAAGAACTTGATTTCTATTCACCAATGAACATATCCTATCTTGAGAAACATACTCTATATTTACTATCGACATAAATTAAAAAAATATTAGGTAAGGCCTAAAAAAGTCCGGTCATAAGCCGGACTTTTTTCTTATAATTCTTCTAATACCTATACGGATTGCAACAAAGCCCTCCACCGCCGCAGCACAAATTACAGATCAGATTGGCAATGCACAACTTCATACACATACTGCTGCCGCCGGAATAAGGTGTGCTGTAAGTGCTTTGCCGCTGCCTATACCAGGTCCCGCCATTTTCCATCTGGTACACCAGATTGCGGTAATCACTGTTACCCGGTTCCATAGCTGATGCTTTTCTGGCATGTTCCATGGCCGACACCTGATTACCCATGCCTGCATGAGCCAGGGCGCTGTAATAATACCAGCGGGCATTTCTATCTGGGCCACCTATATCGTCCAAAACAGTCCGGGCTTCCTTGTAATACCCATTACGGATATAATTGCCGGCGGCCCGCAGATAATTATCCTCTTCATACCCGGTATTGCCGCTGCGCTCAAAACCACCGAAACCGCCAAAGCCACCAAAACCACCGTAGCCGCCGGTTCCTCCGTAACTGCTGCCGGTCCCTTGGCTGCCGTACTGGTACCCTTCGGTCCGTTCCTTCATCACCTGCTGATAGGCCTGCTGAATTTCCTTGAACCGCTCTTCAGCCTGATCCTTATAGGGATTGTTGATGTTGGCATCGGGATGGTATTTCCGGCTGAGATTCTTATATGCTTTTTTAATTTCCTCTTCTGTGGCATTCCGCGAAACACCCAGAACCTGATAGGGATCACTCATTTGCTTGTTCCTTCTGACGTTTTTCTTTCACCTGCTCATAGCGGTACCAAACCCCGGAATATAGGATATTTCGCAATATCTCAATATTTTCGATAATCGGCAGTTTTTCAAATTCTCGAGAGCACTCTGCCATCATCATGGTTAAAATCGTCCCGCACTCTTCCTCAAAATCAGGATTCTCATACTTTTTCCAAAAAGGATTGTAATTTTTATCCTTCAGATCTTTTTCGATGTCTTCATATGCATCCATCAGGTAGATAAATTTCCCCAGATAAAAACCGATCCGTCTTAAACTTTCGCTCCATTCATCGGGTCTGAAATCCATAATCTCGGCCATCACTTCGCCAAACAGTCCGGCCATTTTATCAATATCATTTTCATTCCGCTTTTCCAATGCCGTCAGATCAGCCATCGCCTTTTCGATCCTGTATGCTTTGTCAGGATAGATTTTTCTGATCTTACGGTATGCCGGACGGAGGATCTCACCCAGCAGAAACTTATCGCATTTCTTTTCATCCTCCCAATCATCGATACATTTAAAATAAGTCAGCAGAATATTCATATCGGCTGCATAATCACTGAACACATTTATGCTGGTGGCATGCTTTTCAAAAGGATGGGCAATACAGTTACTGCGGCCGGTTTCCGTTTCCGGCTCATACAGACTGGTCAGCAGCATTACCAGAAAGGTCATGTCATAAGACAGGGTCAACTGCCCCCGCAAGCCGTATTTCTGCTTTAAAGTCCGGCAGAGTCCGCAATAATAGGAATGATAGACCTCGTATTCTTTAAATTTCATTTCTCCCTGATTTATAATAATATAACCAAACATTTCACCACCAGCCTTTAACTTTTCTTAATAAAAGTATGTCTGCATTTCGGGCATGTTATTTCAATCCTGCCTTTTCCCCTGGGTACTCTGATTTTTTGTTTACAGGAGGGGCATTTATAAATATGATGGGTTTTTCTTTGCGCCATTCCGGATTTTTGTCTGCGAAAAAATGCCTTCACCCGGTTTTCGTATTTCAGATAAGCTCTGTTTTCTTCCGCCCGTTTATAGATATTTTTTGAAAACATCCGGAAATAGACAATAATAATGCCGATAAATCCCAAAAAATAAAGATAAGGCGTGGTAAACATCGAAATCACCCAGCAAACCACTGTTGCCGCCATCAAAAATCGGTTTAAATTATCATTCCCATATCTGCCTTGCATAAACCGGTACATTTTTTCTTTCATGTCTGCTCCTGTCCGCATGTCCCCATGCGCGTTTATAATAATTCCAAATATCGTGAATACTCTTCTATCCTACTGCCTTATGCCGCAGAATGCAATAAACTGTCTATAAACAAATTATTAAAAAAAGTGGTTAATAAGATCATTACCATAATCTGGTATGCTCGACCTCATTAACCACCTTTGAAAAGGAACAGTCAGGCTGGTCCGTTGGAGCCTTACTGTTTCTTCTCATTATTCACATTTTACTTCCAGATATCCCTGCAGCTTACTCATGTCATACTCGGTAAACTCTTCCATGTTGGGATCATAGAATTTACCATCATAATGAACCAGATAATGACAGAACAATCCCATCTTCTCCATCATGATACAGCACTTCGGCAAGGTTGCTTCCCGGCCTTCGGTATAGATGATAATGTCGCTGTGATCAATGCCATAATAATTCAAAGCGGAAATCATCATCCCCATAGTAGCCTGCCATTCCCGGCAATCCATCACACTCATGACCTCGGCAATGGTCACTCCCGCCAGCATGGCAACACAGGTTTGCCCACACAAGCCGTCTGCCGGCTGAATGATCACTTCCATGCTGTCGATTTTACGAATGGGTTTTTCAAAACTATAAGGACTGTTTTGTCCCACCTGAATCAGACTTCCGTTAATATGCAGCAAAATCTTATGTTCCTGGGTAATATCAATATGTGATACATCTTCATCACTGAGATGTATCTTATAATTTCCTTTTTTCTCAGGCAATAACTCACAGGCTATAATTTTATTATCCAATACCACTTCCGCCTGAATCACATCCCGCTTTTTACAAACCTCCCACACATTAAATGGAAGACGAATGGAATAAATGTTCTCCAATTTTTCCACTTTACCACTAAAAAAATACCGCACCGCCAATACCTCCTGTTAATTAATTTTTTTAAAAACGGTTAAGTGAGGGTATCACTTAACCGCTTATCATCTTAATACTGTTTATTCATCCGTGTCATCAAATGTTGGTGCCGGACCAGTTCCACCCGAACTAACAGCAGCCACTACTGCCACAATTATTACCATTAATATAATTAGTAAGCCACCGCCCAAAAGGATGAGTACCATTGTTTCCGCTTCCTCCATTAATATACACCTGTTTCGATGTTCTTATTGTAAATCATCTGTCTGCATTTTTCAATCCTTATTTTGTCTTTTATTCCATACAATCTTAAAAATTGAATACCTTCAGGGATGCTTCCAGATTATTGGTTTCACCGGTGAGATTCTCCGCCATTGAGGCGATTTCCTCAATAATCGCCGTCTGTTCCTCCATGGATGCCGATACCTGCTCAGTAGCCGCCGCATTGCTGTCAATGCCGGCACTGATCCGGTTAAAGATCTCCGCCAGCTTCTGCTCTGTTTTTCCCATAGATGTTGCCGAAACTGCCAGATTTTTAATGGATGTATGGGTCATATTGACGCTCTCATCAATGCGCAGGAAGTTGGCTTCTGTCTGCTCCACACATCTGGTCTGTTCTGTCATCGTTTCCGACATCTCATCCATAGTCACCATCATGTTTTCCGAATTGGCTGTCAGCAAATCAATAATATGGGATATTTCATCTGCCGATGCATTGGACTCCTCTGACAGTTTTCTGATCTCTTCCGCAACCACCGCAAATCCTTTTCCGGCTTCACCGGCCCTGGCCGCTTCAATAGAAGCGTTTAATGCCAATAAATTAGTCTGGGATGCAATATTCTTAATGGCTGTGCTTGCCGCACCGATCTGGGATACACTGTTATTGGTGTTCCGAATGTCATTTCCCATTTTGCTCATGGTATCACTGGTTGTTTCGGACTGTTTTTTCAATACCGATACCGTATTCAATCCTTCATCCTTACAGAGGGTCACTGTTTCTAAAGTATGAGCCAGCTCCTCCAGATTTGTCTCGTTCAAAAGAATATCCTGTTTCAGCCCGTCAATCTGTTCCACACCGTTTCTGGCATGAAAGGTTTGTTCACTGGCTGAGGCCGCAATATTACTAATCGCTTTGGTAACCTCCTGAATGGAAATGGCAATCTGCGCTGTACTTTCATCCATTGCCGTGGCAGTGGTTGCTAAAGTTCCGGCTGCATTTTTAATTACGCCAAACATTTTTTTCAGGCTGCGCACCAGAAAATCCAATGAACGGTTGATCCTTCCGGTCTCGTTATCTTTATCATATTGATATTGAACAGTGAAATCGCCGGTTGCCAGTTCCTTAATATAGTTCACGATTTTGCCTAAGGGGGCAAATAGCCTGATACAGACAATTACCGCCACCACTATGGTCACTGCTGCCAATATAACAAAAATAAGGACAAACTGATTTATAATCTTCTGCAGTTCCGCCAAATTGTTATTTACACTGATATCCGCACCCAGAACTGCAACTACCTCGCCGGTATTCGCTTTAATGGGATAATAAGCACCAATCAGGTTATATGTGATGCCATCGACATCTTCATATTCATAAAGATCAGAGGTTACCTGCTGCCCGTCTTTAAAGGCACCATCAATACCGTCATAATCTGCCTTCGGTTCCAAACCGCCAAACGGGGTATAGTCCTCGTCCGTCACCGCATACGAACCATCTACGACATACTCTACATTTTCCCCCTGATCAGTAATCAGATAAATATACTGAGCATCGGTCCTTTGTTTAGCCTGGTAAAGCTGTTCCTGCAGCTGTGCCAGATAGGGATCCGCGCCGTCCGCTTTCTGAATACTTTCACTTAATTTTTCGGCATCAGCATAAATGCTCATCATCTGGACCATATTATTACATTTGTCTTTAACCAGACCCTGAAACATCTGATTCAAATTATAGTAGGCCACCAGTACAATTGCCAGCATCGAAACAGTTGCCAGCAAAACAGTCATAACGGTAATCAATACCTTCAGTGTGGGAGCTTTTTTTAAAATCATTTCTTCTTCGGTTTTCGGGTTCATAAAGCACTCCTTCTCTACATTACCTTTTTCTTGGCTAATGTTATCACAACCGGTATTTTAAGTAAATAGAGTCAGCACGAAAACACGTTTAACCTACACTAATCAACAAAAAAGCAGGGATGTTTCCCTGCCGTCTTTGTTAATTTTATTATATTTTTTCCAACATTACCCCATGTGCTACTCCGGGAACACTTTGTCCTTCATTGAAACTGGTTTTACTGAGCAATGCACCGGTGGGTACAAACAACACCTTTTTCCAGGTTCCTTCTTCGATCTGCTTCAGAATAAATGCAGATAACGTCACCGCACAACAGCCGCAGCCGGAACCGCCTGCATGGACATCCTGTGTAACCAGATCAAAGATTTCCAGCCCGCAGTCCATGTGTATCTTGGAAATATCCTTTCCTTTATCCCGCATCAGATCCCAAAGTACCTTTTGTCCCACACTGCCCAGGTCTCCGGTAATGATCTTATCATAATCTTCCGGTTGACTGTTAAAGTCAGTAAAGTGCTGATAAATGGTATCGGCGGCAGCCGGTGCCATACAGGCTCCCATATTAAGAGAATCCTTCAGACCATAATCTATCACCTTTCCGGAAGTGATGCCGGTTATCTTAGCCCGGCACTTTTCATTCTGTTTGCTGCTCAAAATAAAAGCACCGCTGCCCGTTACCGTCCAATGTGCCGAAAGGGGACGCTGATTTCCGTAAGCCAGGGGAAAACGAAACTCCTTCTCCGCACTGGCAAAGTGACTGGAGGTTACACACCCTACATAATCGGCGATTCCCGCCGATAAAGCAATGGTTCCCAGAGATATGGACAGCCCGCAGGTCGAACAGGCTCCATAAAGTCCAATCAGGGGAATCGGATAGGAAGCCAGGCCAAAGCTGCTGGCGATGGATTGGCCCAGCAAATCTCCGGCAAACAGATACCGCAGATCATCCTGGGTAATACCGGCCTTACCGATAGCCAACTGCAGAGCCTCCTTCTGCAGAGTGCTCTCTGCTTCCTCCCATGTTTCACAGCCAAAAAAATCATCTGCTCCCACAACGTCAAATAAATCCGCCAAAGGACCTTTTCCCTCCTTCGTTCCGACTACCGATGCACTTGCCGCCACATAAACCGGATTGGCCGGAACAAAGCTTTGCTTCATATTATTATTTTCACTCATATCCAACACCTGCTTTCTTTTGGTGTTAGTATGGAAAATTTTATTCAATATTATGCATAGTATTGTTATTCATATCATTATTATCCATGGTATTACTGTTTACGACACCATGATCCAGTAAAAACTGTTTTACCACTTCATTATAAACTCCAAGCAAATGAATCTCATCAAACGTATAGCTTTCCTGTAAATTGCCCGCCTCATCACACACCACTTCGTTGGCATCGATATAATAAATGGATTGATTGTCAGCCAGGGTTGCCATGGCATGATTACGGGCCTGGATATTGTGATTATTAAAAATGGCATCTGCGTCATTTTTGGTTTTGGATACTTTCATAATCCCCTGAATGATGATCATCGCCTCCGGTTCCAACTGTCGCAGCTTGCTAACCGTTTCCTTATATTGAGCGATAAAATCCTCCGTGGTTCCACGCCCCAGCTCATTGATGCCTACCGATAAATAGATCTTTCCATAATCATTTTGGCTTAAGACCTCTTCCACCGTGCCTTTCTTTCCGATATTCTGCTCAAAAATCTTATAAATAGTCAAAGAAGTTTCACACATAAAATCGGCATGTTCCGGCAAATCGGTATAATCACGTAATCCCACCATACGGGAATCACCAATGAAAAGAGCATCATCAAAATAATCTTCCCCCACTGTTGTAAACTCATATTCACCTGCCCGCTCCACACCAATGGACCCATAGATATCAGCAGAAATATGATTCAGATACTCTTCGTGGGTACTCTCACGATAGGGCTGAATTTCACCATTTTCATCCATGTATCCCCGTTCCGCACCTTCTTCCCATTGCCACCGGCTCTCCGGTTCTGCTGTAGGTGCCGCGGTGGGTTCCATGGTGGGCTGTACTGTGGACTGCGGCTTCACAAAAGGAGTTGCTGTGGCCAGCGGCAAAACCGGCTCAATATCCGGCTGTGCCTCATTGAATTCCGCCTCCACACTGGCTGAAAGTGCCTGCAGCTCTTTTCCCCCTGCAGCCTGCCATCCCAGTATCTGCCAAGGGTACTTTTCTTCATTCATTCCCTGAAAAACTAACGCAAGCAGGGGTTTTGTCAGGAAATTATGTTCCTGTCCGATGTAGATATTATTTTTCCCACCGATACCGATCATGGTGAGAAATATTCCGGTACTGATCAACAGCAGCAGTACAGGCGCATTTTTTATGATTTTTTTCATGTTCCTATTCCTCCTGCCTAAAATTTAAGATACATAAAAGGATTTCCATCCTGACTGACCAGAAAATATACCCCATACCAGAACAGCACCACCAGCAAAATAATCACTGCGATATTTTTTTTGTATTTTTCATAGAGCTTTCCCACTCCCGGAATACATAACAAAACCCCGGCTGCCAGCAGGACCCCGTAATTCTGCAGATAATTTACAAAATCACTACGGTTAACATATCCCCCAACCTCTCCTAAGAAAGGAAACAGTCTGCTGAAGTAAATCCCCAGCTGTTTCAAGTCATTGATAGCAAAAACCACCCATGTCAGGGGAATCAAAAAGATAACATACAGATTTCCCAGAACCGGAATCTTCGCCAAATATTTTCCGGTAAACAGCTTTTCCGAAACCACTAAAATGCCCAGGATAATGCCCCAGATCACATAATTAACACCACTGCCATGCCAGATACCGGTGAGCAGCCATACCAGCAGCAGATTTAATACAATCCGCACCTTACCAACCCGGCTGCCACCCATGGGAATATAAACATAATCCCGGAACCAGCTCCCCAAAGTCATATGCCACCGGCGGTAAAAATCGCTGATGCTTCCGGCACTGTAAGGATGATTAAAATTCCGGATAAACGGAAATCCCAGCATCACACCAAGTCCCGCGGCCATCAGCGAATAACCCCAAAAATCAAAATAAAGCCGCAGGGAATAAGCCAAAGCCCCCAGCCATGCCAATGGCGTGGAAATACTGGCAAACCCGATCATCTGCATATCATTCCAGAAAATCGCCAGCCGGTCCGCCAATAATACCTTCATGCCAAAACCAATAATAAAGTATTTCAGGCCATCTTCGACCTGTTCCAGACTATAGTCCCGTTCAAAGCCAAACTCGCCTTCCTCGTACCGCATGATAGGACCGGATATCACTTGCGGGAACATACAAAAATACAGTGCCGCATCTTTGAAGGTGGGATTAGGGGCGATATCCCCGCGGTACAGATCGGCCTGATAGGAAATCATCTTAAAAATATAAAAACTGATGCCCAGCGGCAGCAGGTCACTGCTCACCCATACCCCTAATACTTTAAATACCACCAAAATAAGAACATCTATGACGATTGCCGCAATCATCAGATTTTTCTTCTTTTTCCTTTTGCCCAGCCAAAAGTTTAAACCCGTCGCCACCAGCAAAACCGGTATAAAAAAAAGTTCCCCCACGGCATAAAAAACAATACTGCCAAATAACAGTACTGTATCTCGGAAACGTTTGGGAACTAAGTAATATATAATCAGAAAAACGGGCAAAAAACGAAATATAAATTCCATCCCCGCAAAATTCACCATCAGAAACACACCCTTTTGTCGATATATGACTATTTTAACACTTAATTAAAAATTTAACAATATCCTATATCAGACAATTTCCTTTTCTACATTTTTCTTTCTTATTCTACAGGACGTTTGCATCAAAGTTGCATCATCTGATAATATAAATTAATAATCTCTCATGTATACTTTTCCATATATTTCACACACTATCTTATAAAAAGTGCTAATTGGAGGAATTTTTATGAATGAAACCAAAAAGAAACAATATGAAGAATATGTGAAATCCGTGACACCCACTCACAATATCTGGCTGCAAATGCTGAAGGCTTTTATTTGTGGGGGTATCATCTGTGTCATCGGACAATTTATATTAAACTACTTTACCAATACCAGAGGACTGGAAAAAGATATGGCGGCCGGCATCTGCTCGCTGATTCTGATTTTACTCAGTATCCTGCTTACCGGTTTCAATATTTATCCCAAAATCGTTAAATTCGGCGGTGCCGGTGCCCTGGTTCCCATTACCGGTTTTGCCAATTCCGTGGCCGCGCCGGCAATCGAGTACAAATCAGAAGGTCAGGTTTTCGGGGTTGGCTGCAAAATTTTTACCATTGCCGGACCGGTTATCCTGTTCGGTATCTTTACCTCCTGGGTCCTGGGTGTCATCTACTATCTCTTACAACTTGGCGGCATCAAATTTTAGTGGTATAATAAGCTCATTAAAGGATTCCGAAGGAGAACCGCATGAGCGAAAAACTGTATACCATTCCATTAAATGATGCTATAAACGCCGATGATGAATGCCCTTTTTGTTTTATTGAGCGTGATGTTGAACAGGATCTGCTGGATTTCGTTCTGGGCAGCTGCTCTTCCTATATGGAAAGCGATGTCCGGGAGGCAACTGACAAGGAAGGCTTCTGCCGCACTCATTTCAAAAAAATGTTTGATTACGGCAATACCCTGGGCAACGGCTGGATCTTGAAAACCCACTATGAGCGGATGATCCGGGAAATGAATGAGCAGTTTAAAAGCTTCACTCCTTCCAAATCGACTCTTATGGGCAAATTCAAAAAAAATACCGAACGGGTAAATCCCATCGGTATCTGGGCCGAAGAAAAAGAAAGCTCCTGCTATATTTGTACGCGTTTCACCGATACCTACGAGCGCTATCTGGATACCTTTTTCGTCATGTATAAAAAAGATTCCGCTTTTCGCGAGAAGATTCAAAACAGCAAAGGCTTCTGCCTGAAGCATTTCGGTGATCTCTGCGAGGCTTCGGAACAAAAACTCAGTGATAAGGAAAAGAAAGATTTTTATCCGGAAATGTTCAAGCTAATGACCACAAATATGGAACGGATGTCTGCCGATGTGTCCTGGCTGGTGGAAAAGTTTGATTACCGCAATCATAACGCCGACTGGAAGAATTCCAAAGATGCTATTCAAAGGGGCATGCAGAAACTAAAGGGCAGCTATCCTGCCGATCCCGTTTATAAAGCTGATAAGTAAAAACTTAAATCGCCAGCCGTTATGCGGCTGGCGTCTTATTACTCACTTATATATCATCTTGTTCAGCATTGTTAGATAATGTTGAATCTCGGTGTGAAAAAGCTCCGGCTGGAAAGCTCCGCTTCTGATCTCTTCACTCATCAATCCGGTTATGGTCAGGTGAATTATTTTTTCAATCTTCCCCGCCTCAGCCTCGGAACGGAAACGGGAAGTATCGGCACGCCCCCAAATTTCCTCAAAAACTGCGGCCAGGTTAGCACGCTGTTCTTCTGTTGCTACCAAAGCTTCATTAACATCTTCCTGCTCCATGCTGTTGAGGAATTGCTGCATATACGGATAATTTTTCAAGGCCTGCAATTTGGCTGTTTCGATCTCTTTATGAAGGGCAAAATAGTCGGTTTCCTTGGCATTGACCCCGGTGGAAATCTCCAGGATCATGTAACGGACACAATAATCCGTCAAAAAAGTATATAAGCCAAGCTTACTGCCAAAATAATGAAACAGCAGCCCTTTACTGATACCGGCCTCTTTAACAATATCGTCGGTACTGGCATGCTGATAGCCGTTCATGGCAAAAATTTTAAGGGATGCGTTGATCATCCGGTCCTGTTTTTCTTTTTTTAAGTCAAAAAATTTATCATTCATGTGTGCCACCCCTGTTCTGTTAAGCCCTTTTTGACTTTTCCGGTCAGAAACTAAATATAGCATATTTAGATATTACATTCAAGGCTGTAGGACAAACTAGTCTTCAACTTTTTTTCTGCCACAACATCTTGTGTAAACATTTTTATAATCAAATATAAAATAAAATTTATGGAATTTTAATACATATTCTCTTTTCATTTCCGCAAAATAGTATTAAGATATAGATATTACAAATATTAATAACTGGATCTGAAAGGAGCACCGGCATGGCAAATAAATTTGGTAAATTTTTATTTTTTACAGCTGCTACGGCAGCGGCAGCAGCAGGCGCATATTATTTCTTACAGAAGAAAAATGAACCCGTTACCGGTAACACTGTTTCCCACGATGATGATGATGATTTTGATGATTTCAGTGAAGATCTGGATGAAGAGGAACACTCCTCCAAGAGCCGTTCCTATGTATCCCTGAATCTCGACAAAGCGGAGGCTTTTGCTTCCGATGCTTTTCATAAAGCCAAAGAAGTGATTACCGATTCTTATCATCAGGTTAAAGATACAGTCAAGGCTGTTGCTGAAAATGCCGGCAGCGGTACCAAGGAATTTGTAGATTTGACCAAGGATGCTGTTTCCGAAGCTGCGGATGAAGTGAAGGACACAGCAGAAGAAGTAAAGGAACAGGCGGCTGAAGCAGTAGCTGATGCTAAGGAAGAGGTTGGCCAAGCAGCAACCGAAACGTCCCGGCAAGCTGCGGAAGTCCTGGAAGAAGGTGTCGCCAAAGTAGAGGAATATTTCGACGAAGAAGACGATTACGATAGTTCTTTTGACTCCATCTAGTCCGCAATAAAATAAAGGACAGCCGCTGCGGCTGTTCCTTTTTTATTTTATCGGTGTCTAAGCATTGATTTACAGCCATGCCTTCATAAGGGATTCTACACCGGCTTTTATTTCTGTTTTTTCCAGGGCGGCATACCCCAATAACAGGGTGGCACGCTTTTCCTTGCGGGGTTTGATCAGAGTATCGGATAGTCCGTAGACTTTGATTCCCTCACGTGCGGCCCGGTCAATGAAACTTCTTTCACTTGTGACATCATTGTCATTTTCTTTTTTACATGTTAGAAGAATGTGTAAACCTGCATTTTCACCCGATATCAGAAATTTTTCTTTTAACGGCTCCAGTTCTTCCAGAAGCAGATCATGCTTATCCTTGTAGCTTTTACGCATTTTGTTCAGATAACGTTCAAAGTAGCCGTCACGAATGAATTCGTTCAGGATGCGTTGGTCAATGCGTGAAACGGTGGAGGAGAAGAAGTAACATTTCTTCCGGTAAATTTCCAGCAAAGATTCCGGAAGAATCATATAACTGACCCGAATAGCAGGAGCAATGGATTTGGAAAAGGTCCCGATATAGATTACTTTTCCGTATTTGTCGGAGGACTGAAAGGCCGGGATGGGCTTACCCCGATAACGGAATTCACTGTCATAGTCATCTTCAATCAGGTATCTTTCGGGTTGATCCAGAGCCCATTTGAGCAATTACATACGCCGGCCAATGGGCATTACGATTCCGGTTGGATATTGGTGGGAAGGCATTACATAGGCCACCGCAGCTTTACTTTCTTCCAATTCATCAATGCGCATTCCTGAATCATCCATGGAAATGGCACTGATCCGATAGGCAAAGGATTCGAAAATACGATAAGCACGCTTGTAAGACGGATTCTCCATGGCAATGTTTACATGACGTCCCAGAATTTTTTCCAACAGCATCAGCAGATAATCATTTCCGGCACCGATAATGATCTGTTCCGGGGAACAGTTTACGCCCCGGGCAGAATACAGGTAACGGCTGATGGTTGCTCGCAGCTCCGGATCACCCTGCGGTGATCCCAGGGCAAACATTTCACTGTTGGCATCCACCAGAATATTTTTGGTGATTTTTTTCCAGGTGGCAAAGGGGAATTCCCGCATATTGGCCGCATTAGGGGAAAAATCATAGCGGTATTCCGATGCGCTTTGCTTTTCCTTTTTTGTTTCTTTTTCCCCATCGGTGACACTGCCGGGAACAGTGTTCAGTTGGATGAGATTTTCCAGACGGCAGACAAAATAACCTTTCTGCGGCCTGGATTCTATATATCCTTCTGACAGCAACTGTTCATATGCCAGATTAACGGTACTCCTTGACACCTGCAAATATTCTGCCAAAGAACGCGTAGAGGGAAGCCTCTCACCCTCCCGAAGCTTCCCTGTTTTTATTTCGCTTTTGATATGTTCATAAATCTGTTGGTACAAACAATCTGAAGAATCTGATTGCAGTACTATGGTCAGTTCATTCATTTATCGTTTTTTTCTTTCTTCACTTTCAACAGGATATCCTTCAAATCCCTTGTTTTTTGCTTAATTCGGTTAGTCGCCACGCGAGATGCCAGAATCCCCCCAATCATCTTAGCTGCAATATCATACTGTTCAAAATTAATGGACAGCGTTGCAACCAGATAATCCAATGTACTTTCATCCATTCCGCACATGGGAAAACTTTCCGCTGCCCTTGCTGCAATAAAGCCTTCATATGCATGTTTCAGATATTCTTGTTCCTGTTCCTTTATTTCCTTTAGTTGCGCTTCATAATCCGGCTGATCCTGATCCAGCTTTTCTCCCATCCCCCTGAGAAGCCATCCTGTTTTCAAACAAATATAAGACTTTTCACTGTCCTTTGCCTTCCTTACAATGGCATTGGCCAAACACAACTGATAGCGCTCATAAGCTGTTTCATAAGAAAAAACAGTTTCTCTTTCCACTCTTGGTACAAAAACCGCTGAAATATTTTCCCTGATCAGCTTCATATGAGTGGGCGATAAAGGTGCAAAATACCTGCTTAACACGGTATAGCCGCACTTAGTGCAGGAAACCACATCATACTTCCCCACATCCAATTGCTCATACCGGGGACGCAAATCTTGCTCCACACCGATCAGCCTTGCCCTTCCGGAGCGAACCGTACGCTCATTAAACTTATTATCGCAAATTGGACATACATAGCTTTTATCAAATAAAAAATCTTCTTCATTATAGACCGTCATCTTAGACCCTTCGTCCCCACCCTCTGCTGCATCTACTTTGGCTGTCTCCGGTTCATCAAATACTTTCATATCCTTCAAACCACCCAAGCCAAATTTTTCAAGTCCTGGGAATAACCCCGCCATAATGACTCCTTCCTTTATTTGGGTAATGTATAAGAACTTTTCAGTGAGACGATCCGATTAAACACCATTGCTCCTTCTTTACTGTCCCTGGCATCCACACAGAAAAATCCCTGCCGCACGAACTGGAAGCTTTCATATGCTTCCGCATCTGCCAAAGCCGGTTCCATGAAGCAATCCTTTAAAACTGTTAAGGAGTTGGGATTCAGGTTCAAACTGCCGTCCTCATTATAAACCCCTTTTTCTTCATCAATAATATTTTCATATAATCTTACTTCTGCCTTGATGGCTTCTTTTACCGGCACCCAATGAATGGTTCCTTTGACCTTCCTTTCGGAAAAACCGGTTCCGCATTTGGTGGCCGGATCATAAGTACAATGGACTTCTGTCACCTTGCCGCTTTCGTCCTTCACATAATCGGTACAGGTTACGAAGTAAGCATTCATCAAACGTACTTCATTCCCCGGATACAGACGGAAATATTTCTTCGGCGCTTCCTCCATAAAATCTTCCCGTTCAATATACAGTTCCCGGCCAAAAGGTACTTCCCTGGTTCCCAGTTCTTCGTTTTCCAGATTATTGGAAACAGTCAGCATTTCGGTCTGGTCTTCGGGATAATTATCAATAATCAGCTTCACCGGATCCAACACAGCCATCATCCGCGGACGTTTCAATTTCAGGTCTTCCCTGATACAATACTCCAGCATGGCATAATCTACCGAAGAATTACTCTTGGAAACACCACACAGATCAACAAACAGTTTAATGGATTCCGGGGTAAAGCCTCTTCTCCGCAAAGCTGCAATGGACACCAGACGGGGATCATCCCAGCCGTCTACGATACCTTCCTCCACAAGTCTCTTAATATATCTTTTTCCGGTTACCACATTGGTCAGATACAGCTTGGCAAATTCAATCTGCTTAGGTGCCGGGACATATTCCAGTTCTCTTACCACCCAGTCATACAGCGGCCGGTGATCTTCAAATTCCAGAGTACAAATAGAATGGGTGATACCCTCAATGGCATCCTCAATGGGATGGGCATAATCATACATGGGATAGATGCACCACTTATCGCCGGTATTATGATGGGTCATCCGGGCCACCCGGTAAATAATCGGGTCACGCATGTTGATATTGGGTGAGGCCATATCTATTTTGGCCCGCAATACTTTTTCGCCGTCCTGATAGACACCGTCCTTCATCTCGGTAAACAACTTTAAGTTTTCCTCTACGCTCCGCTCACGGTTGGGATCATTCTTCCCCGGTTCGGTTAAAGTACCCCGGTATTCCCGCATCTCTTCCGCCGTCAAATCCGATACATAAGCTTTGCCTTTTTTGATCAGTTTGATGGCTCCTTCATACATCTGCTCAAAATAATCCGACGCAAAAAAAAGACGGTCTTCCCAATCAGCCCCAAGCCACTTAATATCCGCCAGAATCGATTCCACAAATTCGGTCTTTTCCTTAGTGGGATTGGTATCATCAAAACGCATGTTAAACTGCCCGCCATACTCCTGTGCCAGCCCATAATTCAATAATATACTTTTGGCATGTCCGATATGCAGATAACCGTTAGGTTCCGGGGGGAATCTGGTCTTAACCACCGTACATGCTCCTTCGGCCAGATCTTTGTCAATAATCTGCTCTATAAAATGTCTGGAAACCGTTTTATCTTCCACTAATTTTTCCTCCATAAATAAAAAGTCCGGACCCTTGCAAAAGTCCAGACTTATCATATCACATAATAATAAAATAATAAAGGTGGGTTAGAAAAATATTTTCGCCAGCAGGAAGGGTCCCGCCATGGCGATTGCTCGGGAGTTTGACAGTTGAATAGATGAAAAGTATATCGCAGGTTGCATAAAACCTGCCTTTTTTTGTCAACTTTTTTGATTTTAAGCATGTTATTTTATGTTATTGTGTGATATAATAAGAGGTGACAAGGAGTGATGACTA